>NZ_JAYEEY010000027.1:0-59870 GCF_035156415.1 Algoriphagus persicinus
TATTAAATAAAAAAACGCCGACTTCTCAGTCGGCGTTTTCAATTTATGAAGTAATAAGTCTTGCTTCTAAGTTCTAGAATCTAGCTGCTTACTTTTTCCCTTCCATTTGCTCTTTCAATTGAGTCAATGCATCCAAGTCCCCAAGTGTTGACTTCTCAGCCGGAGTTGAAGATGAAGAAGAAGGAGTAGAACCTGATTCAGGTTTCTTCTTAGCTTCTTTCTTAGCAGGCTTGGAAGTATCCTCTCTGAACATTGCCGTGTGAGAAAGAACGATTCTCTTATCATCTTTAGAGAATTCAGATACTTTGAAATCCAAAGACTCACCTACCTCTACTTGAGATCCGTCTTCTTTTTCCAAGTTCTTCACAGTAGCAAACCCTTCAAGACCGTAAGGCAATTCAAGTACTGCACCTTTGTCATTCTTAGAAACTACAGTACACTTATGAACTGATCCGATTGGGAATACAGATTCGAACGTATCCCAAGGATTTTCTTCTAATTGCTTATGCCCAAGCGCAAGTCTTCTGTTGTCGACGTCAAGCTCAAGAACGGCTACTGCTAGCTCATCTCCTACTTTCACAAACTCCGATGGATGCTTGATTTTCTTAGTCCAAGAAAGGTCAGATACGTGAACTAACCCATCGATTCCTTCTTCCAATTCTAGGAACAAGCCGAAGTTTGTCAAGTTTCTTACCACACCTGTGTGCTTGGTGCCAACAGAGTACTTAGTACCCATGTCGTTCTTAGTCCATGGATCTTCAGTCAATTGCTTGATACCGAGGGACATTTTTCTGTCGTCTTTGTCAAGCGTCAATACCACCGCTTCGATTTCGTCACTTACTTTGACGAAGTCAGCTGGGTTTCTCAAATGCTGAGACCAGCTCATTTCAGAAACGTGGATCAACCCTTCAACACCTGGAGCAAGCTCAAGGAACGCACCGTAGTCTGCTACGTTTACGATCTTACCCTTAATTCTAGATCCGATTTCAAGGCTAGACGCCAAAGAATCCCAAGGATGAGCAGTAAGCTGCTTCATACCCAAAGAAATTCTCTTCTTATCATCATCAAAGTCAAGAACCACAATCTGAACTTTCTGATCAAGTTGCAATACTTCTTCTGGATGATTGATACGTCCCCAAGAGATATCTGTAATGTGAAGAAGACCATCTACACCACCAAGATCGATGAATACACCGAAATTAGTCATGTTCTTGATCACACCTTCTAATACTTGGCCTTTCTCAAGGTTGTTCAAGATCTCCGCTTTTTGCTTCTCAAGATCCTTCTCGATCAACACTTTGTGAGATACTACTACGTTATCATTTGCGTGGTTGATTTTCACCACTTTCACTTCCATTTTCTTACCTACATAGATATCAAAATCTCTGATAGGCTTCACGTCGATCTGAGAACCTGGCAAGAATGCTTCTACCCCGTAGATATCTACGATCAAACCACCTTTAGTTCTTCTTTTCACCAATCCTTCGATCACATTGTCATGCTCAAGGGCATCTTCGATGTCCTGCCAAGCACGTACGATCTTAGCTTTCTTGCGGGAAAGGATCAACTGACCAAGCGCGTTTTCTTGCTCTTCGATGAACACCTCTACAGTATCACCTGGCTTGATAGACTCAAGATCTCTAAATTCCGAAAGAGGAACCAACCCATCAGATTTAAAGCCGATGTTGATGATGACGTCCTTGTCATTCACCCCTACTACGGTACCTTTGATTACTTCTTTCTCAGTGATCTCGCCTAATGTACCCTCGTACATTGCAGCCATTTGCTCACGCTCTTCTTTGGAATAGCCTTCTCCAAAACCTTTGGTCTCGAAGTTGTCCCAGTTAAATTCTTCTTTGTTAGACATAATAATACAAACCCTGAATAGCAATAGTCATCGGGTCAGCGGACTATTGTTTTTAGTTGTAAATCAATGTGTTAAGCAAGCCAAACACACTCCATTCACCCGAACGGACTGCAAAGGTATGGAAATATTGACAAATGAGTAATTCCTATAAATTATTTGAAAGGAAATAATAGAAAACCAATGCTGACAACTGGAAGCTATTGACTGAAATAGGAATGTAATACGGAGAAAGGAAGCGATAATTCAAATTCACGCTATGAGCTATTGACAAGGCAAACCCGCTATACCTTATTCATCAACTTGTACAGTTCATCCTTGTATTGCTTTCCTATAGGAATAAGCTTCCCTTTGAGCTCTACACTAGAATCTGTGACTGCATCGAGTTTGGAAAAATTGACCATAAATGAGCGATGAATTCGAATGAAACGCTTTTGATCGATTTTCTCACAAAGCTTATTCAGCGGACTCACTATCAAATAGGACTGTTGGACCGTGATGATTTTACAATAATTCCTTTCAGCCTCCACCCAAAGAATATCATCCAGCATTACTTTGATCAACCTATTTTGATTTCTGATAAAAATCCTGTCCTCATGAGAATCCACAAAAGTTTCCATAGAGGAGAGATTTGAAGGGTTTTCTTTAATTCTTTCCTCTACCAATGCGATTGTTCTTTCCAGATTTTGTTTGGTAAAAGGTTTGGAAATAAAAGCAAAAGGATGAGTCTCCTTTGCTTTTTGAAATGTAGCATCATCCTCGTTTGCTGTTAGGAAGATCAATGGAATATCCAAATATTTATGGATTTCATGCGCAGCAGTAATGCCACTGGACTCCCCTTTCAGCTGAATATCCATCAGGATAATATCCGGCTTGGTCTCAAGTGCATGATGTACTGCTTCTTCAGCTTTGGTCTCTATTCCTGTGACTTCATAGCCCAGCTTACTGAGCTGCAAGCTGATATTCGCAGCGATGATCATATCATCCTCTACAATCAAAATTCGAGTTATACTCATGCTGCTTTGTTTAGTATAAATTCAAAAGAAAATGAAGTGCCTGTTTCATTAACTAGGGTCATCTGCCCGTCCAATTGACGTGTAAGTAAGCTAATTAACTCACTGCCAAAGCCCGTTCCCTTCGTTTTGGAAGTTTCCATGATTCCAATTCCATTGTCAGAAACTTTCAGGAAAAGATTCCCTTCCTTTTGGTACAATCGAACGCAAATTTGTCCCGCTTTTTGCCGAGGGAATGCGTATTTGAGAGAATTACAAATCAGTTCATTTACTATAAGTCCAATTGGAATAGCTACATCCACGTCCAATTCCAAGGAATTCATTTCAGTAGAGAAATCAATCCTACCTGAGGCATCATAAGTATCCAGAATAAATTTTCCTAAGCCTGCAAAAAACCCCTTCATCTCCACCTGCTTCAGATTACCTTCTTTATACAGACTAAGGTGAATCATTCCCATGCTTTGAACTCTGGTATAGGTCTCCTCCATGACTTGTTTGAACTTTGGATCATCAATTTTTGCAATCTGAAGTGTCAAGAGGCTGGAGATTGTTTCCAGATTATTTTTTACCCGATGATGGATTTCTTTAAGCAGAAATTCTTTCTCCTGGTTCTTTTTCTCCAAAAGTGTACTGTATCTCTTTTTCCGGAGGAAAACCCGGTAAAGCAGAAATAAAAAGATTACTAAAATCCCAGCCAAAGTAAGGTAGAAAACTAGCAGAATCCGCTGTCTGCTCAATGCAGCCTCCTGAAGCTTAATGGTATTTTCCTTTTGGGCGACATCCATTTGAGTCTGAAGTATGGATATCTGCTCCTCTGCCTCTGCTGTAAAAACATCCTTGCGGAGTTCATCAGATTTTCTGGAAGCCACAAGTGCATTTTCAAAAGATTCGGAGCCTTCATAAGCTTTACTCAACTCATCATAAACCAAACTCAAATAAAACTTATCCCCAAAATTCTCCTTTACTTCAGTGATGCTAGTTTCCAAGTATTTAGACGCCTGTAAAAAATCTCCTGATGCATTGCTTACTTTACCTAAAGCCATGTAAGAACGCATGATCATAAATTCGTTTTCGAGCAATTCAGCATATCGGAGCGCTTCCAATCCTGATTTTTGTGCTTCCGAATAGAAACCCATTTTGGATTGCAGATTGGAGAGTGCAATAAATGTATCGCTCAGATTATTATAAAAACCATAGCGCTCCCCCAATTGCACTGACTGCTGGAAGTATTCAAGCGCCTCCTTAGGTCTATCCAAATCAACCAAGAATTGCCCTACCAAATGAAGCGTAAAGTCGTAATCCAAATCCTTCATCCCTCTTTTCTCGAATATATTAAGCGATTTAAGCCCGTAATTCAACGCAGCATCAAACTTCCCTTGCTTCCAAAAAAGGTTACTCATATCTGAATAAGCCATTGCGATGGCTTTGATGTCGCCATATTTCTCCCCAATCTCCAAAGTTTTGGCAGCATAGACGAAGGCTTCTCCCAGCATTCCTTTTCGTTCGTACACATATCCCAAATTGGTAAACAATAACCAGCCTTCGTTTTCAGGGATTTTGAGGAGCGCTTCTTTGAGCACATACTCAGCCAAATCCAACTCCTCCATTCTAAGCAAAATAGCTCCTTGGGAAACCATTAGTTTTCCTTCCCAATACGTATTCCCACTTTCTCTAGCTTCTTCTAATCCCTGCTCAATATATTCAAGTGCTAGGTTCAGATTGCGGGTGTGGTAGTAATATCCGAGGTCATTAAGGACCTTCAATCTGAGAGTTGAATCATTTTGTATCTCAGGTACGGCACTTTCCAACTTTTCGAGGTATTCAGACCCAAAATTATCTGTTTCTACAAAGACCTCTTTGTATTGAAATAATCCATTTCCCACTTCGATTTGCGCAAATCCAGTGGTAGAAATCAAAAAAAAAGCTAGTAAAAAAATATTTTTCATTCCTAAATGTAGCAATTTGACTGACTTGAAAACCAAAATAATGTATTTAAAATATCTTTTGGGAAATATTTCCTGTATGTGGGACAGTAAAAAGGTATGTTCATACCTGTCTATTTTTAACACTGCTTGAAGAAATCCAACTTACATGGATTAAAGACAATTAATTGAAGCCCCAAACTTTAAGACTTCATCCCTATTAAAAATGATTTTACCCGTTGATTGATTCTGATGACAATAAAATACACCAGCAAAACGCATTTGGCAGAACAATCTCAGAGTTCGAAACCATCAAACTCAATTACAGAACCTATGTCAATGGAGAATAGTATGGATATACCTCAGACTATGTCGAAGGTGCCACTATCTTATTTTACACTAAAGAAGAAAACCCCAACTCTATTTAATAATTCAAAGCAGGCCAGAAACTAAGTATTAAAAAGCCTTCATCTTATCTATCCAAAGAAACCAAACAAATTTTTTAATTTCCAGGAGGAGCTTCAACGTAATAGTTGAGCTGTCTTCCTGGAATCATTCTTTTAGCTATCAAAAAAATAAAAGCCAGCTCCCACTGACTTTTTCAATTCCTCTACAACAAATCAAATCCTTTTCTCATCGCAAAACTATCTCGGATCCAGCCTGCAAGTCTAGCACTTTGTGCAAAATCAAGTGTCTGCTGACCGTCAGAATAAGCTTTTTCAGGGACCTCATGTGATTCGTATATTATGCCGTCCGCTCCTGACATTACTCCAGCCAAAGCCATCTGAGGCACATAAGCGCGAATGCCGATTCCGTGCGAAGGATCCACGATCACAGGCAAGTGGGATTTTGCCTTCAAAATCGGAATAGCATTTAAGTCCAACGTATTTCTGGAAGCTCGCTCATAGGTTCGAATCCCTCTTTCACAGAGAATCAGCTTCTCATTTCCTCCCGAGAATACATATTCTGCAGATTGCAAAAGTTCCTCGATTGTGCCTGATATCCCTCGCTTAATAATCACAGCTTTATCCACTTTCCCCAATTCATCAAGCAGGTTGAAATTCTGGGAATTTCTGGCTCCCACCTGATAGACATCCACGTAGGGATACATTTCTTCGATTTGAGAAGTCTGCATCACTTCGGTCACTATCTTGATTCCAGCTTCGCTTGCGATTGTATGCCATAGTTTCAAACCTTCCAATCCCAAACCACGGAACGCATACGGGCTGCTCCTTGGCTTGAACACTCCGCCACGCATCATCTTGATGTCATTTTCTACGCAATGTGCGACTACAGCACGAATTTGCTCCTCTGATTCAATGGAACATGGTCCAGTGATCACTGCCATTTCCCCTTCCTTGATGAATACACCATCTCCCAAATCAACGGAAGTTGGCTTGGCCTTCCATTTTTTGGACACCAATTTATATTCGTCAGATACAATGTGAATATCAATTATCCCATCCATCTGGCCAATTTTACGGATATCAAATTCTTTTTTTCCGATACCGATCAGATAGTCTCCCAGCTGGGTTTTCACCTCAGTGGTTTTATAGCCAATGCCATTGACTTTTTGGATCAAATTTTCCTTCTGGTTGTCGGAAATATCAGGTTGAAGTTGGATGATCATGATTTTGTTGATTTTGTATAAACTTTTCCAAAGTTCGAAACTTTGGAAAAGCTAATCATTGGGAAATCTTAATTGATTACGGATTGAATATATCCCTGAATGTCTTCACTCAGGTTTTTTGAATCTTTTACTGTCTTGATAAAAGCTGATCCTATGATAGCTCCATTGCTATATTTCGAAGCGGTAGTGAAGGTTTCCGAATCAGATATCCCAAATCCAATCAATCTAGGATTTTTCAGATTCATCGCTTTTACCCGTTCGAAATAAGAAATCTGCTCTTCGCTTATCCCGGTTTTGGCACCTGTGATGCTATGGGAGGAAACCATGTAGATGAAGCCATTGGTATTCTCATCGATCTCTTTAATTCGCTTTTCACTGGTTTGGGGTGAAATCAAGAAAGTATTCACCAAGCCATATTGCTCAAAAAGCTCTTTGTAATCATCCTGGTATTGTTGCATAGGAAGATCGGGCAAAATCAGACCATCAACTCCCACATCTTTACATTTTTTGCAAAAGGCTTCCATCCCGTATTGCATGATCGGGTTTAGATAGCCCATCACCACTACGGGGATATGGATTTTTGCACGAAAGCCTCTCAGCTGTTCAAAGATCTTTTTTAATGAAATCCCATTTTCCAGCGCTATCATATTGCTGTCCTGTATCGTCGGACCATCAGCTACTGGATCAGAATAGGGCACTCCTATCTCAATGATATCCGCTCCTCCAGCCTGTGCAGCTTCCATGATCGGCATAGTATCTTCCAACTTTGGAAAACCTGCTGTAAAGTAGATCGAGAGCACACGCTCCTTTTTGGTTTCAAATAGTTTATGTATTCTATTCATTTTCTGTCTCTACGATTTAGTACTTGATTATTCAAATTTGAAAACTTCATTATTCAGCATTCGAATTTCAACATTCATTATTTTTTATTGAAAAATTCAAAAATCAATAGTTCAACCCCTACAGGGTTGCATGAACTTAATTATCATGTTGACCATGGGTTGCACCCATGGTTATTAATGGTAAAACCCTTTCAGGGTTATATTTTTTCCTCCTTTGTATTAGGATGCCCACTTCATTATTCGATGTTCGACATTCAACATTTTTCACTTGTAAAAGTCAACCATTCCAAATTACGATTGGAGTTCAAAATCACCTCGTAAATCGTACTTCGTAAATCAATATCCTCCCCACTTAATGTAAGTATCCAAATCCTTGTCTCCTCTTCCTGATAAGTTGATCACGATCACATCATCTTTGGAATATTCAATCATATTCAAGGCATGCAGCGCATGAGCAGATTCAATGGCTGGAATAATCCCCTCCATTTTACTCAATTCGATACCAGCTGCCATTGCATCCTTGTCCTCTACTGCCACAAACTCTCCTCTTCCTACATCAAAAAGATGTGCATGAACGGGTCCAATACCTGGATAATCCAACCCTGCTGAAATAGAATGCGGCTCCACAACTTGTCCGTCTTCTGTTTGCATTAATATCGTTTTAGATCCATGCAAAACCCCAGGGGTTCCAAGAACAGTTGTTGCTGCTGATTTTCCGGATAAAACCCCCAAGCCAGCTGCCTCAGCAGCCACCAAACGAACCTCAGGACTATTGTAATAGTGAAAAAAAGCACCAGCAGCATTTGATCCTCCGCCCACACATGCAATTACTATATCTGGGTTTTCTCTTCCTTCCTTCTCCTTCAATTGCCACTTGATCTCTTCCGAAATAACGGATTGAAACCTTGCAACCATCTCTGGATAAGGATGTGGCCCTACTACAGATCCAATAATGTAATGTGTATCTACAGGATTATTAATCCAGGCACGCATGGCTTCATTGGTGGCATCTTTCAGTGTTTTCGAGCCTGAAGTTGCAGGAACTACGGTTGCTCCTAAAATCTTCATCCGTTCCACATTGGGATGCTGGCGTGCAATGTCAACTTCACCCATATAGACAGTACATTCCATGCCCATCAAAGCACAAACAGTCGCTGTAGCTACACCATGTTGACCAGCCCCGGTTTCTGCAATTATTCTTTTCTTACCTAATTTCTTCGCCAAAATGATTTGACCAATAGTATTGTTCACCTTATGAGCACCGGTGTGACAAAGGTCCTCCCGCTTAAGGTAGATTTTGGTCCCATATTTTTCAGATAGACGGGAAGCAAAATAGAGTGGAGTCGGACGACCAACATAATCTTTAAGCAAACCTCTGAACTCATCCTGAAACTCCTTAGAAGCCATAATTGACTCATAATTCTCCTTCAGTTCTTCCACATTGGGATGTAGCATTTCGGGGATGTAAGCTCCTCCAAACTTGCCGTAAAAGCCCTTTTCATCTACTTTGATCATAATTCTATAGTTGATAGTAACTAGTCCATAGACATGGACTGACCATTATGTACTAATATTATTTTTAAAACTTTTCAGTTTCTCTATATTCTTCAATCCTGGAGCATCCTCAAATTTTGAATTCAAATCAACCCCAACTAGCTGTGGCATTTTTTCTGCAAAAGAAATCACTTCAGATGAACTTTCTTCGTCCAGCCCTCCACTCAGTATAAATCCCTTCTCGAAAGGATAGTTTTCCAGTACCTGCCAATTGAATTTCCTACCCGAACCACCATGCACAGCAGCTGCCGTATCAAATAGAAAGTATTCAACTAACCCCACATAATCCCTCAAGGTTTCCCAATTAATAGTTTCTCCCACTGAGATGACTTTCCAAAGCTTTTTACCTGTTTTCAATTTTAGCTCCCGGACATATTCAGGGCTTTCATCTCCATGCAGTTGAATAGCAGCCAACTTGAATTCATCGATTTTCGAAAGGATAAACTCAATGGATTCATTCACAAATACCCCTACCTTCGGGACTTCGGCTACCTGGATTTCTGCAGCAAAATCGACTGAAACGTATCTTGGTGATTTGGAATAGAAAATCAATCCCATCCAATCAGGGTTTACTTCTTGAATCAGATTTTGGATATTCTCGGGATCCCGCATCCCACAGACTTTGATTTTCATCTTAAGCTTATCGTTGGTTCTTTGGACAAAAGCCTTTTGTATTCTTTAATGAAGGTGTAAGCAGCCTGTTCCGGACGGCTGGATTTCATGAAATTTTCCCCAATAAGGAATCCATCGAACCCAGCCTTTCTCATGGTGATTAGCGTGCTAGGATCAGAAATGCCACTTTCAGAAATCTTCACAAAATCAGAAGGGATTTTATCCACTAAGTCCAAGGAAGTCTGCAATGACACATCAAATGTCTTTAGATTTCTGTTGTTTACCCCCACCAAATCTAGTTCTTCGCAAAGGCTTCTTTCCAACTCCTCCCCATCGTGCACTTCCATCAAAACTTCTAGTCCTAAGCTTTTGGCAAAAGCCGCCAATTCCTTCAATCGCTCAGGATCCAATGCCGCTGCAATGAGTAGAATACAATCCGCTCCAATAGACTTAGATTCGAGAATCTGATATTCATCCACCACAAAATCCTTTCGAAGTATCGGGCAGAAATTAAATTTCCGAGCTTCCTTCAGATCTGCATTTGTGCCGCCGAAGAAATCAGTATCCGTCAAAATCGATAAGGCTGACGCTCCAGCCTGCATATAGCCTATACTTGTGGCTTCTACAGAAGCAGAGCCGTTAATCAACCCTTTGGAAGGTGACTTCCTTTTAAATTCTGAGATGATTCCTGATTTTTCAGAATCAGTAACATACTTCTTCATAGAGACCACCTTTCCTTCGAAAAAGATACTATTCTCCAAAAGTTTCACTGGCACCAAACTGCTTCTCTCAGCTACTTCTAGGTGCTTTTGTGCAATAATTTTATCTAAAATATTCATGAGAATTTAAACTAAGGAAACTGAGGTTTTAGGATTGACAAGACCATCAAATACTGCCAATGCTTTTCTGGAAAGCAACACTTCTTCAGCTTTTGCGATAGCATCCGGGAAAGAAAGTCCTTCATCAGCAGTTACTAAAGCGGCAGCAGAATTTGCCAGCACCACAGCATTTTGACTTTTAGTACCCTTCCCTTTTAGGATGGATTCAAAGATTTTAGCGGATTCTTGTATGGTATTCCCACCTTTAATTGAATCAGCATTTAACCTAGGAAGACCAATATTTTCAGGCTTCAATACTTTTTCGCCGTTATTGGAGATCATTTTAAAATCACCTGTCAAAGAAATCTCATCATAGCCATCCAAAGCATGAAGAATGGAGAATCTTCCCTGCATTTCCTGATATAGATAGCCATAAAGCCTTGCCAGTTCCAGACTAAATACGCCCACCAATTGTTTTCTGGGAAAACTTGGATTCACCATTGGGCCAAGCATATTGAAGAAAGTTTTTACTCCAAGTTCTTTTCTGATCGGCCCCACATGCTTCATAGCTGGGTGAAATAGAGGTGCATGCAAAAAGCAAATGCCCACTTCATCCAAACTCTGACGGATTTTGTCCAAGTCACTGGTGAACTCATAGCCAAAATAAGCCAGCAGATTAGACGATCCACATATGGAAGATACGCCGGTGTTGCCATGCTTTGCTACATTCTGACCTGCAGCAGCGACCACAAAAGAAGATAAAGTGGAAATATTAAAGGTATCTTTTCCGTCACCACCTGTACCGCAAAGATCCATGGCATCATATTCGGCAATTTCCACAGGAATGCATCGCTCAAGCATGGCCTCGCGAAAGCCTGAAAGCTCCTCCACCGTAATACTCCGCATCATATATACAGTCATAAATGCCGCAATTTGACTCTGATTATACGTTCCGGCAGTAATGTTTTTCAGCACCTCGCGCGCATCTTCGCGTGTTAGTGTACGGTGTTCTATTAGATGATTTAATATTTCTTTCATCTGTTTATAATTGTTTTTTAATGGTCATATGGAATCTCGCATGCATTATAATCATCCCAGTGTGTGAATCTTAAGGTATGCTCGATTTCATAACAGGGATGATATTAAATTATTCTGTTTTAATTCTCCAACCAATTCTTTAGGATTTGAATGCCATTTTCGGTCAGAATACTTTCGGGATGAAATTGAACTCCTCGTACATCAAACTGCTTGTGCCTGACAGCCATAATTTGATTATCCGGTGTACGGGCGATCACTTCCAAGTCTGGCGAAAGGGTGTTTTCATTGACAACCCAGGAATGATACCTGCCAATACTAAAAGTATCGGGAACGTCTTTGAAAAGCAAATCATCCTCCACTTTTACTATAGAAGCTACCCCATGAAGTACTTCGGACAAATTGATCAAATCACCTCCAAAAGCTTGACCAATTGCCTGATGCCCGAGACATACTCCTAAAATAGACTTAGTTGAAGCATATTTCTTCAAAAGCTCAGGCATGATTCCGGCATCTTCTGGGACACCCGGGCCTGGTGAGAGAATAATTTTGTCGTATTGAGCTACGTCTTCCAAACTGATTTTGTCATTTCGGAACACCTCCATCTGAATTCCATAGCCCAGTTGCCTGACAATGTAAACAAGATTATAGGTAAAGGAATCGTAGTTATCGAGGACGAGTATTTTCATTTTAAGTAATTGAAAGATTGGAATGTTGAAAAACTGGAAAATTTAAATTCCTTCCGCGGCTCTGAGTGCCACTCTAAGCGCTTCCAGTTTATTTGCCACTTCTTGAAGCTCTGAGGGAATAGTTGATTTTGCTACTACTCCTGCCCCAGCTTGGAATCTCAGCTGGTTATTTTCAGACACAAAGGATCGGATCAAAATCGCATGATTGAAATCTCCATTGAATCCCAAATAGCCAATCGCTCCTCCGTAAAACTCACGTGAAATATTCTCAAGCTCATCGATCAATTGCATCGCTCTATATTTAGGTGCACCGGAAAGAGTACCTGCAGGAAATGTATCTGCAACGAGCTGAAGTGGATTGGCGTTTTCAGGTAATTCTCCTGTCACTTTCGACACCAAGTGAATAACATGAGAATAGTATTGAATCTCTTTGAATACATCTACCGATACTTTTTCAGATGACCGACTTAGGTCGTTTCTCGCCAAATCTACCAGCATCACATGTTCCGAGTTCTCTTTGGGATCATCATAAAGCTTGCGTGCCAAAGCAGCATCTTCCAGATCATTGCCTGTTCTCCGGAAAGTCCCTGCAATTGGGTATATGGTCGCTTTTTTATCTTTCACTACTATCTGAGCTTCTGGCGAACTCCCAAAAACTTTAAAAGAACCGTAATCGAAATAAAATAAATAGGGAGAAGGATTCACAGATCGAAGGGCGCGATACACATTGAATTCGTCGCCTTTGAATGCTGTACTAAACCTTCTGGAAAGTACTATTTGGAAGACATCGCCTTTGAAGCAGTGCTCACGTCCTTGATTCAAAATCTTCAAGAATTCCTCATCCGTATAGTTAGAGCTTTCCTCTCCTACTCTTTTAAAAGAATAGCTTGGAATGTTTTTATTAGAGAGTATGCGTTCGATCTCATCCATCAATTCTGGATTCTCTGCTCCCGCTATGCGATGCTCCAGCAGGTGGAGTTCATTCTTGTAATGATCCACCACGATAATATTCTGATACACTGAATACTGCATCATCGGCACTTCCGAAGGTTGAGTATTTTGGAGTTTGATATCTTCAAAATAAGCGACAGAATCGTACTGAATGTACCCAAAGAGCCCATTAGAACTGAATTTAAAAGTGTCTTGACTTGTGTCAAACTTATTTCCAAAAGCTCTGAGGCTCTCCATCAGCTTTTGATCAGAGCTTACTTCATACGATACCGAATGACCAAAGGGAAGTGTTTCTTTTACCTTTCCCGCACTGAAACTAAAGGTAGCCAGGGGATTGAAGCAGATGTATGAATAGCTGTTTTCCTGTCCGTGATAATCAGAACTTTCCAAAAGAATCGGATTAGCAAATCGGTCTCGAATCTGCAGATAAATACTCACAGGAGTGATAATGTCAGCCAGACGCTTTTTGTAGGTGGTGAGAATGGGGAGCTTGATATGAGTCATCTTGTGGTTGATTTTTCATGAAAAAAGGCTTACCGGAAATCCAGTAAGCCTTTTGTACTATGTCATTACGCAATGTTACATGCAGGGGCTATCTAAACTTCTTTTTGGAAAAAGTAAGCGTGCCACCACCAGTATTTATTTGCAATTGTTTTCATAAGAATAAGCGCAAATTTAGAAAGGGATTGTTAAGGACAAAGCATGAATCATATTTTTTTACAAAAAAATATCTCCAAAAAACAAAGCCGCAATAAAATGTGTACTCGCAGGCTACATAACTAAAATGGAATTATAGAGCGGTGATTTCGGATAGTTGCCTCAGCCTGCCCATCAACGGAGAAGTCTCCCCTAACCGGGTAAACTGTTCAACTATAGCACAGTGACCCTGTTTACTACGGTAAGTGTCCATGGCCAGAGCCAACCTTATATCCTTTATCTGCTTTCAGACCATACTAAAAACGAGTTGCCTTACTGAAAAAGAACTAAATGTGGAAATAGTACTATTGGATATGTTCGGAATTGAACAGGGAGGGAAGGTGGGGTAAGAAAAAAAGGAAAAATCACACTAAATAGCCATAAAACCCACTATTTTAAGCTGTAAAAAACTTACTCGAATGACTGTAATAAAGTTACAAAAAATCAAGACTGCCGATCTGCAGTCTTGATAGTAAAACAATAAATAATTAAAAGGAATATCGATACCCAAGAAGCGCAGAGAAATAATTTCCACTGAAGGAATACTTATTTTGATAGGTTTGTTCTTCAAATTCTATTCGGTCAAGGTCAATCACGATGGAAGGTTCTCTAAGGCCTAAGCCCCATTTGCCAGAAAGCATAATCCTTGAGTGCTTATTGATATCGCAAAAGACTCCAATTTCCGGTTTTACAAGAAAAGTAAATTCTTCTACGGATCTTAATCCATAAATCTTTACAGGAACCCTTGGCTCACCCCCCGGTTGCCTCACAGACTGTAATTCTCCTCCTTGAAATTGATAATCTTCAGTGGAGTTGTAAGTTAGATGTAAACCAGTGGCTAGGCTGAACCCCATTTTCGGTAGTACATGAAAATCTTTTTGAATTTTAGGCCCAAAAGCCCAATAATCACTTCTCATACCACCTTTATTCTTGATCTCATCTAAGGGTGTATAGGAGAAAAACAGATCAAGGCGGTAGTATTCGCTCTCAAGGCCATAGGACCATCCATTTTCAAACGTTTTCACCAATCCCAGTCCAAAAAACACGTGGTCACTAGTGGAGACGACCAATTCTGGGGAATCTCCTACGTAATCTATTTGTGTTGAGCCAGTCCCTATTTTAGCTTCTAAAGCCAATTTACCTTGGGCATATGAACTTTCAATTAAAACAAATCCTAAAATTGAAATTAAAAGTATTCGGAGAGTTTTCATATTAATATCCCTTATCAATTTGTCTTAAGTTAAACTGCCAAAAGGTTCCTATAGGAGAATAACCATGGTTTCCACCAGCTTCAGCGTAAAATTGAGTTTTTAAATAAAATCTCTCTAGCCCTCTACTTGAAGAATAATATCTCACCTCAAAATCATTAATAAATTGGCTCCTTTCTCCAGATTGCTTTTGCAAGCTACTACCATTCTTTTTACTTAAAAATTCATAGTCGAACCAAAGGTATTGGGTGGTCGCTTCAGCTGTCCAAAAAAGTGATCCATCATCTGGTTTCCTCATATGTTTAGCTTTTGAAAACAATTTAAATGATATTCCAGCAGCTGCATAAACATGTTTAGCGTCTAATCTATACCTAAAATTTCCTCCTGAATATCCCAATCCGGAAATATCACCATAATTTTGTGAATTATCGCATTTATCCCACCCACAGCCCCCAGCTACAGTAACGGCAGATGGATTATATACAGACGCAATACGCGAATTGTATAGAGATTTTGCAATAGTTGATGGGCTGTTCACCTCAATTAAACCGATTACATCGTCATCAAAAGAAAATAATCTAATGTTGTTACTGGAGAAAACACCTTCCATTATACTGTTTTTCAACTCAAAGTCTGATGAAACTACAACAATTCTATTGTTAAAATCGAGAAAGAACAAATAATCACCAATAATGACGAATCCATCCTCATCTAAGATTTCCAAAAGAGAATCACCTTGCCATAAACTTATCTCATTATATCCATCTTGGTTAATTCGATAATTTCCTTTTGCATTTACAATGTTTTCAAAATTTCTCCATCCTTTCTTGCCCCGAAATGATATTTTCATAAAGGTCGAAAGATGGTATTTTAAGGGTACCATCCAAAACTTGAAGAGTCTTGGATTGGGATAGATTTAAATTATGATCTTCCAGATTTTCATTGCAGCTAAATCCACCAACGATTACAAACGCTAATAGTACTACCTTAATTAAAAACAATTTTTTTTCCATAGTTGTGTTTTTATATAAAAATAATTAGAAAAAAGCCTTCAAAAAACACCTTATATAGGGTATTTTTTGAAAGTTTCCTGTTTCATTTATATACAAAAAACTCTGTAAATTTTGAAATATGCCTTGGTGAAGATTAAGGTATATAGTACCAAATCAACTCAAAGTATATTCATTATAAATAGATTTAACTATGGCAGCAGCATTTCCACAGTATTTCAAGCGAGTTTTTGACGATTACCAAGTTTTGGTGCAGGTTGATCCTGACACGTTCGCGGGGATTGAGCTCATAGTACATCCAGATGGCAAAATCGAAAAAACTGAACTGGAGTTTGACGAAGAGATTTTTGATGACCTAGCAGAGGATGAATTTATTCATTGCAACGTACTGGAATTTCAGATGCATCTGGCGAAAACAAATTAATTTCAAATTTGAGATTTCAGATTTGAAATTAATGAAGCTCATAGTCAGGCTAAAAACTCATTTCAGGCTGAAAATGGATAAGTAATATTGCAAGGGGATATTTTCTCCTTACCTTTGCGCCGGCGGCACGACCAGCTCCTGCTGAATCCCCCAGGTCCGGAAGGAAGCAAGGGTAGGTGGTTGAGCGGTGCGATGCCGCTTCTTTTTTGCCCTATTTTTTTTCAGGCAAGTCCAATCAGGTTCCAAATCTTGATTAATCTTCTAACTTTGTTTCTTACAATCAAATCCATTTGGAATCGTACTTCTATACGGCTTTTATACTGTTTTTTTAAGTAAGAGAAGAGTCTCAAAGCAAAGGAAAGTGATTTCAATCCTATTAAACAATTCAAACATGAAATTCTTTATTGACACAGCCAATCTAGCTGACATTCGCGAAGCTTATGACCTAGGAGTTTTAGATGGCGTAACTACTAACCCTTCCCTGATGGCCAAAGAAGGCATCAGTGGAGAAGAAAAAGTAAGAGCTCACTACAAAGCGATCTGTGATATCGTAGATGATAAAGTAAGTGCAGAAGTAATCGCTACGGATTATGAAGGCATGGTCAAAGAAGGGAAAGAACTTGCAAAAATCGATGACAAGATCGTAGTGAAAATCCCAATGATCAAAGATGGACTAAAGGCTCTTAAATACTTCCAAAGTGAAGGAATCCGTACTAATTGCACCTTGATCTTCTCTGCGGGCCAAGCACTTCTTGCAGCCAAAGCCGGAGCTAATTATGTTTCTCCTTTCATTGGGAGATTAGATGATATTTCCTTTGATGGAATGGAGCTTATCGCCCAGATCGTGCATATCTACGGAAATTACGGGTATGAAACAGAAGTACTTGCTGCCTCTGTACGTCATAGCATGCACCTGTTGAAATGTGCTGAAGTCGGAGCAGATGTGGTCACCTGTCCATTGAAAGTAATCACGAGTTTGCTTAATCATCCATTGACAGATTCTGGTTTGGCAACGTTTTTGGCAGATCATGCCAAAGCAGCTGGCAAATAACTAGTGAAAGGCCGGCTTTTGTCGGTCTTTTTTAATTTCCCCTATGTATATTATCAAAGTGAAAGGCAAAGCGAAAATCCCTGACTACATTCAGATCAGAGATGAGAACTTTGTATTAGTAGCCTATTTCAGAGCAGATAGGCCACTGAAGAAAATTGAGAAATTTGGTCTGGAAGGAAAGGAAGAAGAACTTGACAAGTTAATTAAAGAACTTCCTTTTGGGAAATTGCAAAAATTAGAATTATAAGAATGGATTTTAGTACTCAGCCTGTACTTCAGGTAAACCAAGCGACAATCTTTCAGGGCGTTGATCCTATACTAACGAATGTTAACTTCTCCGTGGAGCAGCACGAATTTGTGTTTCTAATCGGTAGGACCGGTAGTGGGAAAAGCTCCTTATTAAAAACACTTTACGCCGATTTAGAGTTGAAAAGCGGGAGTGCCGAAGTGGCGGGATTTAATCTGGAAAAAATCAAGATCAAGGAGATTCCTTATCTGAGAAGAAAAATCGGGATTATTTTCCAGGATTTTCAACTTTTCAATGATCGCTCAGTAGCTGAAAATTTAGCATTTGTCATGAGAGCAACGGGCTGGACGGATAAATCAAAAATAAATGCCCGCATGGCGGAAGTCTTGCTCTTGGTGGGTCTGAACAACGCCTCAAGTAAAATGCCTCATCAGCTTTCTGGTGGCGAACAGCAGCGTGTGGTAATAGCGAGGGCTTTGCTCAATGAGCCTTCGATTTTACTTGCAGATGAGCCAACAGGAAATCTAGACCCGGATGTGGCGGAAGGTATCTTCAAGCTTTTCCAAGAAATAAATAAAAAGGGGACGGCGATATTGATGGCAACCCATAATTATGATTTACTTCGTAAGTACCCATACCGAGTATTGAAATGTGAAAAGGGAGAGCTTCAGGATAGTCAAACTCATGACGTGTCTTTTGGTTCTACTTATTAAAATTTCAAATTAAATTTCAAACGCTTTTGCACAATGCAACGTTGGTAAGTATCCAAACTACCCAAATATGAAATCAACCCAATTCTTGAGAGCTTTCTTCTTTGTGATCCTGAGCGGATTACTTTGGAGTTGTAATAAAGATGATGATAAGGACCCTATTGTCGAGCCTGAGCTTACATTAGAAGAAGAAATCAACAGCTGGATTTATGAAGTGATGGATGAAGTCTATTATTGGAGACTTAACCTGAGAACGCCCATTGCGGCTACTTCTGATCCAACCAATTATTTCAAGTCTCTACTTTACACTCCTACTGATCGTTTTTCTGTGATTTATCCGGATTATCAGGAATTGATCAATTCTCTGAGTGGAATTTCCTTGGATGCAGGATATGAGTTCAAATTATATCGAGTCCCTGACTCAGAAAATGTATATGCTGAGGTTATTTACGTGAAGAAAAACAGCCCTGCATCCTTAACGGATTTGAAGCGTGGGGATGCAATTGTAGCTATCAATGGTACACAAATAGATATTAACAACTACAGAGACCTGCTGGATCAAACAGAGACAACGCATACCATCAAACCTTTGAGGTATAGCGACGAAGAGGGAGCATATGTGGCGATGCAGGACATTTCGCTCACTCCAGTGGAATTGTCTGAAGACCCGAATTTTCTGGACACCATATATACGATCAATAATCAAAAAATCGGATATGTGGTTTATAACTTCTTCGCACCCGGTACCGCGAGTGATAATAAGAAGTATGATAGGGAGATGGATGAGGTATTTGCCAAATTGAAAGCTGAAAATATCAACAACTTAGTATTAGACCTAAGGTACAATGGAGGTGGATATGTCTCTTCTGCAGTAAACCTTGCTAGTTTAATTGGGCCTGGAGTAACTAGTGCTGATATTTTCTCAAGAACAAAATACAATAACCTCCTAGCATCAGAAATACCTGCATTAAGTAGTGTAAAAACAGCGTTTTTGGACAAGACTCAGAATCTCGGCAACACCCTGGACGGAAACCGTCTCTATGTATTGACCACTGGCGGAACAGCTTCAGCATCTGAATTAATCATCAACGGTCTCAAGCCTTACATGGATGTGTTTTTAATAGGGGATGTCACTTATGGTAAAAATGTAGGTTCAGTAGCGATAGAAGATGAAAAAAATCCAGAAAATGCTTATGGTTTATTACCTATCGTAACCCAAAGTTTCAATAGTTTGGATCAATCTGACTACAGCACCGGATTTACCCCGAATATTGCTGTCAATGAAAACACAGAGAGACTAAAAGTATTAGGAGACATTAATGAGATCATGCTTAGGACAGCAATTGAGCAAATCACGGGTGAGGCTTCCTCAGGTAGATTCATGAAGTTAGATCGTGAAGAAATCGCTAATACGTTAGAAGGAAAAATTCGGACAGGGAAAATGATAGAAAGTCCGATCAGAAAATAATCAGCCCTCTCTTGAAAGCCTCCGTGAGTTTGACACTCACGGAGGCTTTTTTAATAAGCGTTTGCGAGGATAGGCATTTCTTCTGTGGGGCAAAAATACCTGAGAACGGGACTGACCCTTGGCAGATACTTGCTTCATTCAAACCCATTTGTATCACTCAAGTACATGTTTTTTTATTTGCATCCACAAGGTCATAATTTTGGTTTAATGAGATAATTTGCTGACATTAAATAGCTCGATCTCTAAGTATCAGCACAATAACTGTCAACAATCTTTAACCACTTAGCACTATGATCAACCAAAAACAAAATTGGAGAAAACCCTTACTTGTAGTAGGTATTCTCCTTGGAGCTATCACATTCTCTTGCCAGCAAGAGTCAGATCCGCCGATCACAGGGGATGCAATTGAATTCGTCCAATATAAATCCGGCGATATCATACCGGGAAAGTACATTGTGACTTTACAACCCTCCGGGATTAATTTCAGAAAGGAAATGACATATATTGCTACCCAGGCAACGATGAGAAAAACAGGATCTGAGCTTTTGGTCAAATATAGAATAGCGCCAGACAACATCTCTTTTGTATATGGAAGCGGTATAGAGGGATTTGCCGTTGATTTAACTGATGAGCAGTTTGAGCTCCTCTCCCAAGATCCTTCTGTCATAGGTATAGAACCAGATCGCGTAATTGCACTAGCTCCTCCCCCTGGTAAAGGACCAGGAGGAAGCGGTGGCGGTGGATCGACTGCCCAACAAACTCCTTATGGAATCACGAGAGTAGGAGGAGGAGCAACCTACGAAGGGACGAAAAAAGCATACATTATCGATTCAGGCATAGACTCTTCCCATCCGGATCTGAATGTGAATGTCAATTTAGGATTTAATGCCTTCTCTAAAGGAAAAGACTCAAATCTTTCAAGTGATGGAAATGGCCATGGCACACACGTTTCTGGGACTATTGGAGCTATCGACAATTTATTCGGTGTCGTAGGTGTAGCGGCTGGAGTGATAGTAGTTCCTGTAAAAGTTCTGGATTCCAGGGGTTCGGGGACTTATTCAGGCGTCATAGCAGGAGTTGACTATGTGACCGCAAATGCTGATCCAGGTGACGTGGCAAATATGAGTCTTGGTGGCCCAGCATCCACTGCATTAGACAATGCAGTAAAAGCACTGGGTATTGCCGAAGTGAAAGTTGCCCTGGCAGCTGGAAATGATGGTGCAAATGCTAATAATTCATCTCCTGCTAGAGCAAATGGAGATAATATATACACTGTATCTGCCATAGACAGTTCAGATAGATTTGCTTTTTTCTCGAACTATGGCAATCCGCCAATAGACTTTGCTGCACCAGGAGTTGGCGTACTTTCTACAGTACCAGGAGGATATGCCAGCTATAGTGGAACCTCGATGGCATCGCCGCATGTATGCGGATTATTGATATGGGGCACACCTGGAAATGGTGGTACGGCTATCGGAGATCCTGATGGAACCGCAGATATAATCGCTATCAAATAATTTGCTGAAGACAAAAAAAGGTGAGTCAACGGACTCACCTTTTTTTGCTCATTACCAAATTGTTAAGTTTCCGTATCCTGACCCCATATCCGTCAAAATGCTGCTAAATTGAAAAATAATTTAATAACCATGGAAATTGCAGCAAGTTTCGTCCTGATTTTAATGATCTATTTCTTAGGTTCTCTTGCATTGGTACAGGAAGTAATACGTCCTCAACGTCAAGTAGTAATAGGAGATAATTCGACAAAGAAACAATGGGTAACCAATTATCCAAAAATAATTATTTTGAGTTTTGGAATCTCATTTTTAACAACCTTCATCGCATACTACTTATTTCTTAGCTAAGAAGAGTTTATATCTATTAAAGTCAAAAAAGGCCTCCAATTGATTTTGGAAGCCTTTTTTTTATTTTTTTTAAACTGAAACGTCCATTCAAAACCAGTCAGTAAAATCGGACTACCATCTCGTCCTATTATTTACTAAGCCTTAGTTCATCCTAGCATTTTTTCCAAAAAAAACCGACAAAACTGCCTGTTTCAGGAATAGAAAACGAATTGATCAATTCGTTTTTACGAGGTTTTCCTTTGCAAGATCAAATGAAGGATCTAGTGATATTGCTTCTTCGAACGCCGTCTTTGCTTCGATCTTAGAACCTTGATCCAAGTAGATCATTCCTTTTAGGTTCAGGGCGGCGGCTTTCATACTGACTTCTTGAGTTTCAGTCTGTGACTTAGGAAAGCCTACTTTATCCTCAGGCTTGGCATTTTTTACCAACATATTCATAGAATTCAATGCCTCGGGGTATTTCTTTAAGCTGTATTGAATAAAACCTGTTTTGTAAAGACTAAAGTTATCGCCACTAAGCAAGTAAAGGCTTTCAAAATACGGCAGGGCTTTCTCAAGAGCGCCAACTTGCTCCAAAGAATAAGCAGCTATTTCCAAAGAAGTAATGCTCTTGTCATTGACCGTCAAAACATCCATGGAAACAAGTGCTGCAGACATAGCCTGCCCAGCTTCATAATATAGCGTCCCCAACATTTCCACGTAACGAATGTCATCTGGATTTCTGACGATCAAATGGTACAAAGAATTCTTTGCAGCGCCTACGTCATTGTACCGTAACGCCAGCTGGTAGGCAGCTTGGTCGGCCACGTTCATATTTTTCTTAAGTTTTGGGTCGAGTCTGGATAGAGAATCGGTAGTCTGAGCTAAAGTGGTGCTGGCACAAAAGGCCATAAGCAGCATGAATAATACGTGCTTCATTTGAATTGATTTTTGATTTAGTTTATGAATTTGGGAGATCTAACACTGGAGACAATCCTTTGGATTTGGCTATCTCCAACATCAATTCACGTGCCTGATCAGGATTGTTGTGAATTTTACCCTCCAATATAGCTTCTTTAATTTCTTCTTTGATGTCTCCGATGATTTTTGAAGGTTTCAAACCAAAAATTTCCATGATCTCCTCCCCAGAAATTGGCGGCTGGAAGTTTCTGACTTGGTCTTTCTCTTCTACTTCGATAAGCTTCTGTGCTACATTACCGAAATTTTCTAGATATCGTTTTACTTTTTTATTATTCTTAGATGTAACATCTGCACGACAAAGCTTCATCAAATCATCGACATCATCTCCTGCTTCAAATAGTAATCTTCTCAGCGCAGAATCTGTCACCTCATCTTTGACCAAAGCGATAGGACGAAGATGTAGCTTGACCAGCTTTTGCACATACTTCATGCGCTCATCCATGGGGAGTTTTAGCCTGCGGAAAATCCCCGGAGTCATACGGGCTCCTTTGTCCTCATGACCATGAAATGTCCAGCCAACCTTACTATTAAAGCGTTTCGTCGCAGGTTTCGCAATATCATGCAGAATAGCCGCCCAGCGCAACCAGAGATCATCACTCACTTGGCAGACATTGTCCAGTACTTGCAGTGTATGGTAGAAATTATCCTTATGCGATTTATCATCCACAGAATCCACACCCTGCAATGCTACCATTTCAGGAAAAAACTCATGCAGTAATTTGCCCGCAAACAGCAATTTGAAGCCATATGAAGGTTTTTTCACCTGAATGATTTTATTGAGCTCCACTACGATACGCTCTCCCGAAATAATCTTCAGGCGATGTGCATTTTCGCTTAATGCAAAGAAGGTGTCAGCATCAATGTCAAAATCCAGTTGAGCGGCAAATCGTACAGCACGAAGCATGCGGAGTGGGTCATCAGAAAATGTGATGTTGGGTTCGAGCGGTGTGCGAATCAATTTCTTTTTGATATCAGCTAGGCCATCAAAAGGGTCAAACAAATCCCCATAATTTGCCGCATTCAAAGAAATAGCCATGGCATTGATCGTGAAGTCCCTGCGCTCCAAATCTTCCTGTAGCGTGCCTGTTTCTACAATTGGATTTCGTGACTCGGATCGATAGGACTCCTTCCTCGCTCCCACAAACTCTAGTTCCCATTCATCCAGCTTCAGCATTGCTGTACCGAAATTCTTAAAAACTGAGAGCGGTACATGCCCATCGAATTGCCTAGCTACTTCCTTTGCCAATTCAATCCCGCTTCCGACACAAGTGAAATCAATGTCCTTGCACTCCCTTTTCAGAATCAAATCTCTCACATAGCCACCCACCACATAGGTTTCTAATCCTAAATTGGCAGCAGCTTTTGCTACTTTTTCAAAGACTTTGAATGTATCAAGATGTGATTTAAAATTCATCCTTTAATAATTTTGACCTCTCCTTCAGGCCCCAAAAACATTTCTTTTGTACTAGGACTCAAGAGCGGAAAAAAGATTGGCGTCTGATAGGCAGTAGTTTCCTGGGAGTCTATTTTCACTAGCACAGGCTGAGATATTTGAAAGAGCAATTTATTCCAATTCGGTTCAAGTATTAAACTGAATTTAAGCTCTCCATCCACGATAGGGCCGTTATTAAGTATGCGATTCGCAGGACTATGATAGACAGTCGGCTTGTTGGCATATTCTACTATATCCAGAGAAACCTCCGAAAAAGGTTCACAAATCGTACGAATTTGAAATAAATCAAAAAGTAAAAATGTCCAGTCGTCACCCATTTCAGTTTTCCAAAGGGCTGGTTTCATGAAAGTTATTACTTTCCCGTTTCCCTCTTTCAGGTGCAAAATGCCCTTTTCTCTAAAAGCAGCTAGTAGTTGTGCGTGATCCAATGCGTATTATTTTTTAACAAAAATAATCAGAATTTCGAGAGCAAACTCTTTTAGAGCTAAAACCAAAAAAACCTTCCCCGAAAAAGGAAGGCTTTTGGTACTTATTCAAAACTGGCTTATTTATCTTCTTTGTCAAGTTTTCTATTCAAGAAAAAACTGACCAATAAGCCTATTCCTCCGAAAATAAAAATGCACGAAGTAAAGGCAACCCCTTCTTCCATACCTGCATTATTTAACATTGCGCCAACTAATACGCCTACACCAACTCCGATCGCAAGCAGCGCAAGATTCAGAATAAATTGGCCAAAGCTGTACTTTTTGCCAGAGTTGAAGAGTTTGGCGTCAGCCCCATTTTCTATGAGAGCTAGCCTTTCCTTATTTCGGGTGGTCAAGAAAATAAAGACGACTCCGAAAATACAGGAGAAAATAATCAATGTAACTAAGATGGTTTCTGCCATGTTCTATGTGTTTTTTCTTCTTGGATGTATCCTACCGGAAAAAAGGTTACAAGTCTGTAGATAAATCTGTAACTTTTTTGAGTGTATTTGCATCCCATGTGAAAATGCGATTCCAGGAAGACCACCATTATATAGAGAAAACGCTACGGGGTAATAGGAGTGCGTTTGGACAATTGATTCAAAAGCATGAAAAATTTGCGTATACCCTTGCCATGCGGATTCTTAAAAACAGAGAGGAAGCTGAAGAAGCTTCTCAAGATGCCTTTATGAAAGCTTTCCATTCCTTAAAAACCTTTGAAGGGAAATCTAAGTTTACAACTTGGTTATACAAGATTGTGTATAATGAGGCACTGGGGAGATTGAGGAAATCTGCAACCTATACGCTCCAATTGGATGCTGTCGAAGAGCTGTCAAGCGACCCGGCTGACTATTTGGATGGATTAAAATCGCTGCAGCTGAATGAGAGAAAAGAACTCATACAAAGAGGACTGCATACCATGAAGCCAAGGGAATCGGCTGTACTTACCTTGTTTTATCTAGAAGAACAAAGTATTAAAGAAATTGAAGAAATCATGGATTTGACAAGTTCAAATGTCAAAATCCTGCTGCATAGAGGAAGAAAGAGTCTTTTGGAATCACTCCAAAAAATCACAAATAATGAATTAATTGATCTGCTATGAGTAACCAAAGCAAAGAAGACGAATACATCCGAAAGTTTATAGTTGAGTTAGGAACTGAGGAGCCTCCAGTAGGCTTCCACAAATCTATATTAGCATCACTTAATCATGCACCTTCGGCAACAGATTACAAACCAGTGATTTCAGCTTTAGCATGGAAGATAATCGCAGGAGCTATAGCAGGATTATGCATCACTGTCTTGATATTTGTACCAAATGGAAGTGATGCTACACCCTTATTTGATCAGTTATCGGGCATAACTATTCCTGAAGTAGTTATTCCATTTCCGAGAGTATCTTTGCCTGTCATAAATTTACCACACATAGTCATCGAATCCTTAGTGGCCTTTATCCTTTTGGCGCTTGGGACGGTGATCACTTCCTTTCACAAATGGAGAATGTCTTAGCTTACGCTAGCAACAAAAAAGGCAGCTAAAGTAGCTGCCTTTTTTTTGTTTTGGACTTTTGGGGTTATCCTCTCAACCAGTTGATGAATGTTTGGTACCCAACTCCAATTTCTCTGGCAAATGCTGCTTTAGTTTTCTTACCTGCAGCTTCTACTTTCTTCCACTCCTCTACAATCTTGCTTTTCTCAGCATCAGTAAATGATCTTCTTTTAGAAGTTTTATTACCTGTACTATTTCCTGTAACAAGTGAAATCAATTCATTCAATTCATTTAAGAATCTGCCGTCGTTCAAATGAAGACCTGCAGCTTCCAATTTCTTAATTACTTGATCTTTAGGATTCACAGGAGTGACTGCTATTCCTTTAGTAGCTGCTTCATGTAAATCGATCTTGTTTCCATCTGCAGTTACATAAATAAACCCATCACCCTTTTTAAGATCAGCAATTGCTTCTTTGATTAAATCTCTCATATTTTTATACGTTGATAATTATTTATTATAAACTAAGTGCAATATATACAATTATCAAACTTGAGGTAATTTTAAATCATTTAAAAATCCTTTTTTAACAAAAAAAAACCAAATAACTATACTTCTCTAAAGTATGGGAGTAATCAGCCACCTAATGCTGTACTGGCTTAGATGCATTAAAATATTGACCAAAAGTCCAATACTATTGCTTTTTTAATGCATTAGTAGAAAAGGTAGCTATTCCCGCTATCGCTTCATTCAAGTTAAGGTCTTCATATACTGAATCAACTACAAGAAGGATGAAATATTTCCATATTCTTTTAAATTCAGGAAGAATTATATTACCATTTACAAAATTTCGCTTCCTGCCTACTGTATCAAAGCCTAACTTATCAGACTGACAATATTTACTTAGTTTAACAACATTACCTCAGACCCTAATCACTAGGCCAATAACATAAAACCTCTTGCGAGCAATCACAAACTCATCAAATAGCATTTAATAAAAAAAGTAAAGCACATCACGGTAATCTCTAAAGCAGGCCCAATCTGCTAATTTAAATAACAATACCGGATCCAACACAAAACACTTATTATCATTTAGTTGCACTTTTCTATTCTAGACACCTTGTTCCCTATTTAGTTGATTTACTAGAATAATTGCTCTTTGGGTAGAATACATATTGTATTTTGATAAGTGCTTGGGGTAAGTGAATACCGGAGGAAAGTCATAATTATTCTGGACTTTAATACGCTAAAAGACTACCTTCACACACACTCAAATAAAATCAATTGACACGCATTCTCATATTATGCTTTTTAACAGAAGCGAAAGTAATTTGAGAAAACTGAGCTATTTAATCTTCAAAAAGCCATTAATCGGGATTTTTTCCATAATTTTGAGCCCCATAAGAATCCAATCAAATTTCCATTCTCCCCCATTCTTATGGCTTTAAGCACCAAATACATCTTTATTACCGGAGGAGTTACTTCCTCTCTTGGCAAAGGCATTATTGCAGCTTCCTTAGGAAAGTTGCTCCAAGCCAGAGGCTTCAAAGTAACCATCCAAAAATTCGATCCTTATCTGAACATTGATCCCGGAACGCTAAATCCTTATGAGCATGGTGAATGCTATGTGACTGACGATGGTGCAGAAACCGATTTGGATTTAGGGCATTATGAGCGCTTTTTGAATATCCCTACCTCACAGGACAATAATATAACTACAGGAAGGATCTATAATAATGTGATCACGAAGGAGCGCAAAGGCGAATTCTTAGGAAAGACAGTACAGGTCATTCCTCACATTACAGACGAGATCAAAACTAATTTTTATAAACTGGGAGAGGACGGTAAATATGATGTCGTAATTACCGAGATCGGTGGATGTGTAGGTGATATCGAGTCCCTTCCATTCATTGAAGCAGTGAGACAGGCGAAATGGGACCTGGGGCCAAATAATTTCTTAGTCATTCACCTGACTTTGATTCCTTACCTAAAAGCAGCCAAAGAATTAAAAACCAAGCCGACTCAGCACTCGGTCAAGCAATTGCTTGAAGCTGGAATCCAGCCAGACATTCTTGTGTGTCGCACAGAATATCACTTACCTTCCGACGTGAAAAAGAAGCTCGCGCTATTCTGCAACGTTCAGCTTAATAATGTGATAGAAGCCATGGATGCTGATTCTATCTATGACGTTCCCTTATTAATGAAAAAGGAAAAGCTGGATGAGCGCGTAATGACAAAGCTTAAACTAAGCTCTAAAGAAAACACTGATCTGGAAAACTGGAAAGATTTCCTCGGAAAGCTTAAAAATCCAACCCAAGAAGTGACTATAGGCTTGGTAGGAAAATACGTTTCCTTGCCCGACTCCTATAAATCTATCATTGAATCATTCACTCATGCGGGTGCTTCCATTGAGTGTGACGTCAACCTTCGCTTGATTTCATCAGAAGAGATCAACCCTGACAATATCGTTCAAAAACTCACAGACCTTGATGGGATTGTGGTAGCTCCAGGATTTGGTGAGCGGGGTTTTGAAGGGAAAATTGAAACAGTAAAATATGCTCGTGAAAATAACATTCCTTTCCTTGGAATCTGTCTAGGCATGCAGGTAGCCGTAATAGAATACGCCAGAAACGTAATCAAATTGAACTATGCAAATAGCACGGAAATGGATCCCAATACCCCTACTCCTGTAATTGCACTGATGGAAGAGCAAAAAAATATCGACCAAATGGGCGGAACTATGCGTTTGGGTTCCTATGCTTGCGAACTCAAAAAAGGCAGTAAAGCTTACCATGCTTATGGAAAGTCTAAAATCCACGAGAGACATCGCCACAGATATGAGTTTAACAATGAATATCTAGCCATTATGGAAGAAAACGGAATGATGGCTACGGGTAAAAACCCGGAGACAGGATTGGTAGAAATCGTGGAAATTAAAAATCATCCCTGGTTTGTTGGCGTTCAGTTCCACCCGGAATATAAAAGTACAGTACTCACCCCACAGCCCCTCTTTGTGAAATTCATCCAAGCGGCTGTGGAAAAAAAAATTAAATAAAACTCCCCGAAGCTTCATTATCGGGTTTACGATTAATCTTTATGGACAGAAATCAAGCAACTGGTTTGATTCTTTTTGCAGCGGTCATCCTAGTCTATTCGCTTTTCTTTGCGGCCTCTCCGGAGCTACCCGAAGTGGAAACAGCCACAAGCCCTCAATCAGAATCGATTCAATCAAATGTACCAAGCCAGCCCGCAATCACAGACACTATTTCTGAAAACGATAGTACGCTAGATGCAGCAAGACTTGCAAAATATGGTGCATTAGCAAGTTTGACTGTAGGGGAAGAAAAATCTCTTACGCTAGAAAACGATCTAATACAGGTAGAAATTTCCTCTAAAGGAGCCCAAGTTAAAGCGGTAATTCTCAAAGAATACAAAAGCTGGAAGATGGAGCCGTTGGAACTTTTCAATGCAGAAAGTTCGAAAATGGACCTCATCATCGAGAGCAAAAACGGTCCATTAGATCTGAATGACATTTATTACACTTCTTTTATAGAAAATAGCCAAAACGAAGCAGGTGTAAAAATCCAAACACTGACGCTGAAAGCAGGAACAGAAAGTGGGCAAATCATCCAATCTTTCACCTTAGCTGATGGCAGCTATCAAGTACAGAAATCCTTCGAAGTAGATCGCTACCAAGGAGTGATCACTGGCGATGCGTTATCGCTCAACTGGGAAGACCAAGTAATAGCCCAGGAGATGAACTTGTCAGAATCTAGAAGACAAGCTAGGCTGAATTATTATACGACTTCAGGATCCTTTGATAATCTGGGAGCTGGTGATGACTTGGAGCAGGAGACTATAGCCGAACCCGTAAAGTGGGTAAGTTTTAGCCAGCGGTTCTTTACAGCAGCGATGATTGCAGACACTGACTTCCAGAATGTGTCCATCACTCAAAGTACTCCGGAGACTGATAGTACTATTGTCCGCACTATGGCTACTAGTCTATCTATTCCTCTTCAGGAGGGCAAAGCTGGTTTCACCTATTATTTCGGTCCGGACAAATACAAAACCCTTAAGAAGGTAACCGAAGGTTTTGAGGATAATGTGGACATGGGTTACTTCTTTGTCAGCTGGGTCAACAAGTACATCATCGTTAATCTTTTCGCTTTTCTTGAGAATTTCTTCACCAATTACGGTGTCATCATCGTCATCATTGTATTTCTGATCAAACTCGCACTCTTCCCTCTTACCTATAAATCATATATAGGAATGGCGAAAATGCGTGTGATCAAGCCAGAAATCGATGAGCTGAAAGAAAAATATGGTGATGATGCTACCAAGATGCAGCAGGAGCAGATGAAGCTCTTCTCTAAACTGGGGGTAAGTCCTATATCTGGCTGTTTACCGATGGTGCTTCAGATGCCATTCTTATTTGCATTGTTCTTTTTCTTCCCAAATGCAATCGAGCTGCGCCAGGAATCTTTCCTATGGGCAACGGATCTTTCCACTTACGATACCTTTTTCAATCTACCGTTTACCATTCCATTCTATGGATCTCATGTGAGTTTATTCACATTGCTGATGACGGTATCTCAGATTATATACACGCATTTCAATAATCAACTGACCACGGCAACTGGACCAATGAAAAACTTGGGTTATATCATGCCTGTCATGTTTATGTTCATCTTGAACTCCTATCCTGCTGGATTGAGCTTTTACTATTTTGTGTCCAACATGGTGACATTTGGTCAGCAAGCGTTGATCAAACTATTTGTAGATGACGAAAAGATCCGAGCAAAAGTGGATGAGAGCAAGGCTAAGAACGTGAACAAAAAGAAATCGAAATTCCAACAGAAACTGGAAGATGCGATGAAAACTGCCGATACCACTCGCAAAAGATAATTCATCAATATCCCTAAAAGATATGCCCCCAAGAAGCTAGACACTTTTTGGGGGCATTTTTATGAATAGGAAAATCAGATACTTCTGATCAATCACAAGAGTAGCTTGTATAATCATCTTTAAACAGCGACCATATCTTACCATCCTCATCACGGTAAGTGATCGCTTGGGTTCGTTTGCTTAGTTCAATATCCCCATTGCTCACAATAGTAGTCCCGTCCGTGAGCAATATGGTGCAGGGGCCATCAATATCCCGAATATCCACCAATTTAGTTTCATCAAAAAGGCTGCACCCCGTAAAGAACAGAATCAGAAAAGGAAGACACTTTTTCATGGTATGAAGGTAAAGACTGAATAGTTTGGCTAAAATGAGTAAAAATTAATTCTAAAAGAAAGTGGTTTCAAAAGAATCCGGGAGTATCCCCAAAAAAGTACCATAGAACCCTATGAAGCATGTGATTTGTGACCTCGTCAAGATTCAAACTTGAAACCTTCCCGAATGTGTGCGGGATGCTCCATTCAGACCGCTTCCCAACTTACCAGCGCAAGGCTACAAGAACAATCAAAAACAACCGGATGATAGCAGACTTTAAGCCCTTTAAATCAGCACAGAATGATACTTTCATGATTAAACTATAAAGAAAAAGCCCAACTAAAAAGTTGAGCTTTGTGACCTCGTCAAGATTCAAACTTGAAACCTCCTGAGCCGTAATCAGGTGCTCTATTCAGTTGAGCTACGAAGCCGATTTGGAATGCAAAGGTATCCAAAATTCAATTTTATCCAAATACAGCTGCATAAGAATTTTACAATTTTCTGTCTTGAATTACGATACTCCTTAAGAATAATTAAGATTAAAAGAGGGGTAAATCCTCTGGGATTTCCTATTTTTGCGCGCATTGAGTGCATTTTAAGTAAACCAATTTGATGAAAAAAATATACACCTTCCTGCTCGCTTTTATTTTGATTCAAGGAGCATTCGCTCAGGACAGCTTGCAAATGGCAAAAAAACCAAAGACTCCAATCGGGGGAAGACCTAATATCCCGAGTGATTTGAAGTTTGAATTTGGGTTTAATCAGCTCAACAACAGAGCAGAAGACATAAGCTTAAATTTCTTTGGGTCCCGTACATTCAATGTTTATTATCAATATCCGATTTCGATTTTTGGTGAAACTTCTGGATTTACCATGGATATTGGAGTAGGAATTGGAACTGATAAATACGCATTCAAAGACGACAAAACGTTGTATAATAATCCGGCAGTAGGTCCAGAGTCAAGTGAACTAAAAGAGATCACATCGGTACTCGGAGATAATGTTAGTATTAAGAAAAATGTAGTCGCTGCAAATTACTTTGATATTCCACTCGATTTCACCTACCACTTTAATAAAACGAATTATTCCAAAGGTTTTAAGGTGAGTGTTGGGGGTAAATTTGGATACTTATACGAATCGCATACCAAAATAAAATATGAGGACTCTAATAACCTCAAAAGACAAATCAAAGATTCTCAGAATTACGGCTTTGAGAAATTCAGGTATGGTTTATCATTAAAAGCTGGATCTCCTGGGTTTTATGCTTGGAGCTATTTTGGGTTAAACCAAGTCTTCCAAAAGGGCATGGGACCAAATGGCACCGAAGCGACTCAAATCAGCTTTGGAATCGCTGTGAACGTGTTCTAAGGAAATTCTTTTACAGAACTTTTAAAACCGAGCCAAAGCTCGGTTTTTTTATGCCCAAATCCAGCTAAACCCTACAAAGCAAAGGATAAATCCAAAGAGTAAACCAACATAAATCTCAAGAGGCTTATGGGCTTCTAAGTACAACCTTACAGTACCTACCAATCCTGTCAACACCAAAGAGGCTAGAAGTGGATAAAGAGGCTGAAATGTGGGAAACTTTACCCCTAGCACAACTACGGCTGCTATCAGGCCACCCATTCCTGTCATATGTGCGGACATTTTCCAAAAAAAAGTAATGAGCGTCAATCCTACAATAGCCAAAGTAATTATCCCCAAGACTTGCCACAGCAAAGGGTCAAATTGTTTCTGTTGATATAAAAGATATACCGTCAGTATGTAATAAATACTGGTTACCGTAAAAGGAAGTGCTCGATCCCTCAGATTGGCCATATGAATGCTTCTGAGGGTTCCACTTAATCGCAATCCGAAAATTGTAATCATCGGGATAACTAAGGTGGACAAAGCAATAAGGTAGAATATTCTGTTTTTGAATGACTCTGGTATGCTCGTAGCCTCAGGCACTACAAATAACGTCAAGCCAAAGACTAACCCTGGCATCACTAATGGCTGTAAAACAACTGAAATAATTAAAGAAAAAATCCTCCGCACTACAATTCTTTTCTTAATCTGGCCACAGGGATTTGAAGCTGTTCACGATACTTCGCTACCGTCCTTCGAGCGATGTTATACCCTAGGCTATTTAGCATTTTGACTAGTTTATCGTCGGAGAGTGGCTTCTTTTTATCCTCAGCATCTACCATACCTTGGAGCACAGATTTCACTTCACGATTACTTACATCCTCTCCACTATCGGTAGCTATCCCCTCCGAAAAGAAATATTTCAATGGATAAACACCAAACTCCGTCTGGATCGCTTTGCTATTTGCGACTCTGGACACCGTAGAGATATCCATATCAATTCGCTCAGCAATGTCCTTCAATATCATCGGGCGAAGATTCGTCTCGTCCCCATCTATGAAAAACTCCTTCTGATATTGGAGTATCGCCTCCATTGTCCTTAAAAGCGTGTTTTGCCGCTGCTTGATCGCATCAATAAACCACTTGGCTGCATCCAGTTTTTGCTTCACAAAGGTGACTGTATCCTTTAGCTTCTTATCTTTTTTATCACTCTTATCATAGGCATCAAACATCTCAGAATAAGATCTTGATATCCGTAACTCAGGCGCATTTTTGGAGTTTAAGCTTATTTCATATTTTCCTGCCGTATTGGTGAGCATGAAATCCGGAATAATGTATTGTGTCCGAACTAACCCATCTGCCACACCTCCTGGTTTTGGATTAAGCTTAGTGATTAAATTAACTGCATCTTTTGTCTCTTCATCAGAAAGATCACAACGTTTCTGAATCTTTGCGTAATGTTTTTTAGTGAATTCATCAAAACAGTCCTGCATTATCCTCAGCGCATTCTGCACGGTGGGATCATCAGGGTGCTCTTTACGCTCAAGCTGAATAACAAGGCATTCCTGCAGATTCCTGGAGGCTATCCCTGCCGGGTCGAAGTTTTGGATCTTTCTTAAAATCTCCTCTAGCTCGTCAATATCTGTTTCTATGTTTTGGCTAAATGCCAAATCATTGATAATCGCTTCCAAATCCCTGCGGATATAGCCATCATTCTCGATGCTTCCGATCAATTGCTCACCAATGATCTTTTCTCTGTCGTCTAATCTGAGGAAACTCAACTGAGAGACCAGCTGCTCATGCAGAGATGCCTGACTGGAAAGTGGCATTTCCCTATCTTCTTCATCCGCATTGTAATTACCGTCTCCTTGCATTTTGTAGCCGCCATACTCGTCATCAAGGTAGTCATCGATGTTTACGTCACGATCATCCTGCGGAGGCTCCTCTTCGTAATTATCCTCAAAGTTGTCATCCTCACTTTCTTTTTCTTCCGTTTTGCCTTCTTCCAGCGCAGGATTAATCTCGAGTTCCTCTTCGATTCGAGTGTCTAATTCGGCTGTCGGTACCTGTAGCAATTTGATAAATTGTATTTGCTGCGGTGAAAGCTTCTGGGAAAGTGATTGGCTAAGATTTAACTTTTGCATTCAGTATTGGATAAAACCTGCTGTTTGGGTTCAAAAAAGGCCTTTTCTCCTGAAAAAGCCCTCATGCCAAAGTTAGGAAAAACGAGCAATTTTTTGATAAAAAGCTTATTTAATCGTTTTTTTGCATTCCTTTAAATAATTCGAGGAATATAAAATCCTGCATTAACAATTCACCAAATGGCATTTAACAAACGAATCAAAATCAAGACCATCCTGGATACACATCCGATTGGAACAGAAGTGACGCTCATGGGCTGGGTTCGTACTAAGAGAGGAAACAAAAATGTTTCATTCATTGCACTGAACGACGGCTCCATCATTACCAATTACCAAGTGGTGGCTGACCCCAATTTGATTTTGGAGGAAGTTCTTAAAAAATGCACTACTGGCGCTTGCATTAAAGTGACTGGAAATGTAGTCCAGTCTCAAGGCTCCGGGCAAAGCTCCGAGTTAAATGCTTCTGCAATAGACGTACTAGGCGAAGCAGACCCTGAAAAATATCCACTACAGCCCAAGAAGCACTCCATGGAATTCCTACGGGAAAATGCCCATCTCAGAATGCGCACCAATACCTTTAGCGCCGTGTTCAGAGTGAGGCATGCCTTGGCCTTTGCCGTACATAAATACTTCAACGACAAAGGGTTTTTCTATATCCACACGCCTATCATCACCGCCTCTGATGCAGAAGGAGCCGGAGAAACTTTTAAAGTCACCACACTTGACCTGAAAAACCCTCCAAAAACCGCGGATGGTGCGATCGATTACACCCATGATTTTTTCGAAAGAGAAACTAACCTGACTGTTTCTGGTCAACTAGAAGGCGAACTGGCAGCAATGGCGCTAGCGGATATCTATACCTTTGGGCCAACTTTCCGTGCAGAAAATTCCAATACAACCCGCCACCTGGCTGAGTTCTGGATGATCGAACCTGAAATGGCCTTCTACGATGCGGAAGACAATGCTGACCTTGCTGAAGATTTCTTGAAATATGTGATTCAATACGCACTAGAACATTGTACTGAAGATCTAGCATTTCTTGATCTAAGGCTACAGGAAGACGAAAAATCAAAGCCTGCCGACCAGCGTAGCGAAATGACTTTGATGGATAAGCTGAGATTTGTGGTGGACAATGACTTTGTAAGAATCACTTACACCGAGGCTATCGAAATTCTAAGAAACTCAAATCCCAACAAGAAAAAGAAATTCTCTTACCTCATCGATGCTTGGGGGGCTGATTTGCAATCTGAGCACGAACGGTTCTTAGTAGAAAAGCACTTCAAAAAGCCAGTTATTCTGACCGACTATCCCAAAGACATCAAATCATTCTACATGCGTCAAAATGATGACGGAAAGACTGTGGCTGCTATGGATATTCTTTTCCCCGGCATAGGGGAAATAGTCGGAGGTTCTCAGCGTGAAGAACGCATGGATGTGCTGACTAAAAGAATGGAAGAAATGAATATCCCACAAGACGAAATGTGGTGGTATTTGGACACCAGAAGATTTGGTGGTACTCCTCATGCGGGCTTTGGGCTGGGGTTTGAACGAATGGTGCTCTTTGTCACCGGAATGGGAAATATCAGGGATGTGATCGCCTTCCCACGAACTCCCGGAAATGCTGAATTTTAACATAAAGCCCGATAGAAATGTCGGGCTTTTTTCATGTGTTTATAATTGTTTTTCAAAGATCATAACCTGTCCCGTGACGGAGGAAACGGGATGGAATCTCGCATGGAAGATAATCATCCCACTGTGTGACGCTTTCGTCTTGCTCGACTTTAACTCACCACCTTGATCCTTCTGGCAAGCGGAATGCACAATAAACTGGTGGCAATAGCAATATATCCCACCACATCGTAATTGGTTAATTCTCCCACAGCATTTTCGCCAATTATAATTCCTGCAAGTAACGAAGCTACTCCTGTAGCCAATTGCTGCACTGCCGAGTTGAAGCTAAGAAAGCTCCCTCTATTTTCCGGCTTTGCCGTACCCGTGATAATCGCCGCAGCCGGCACATATCTACCATTAGAGGTCACAAAAAACATAGTAGAAACCATCAATACAAATGGAATGGGAGTCACTCCAAGGTGGGTGATTATAGCTATTGGGATTAAATTAAGAAGCATAAAAATAATGAAGATCTTATGTTTCCCAAATCTATCTGAAAGCTTACCCACCCACGGAGATGTAAAAATAGTAAAGGCTCCACCTGCCATATAAATATAGGTGAGCTGAAGTTCAGTAAAACCGATATTCGCCACGGTGTACGGGCTCAAAAATGGAATTATCATAAACTGACCAAACATCATCATCACGGATAGTGTAATCGCGCGCATTTGATTAGAATCACTGGTCACCCTGCGAATCACAACCAGAGGACTTGGCCTTTTCTTGTCATTTTTGAGATGCGCTGTGATCGTAGGAATGAACCTAATAATCATCCCGAGACTCAAAACAGATAAGCCTGTAAGCATGAAAAATGGTGTGTGCCAATCCGACAAACTTGCCAGAAACAACCCAAGTGGAACACCCAGAACTGACGCCACTGAGAATGCCCCCATCACTAACCCCATCGCTCTGCCCCTTCTGGAATCAGGAATTACATCCCCAATGATTGCCAAGATCAAGGCAGAAGTAAATCCCCCAAAAATGCCGGAAATCACTCTGGCAGCTAAAAGAACAGGGTAGCTAGGGGATAAGGCACAACCCAAGGTAGCAATGGTAAAACCTATATATACCCAAACCAGTATTTTCTTACGATCAAACCTATCCAAGACAAAGGCTCCGAAAAAGCTGGAAATCCCCGCGCTGAAGGTATAGCAAGACACCAAAAGACCAAATTCACGGGGTGAAATAGCAAAGAGCCTCATAAGATGCGGACCCAACGGCATCAAAATCATGAAATCTACTATGTGTATAAAATTTATGGCCGCTAGAGTCCAAAGCAGAAGCTTCTCTTTGTTCATATTAAAAATGGATATGCGCAGAACCCAAAGGATACTTAAAAAGTTTGCCTAGAAACAAAGAATCATGAAATATCCAAGTGAAGGTAAGTTTTTGGAATTGCACCAATAATATCACTAGCTATCATCGATCTTCTTTTGGACTTTGATGCAATCTCTCCTGCCAATCCATGATGGTACACTCCACATAGTACAGCAGCTTCAGGACTGTACCCCATTCCCAAATAGGAAGTAATCATCCCTGTAAGGACATCTCCAGATCCTCCAGTAGCCATATATTTGGTTCCAGATGAATTGACTACCTGTCTCCCATCCGGCAAACTAATGACTGTATTTGCCCCCTTCAATACCAAAATCAATCCCTTGTCAAACGCAAATTCTTTGGCCATCTTCAGCCTTTCTAGATGATCCTTGGCCAAACCTACTAATCTAGAAAACTCACCGATATGAGGTGTAAGAATTGAATTCTTTGGAAGTAATGGTATTAAATCAGGGTTTCTTGCCAGCAGATTCAATCCATCTGCATCTACTACTACAGGTTTTTTGAAATCTTGCAAAAATTGCCTAAATAATCCAACTCTGTTCTCGATCCCCCAACCTGGCCCAATACCCACTGCGTCATAAAACTCAGGATTAGGAATCAGCCCCCAGGAAGCCATCGCTTCTGGAACGGCTGCTTGAATGATAAATCGCTCTGAGTCCTCCATGTGGCAAGTTACTAGGCCTGACCCTGTACGTAATGCGCTTTTTGCACAAAGAATAAGTGCCCCCATCTTCCCTGGACTTCCTCCCAAAAGCAGGATTTTCCCCATATCTCCCTTGTAGCTGAATCTATTGAAAACCTTATGCATCGGCCGAACATCCTGACCTTCCAAATAAAAGAAGGAGGAGACTAATCCTTCATACGAACGTTCTCCTAGACCAATTTTCAACACCACCATTTCCCCAACAAATCGGACATGCTCTGGCAATACCAGCGAGAGCTTAGGAAATTCAAAACTGACTGTGAAATCAGCATGAACGGCCTGCGCTTTGGTAATTTCATCTGATGGCAAACCAGATGGAAGATCTACACTTATAACTGTTCCTAGGTAATCATTTAGCTTTTGGATGATTATAGTGGCGTCTGGTCTAAGCTGTCCTTTTAATCCTACACCTAAAAAAGCATCAATTAAAATTCCATTTATTGCAAAATCCCAATCATCAACTTCTACGATCGGAATTGATTTAGGTAACCTTTTAAAATTCAAAATGGCATCAGAACTCATTCCCTCAACTGAGTCAAAACACTTCAGTATAGAAACCGAAAAAGTATGAGCTGACAACAGTCTGGCAATCGCCAAACCATCACCTCCGTTATTCCCTCTACCCACAGCGATTTGAATAAGGGATTCAGTAGAAAATTGCTGATCCAAAAACCATTTCACAAAAACAGTTGCAGCTGCTTCCATCAACTCGTGACTGCTTTGACTACTCAGCTTCAAATGTTGTGCATCGAGCTCTTTGACCTGAGCTCCAGCTAGAATTTTTTGCATGCTTACACCACTTCAGTAGCTAACCCTTTTTTGGGAATAGATACTAAAAGTAGGAAACCTAAGCCAACAAGAAAAAATATACCTAGGGAAAGCGCAGAGTTTCTCATACTTCCGGTGATTTGCTCGATAAAACCATACGAGAATGTCCCAAGAACAATTGCTAACTTTTCTGTCACATCATAGAAGCTAAAATAGGACGCATGGTCGGTTGTACTCCTGGGTATCAATTTGGAGAAAGTTGATCTGGACAAAGATTGAATCCCCCCCATCACCAAACCCACCACAAATGCCAAAGCAAAGAACTCATAAACGGTATAGACATAGTAGGCCCCCGCACAGATCCCAACCCATATCAGCACCATAATCACCAGACTTTGCTTATTCCCATATTTCTTTGAAATAAACGCGAAAAAATAACTACCTGCAATTGCCACTATCTGAATAATCAAAATAGTCATTATCAACTGATCACCGGGTAATCCAAGTTCTTTATCACCAAAGGTGGCCGCCAAATACATCACCGTCTGAACCCCCATGGAGTAAAAAAAGAAAGAGGTCAAGAAACGATTCATCACCTTAATCTGCTTCACTTCATTCCATACTTTTCTGATTTCCTGATAACCTTTTAGTAAAAATTCCTTTTTAATATTCTTCCCAAAAGGATTGTGAGGAAGAACTCTGAAAGTAATTTGAGAAAAACCAGCCCACCAGATCCCCGTAATTAAAAATGAAAATCGTGCAGCCATCCCATCATTAGGAAGCATAAAATAGGACGGAAACTGAATCATCAGCAAATTTAGTACTAAGAGAATCACACTGCCTATATACCCAAGCGCAAAACCTTTAGCACTTAGCATATCATACTTATCCGGAGTAGTGATTTCAGGCAAATAGGCGTTGTAGAATACAATACTTCCTGCATACCCTACACTTGCTAAAATGCTAAAACAGATACCCCATTCAAGATTATTGCCGTCAAAAAAGAATAAGGCTATACAGGATATAGAACCCAGATAAGCAAAGAATTTCATAAACTGAAGCTTCTTGCCACTTGCATCGGCAATACCTGAGAGAATTGGAGATATCAAGGCTATTATTAAAAAAGAGAAAGAAATGGAGTATGAATATAAAACCGTGTTGACGATCTCAAATCCAAAAAAGCTAACCTCATCATCTACATTAAGTCCCTTGGTGACGCTATTGAAATAAACAGGGAAAATAGTAGAAGTAATAACCAGACTATATACTGAATTTGCCCAGTCGTACATCGCCCAGGCATTTTGGACCTTCATGGTGTTCTTAAGAGATGATAGCATACCTACTATAAAAAAAAGCTATCCCGTTATCCGAGATAGCTTTAATATATCGACTAGAATATTTTAATCTTGTGGAGCTTTTCCAATTGAGGCATAAAGAATTCTTCTTGCATCAGCTTCTCTCAATTCTGTCTGAACATCAGAGATTGGACCCATTTTCACATCCCTATCCGCTTTCATAGAAATCGTTATCAATCCCCGGTCGGACTCAGGAAGTAAATCTCTTTCTTGGTTTACCCACTGAACAATATCTGGAGTCATAATAAGTGCATCATTTGCTTGCACTCTAGGCTCTGTACCATAGAGCGCTGTATTCTTAGGCTTTCCTATGAAAATATAAGATATAAGCGTCTTCTTCTGCAGCTTCTGCAACTGCGTCGCTTGAGGAATCTTCTGCTCCACCAAAATCTCCTGTTCTCTCAACACAGTAGTTACCATGAAGAAAAAGAGTAACATGAAGATAATATCAGGTAAAGCTGAAGTAGGTATACTTACCTCTGATTTTGTTTTCTTTCCAAACTTTGCCATATTAATTTCCTCCTATTTTATTAGGTTCAGCAATAGATATCGCCATTGGTATCCCTTCTTTACCTCTGTCTTGAAGACTAACCTCCGCATCGTTTTTGCCCGTCAATGCTCTATATTCATCCGTGCTAAGATTAACTCTAGCAGCATAAATATCAAAATAAGCTTTTTTGGTCAAATCAAATACTTCAAGGTATCTCTCATAACTGGTGCCGCGGTCAGTCTTGATAGACACAACTGCTTCCCCTGGATCATCAGACGATTCTGGAATTCTTGCAGCGAGAGCCTTCAATGAGGCTGGTAGAGAATTATACAAGGCACCTCCTTCTTCATCAGGTGCTCCGAAGTTTAAGATAAATGCTTTTACCTCTTCATCTAGACCATCAGAATTGTTTCTGAATTCTCCTTCAACCAATAACTGATCGTTGGCATTAAGAAGAATAGTGAATATGTTACGTTCATTCAGATCGATCTCAGGAGGAGGATTATTGGGATCTAGCTTCGGAGGAAGAATATTTAAAATACCCTTGTCCGATGCGATCGTAGTGGTGACGAGAAAGAAGATCAGCAACAGGAAAGCAATATCTGCCATAGAGCCTGCATTGACCTCCGTACTCATTCTATTTTTCTTTCTGGCCATATTACTTTATCGCTTTAGTAACTTCTGTCAATACGATACTTCCAAGAGCAAAGATTGCAAGAATGTAAGTGGTGATAAGCATTCCACCTACCAACTGAGATCCCGAAGGAGTCAAGTTAAAAGGAGAAGCTTCAAATTTAGGAAGTACCTCATTGCTAGAAATTGAATAAGCGATGAAGAACAATACAACTATACCAACAATTCCTATTGCAGTTTTAAGCAAGCTTTTTGGATTGTCCAAAGACTTGATTAATGGCATTAAAACGGCCACTACAGCACCAATTGCGATTAGGAGATAACTTCCGTATAATAAGATGTCATAAGTATCCATAATGTAGTTTTCTTTGAGGTTAATATTTATATAATGGCTCTACAAATTGACGGCTTACTTACCAGTCAATTTGTGCTTAACCAAAATATCAACCAAAGTAATGGAAGCATCTTCCATGTCATTAACCAAAGAATCAATTTTTGCTACACAATAATTGTAGAACAACTGAAGAATAATTGCAACAATCAAACCCGCAACTGTAGTCAAAAGGGCGATTTTGATACCACCTGCTACTAGGGAAGGGGAGATATCACCGGCTGCTTCGATAGAATCAAATGCTCCGATCATACCGATTACAGTACCCATGAAACCCAACATTGGAGCTAAAGAGATAAATAGGGAAATCCAAATTAGACCTTTTTCCAATCTACCCATTTCTACCGAACCGTAGGAGATAATGGATTTCTCTACCATCTCGATACCTTCAGAATATCTCATCAAACCTTGGGTAAAGATAGAAGCTACAGGGCCTTTGGTGTTTTTAGTAACATCCTTAGCTGCTTCTACTCCACCTGATTCTAGCGCATCTTCTACTTTAGTCAACAATTTCTTCGTGTTGGTAGTAGATAGGTTCAGGGTGATGATTCTTTCCAACGCAACCGCTAGACCTAAGATCAAACAGATCAATACTGGAGTCATGTAAAGAGGATCACCTTCGATGAATTTCTCCTTGACAACTTGGTGGAAGCTTAGCTCCTCTGCGACGATTTCATCATCTACAATTGTGGGAGATGCAGCAGGCTCAACTGCTACGGGGGTTGTTTCTTCTTGTGCTGCAGAATCTTCTGTCTCTTGTGCGTTAGCAAAAACAGGTGCAAATAGAATGCCTGCAAGCATGAACAAAGCGATTAACTTTCTCATAATGTGGATTTTAAATAGACTTTTGATAAAGGTTAAATGGTTTCTACTCTAGAATCGAGTTTTAAAGTTATCATTTTTTAAATTCAAAAAACAATCGACTCTTTTAGATTTTTATGAAAATTCAGGCTTATATGTCAGGAATAAGCAAGCTTTTACATGAACGGGCGTATTTCCTTTTACTTTAAAAAAGACACGTATCCCCAAAACTCAATGGTAAGGTTCTTAATTTTTCGCAGAAAGAAAAATTATAATGTATCAGAAACCCTACCTTTTTTCTAATTGATCAGAATATCCTGATTAATTGGATTTTACATATTTGGACTATGTGACATTATTCACATTAATTGTCTATGAACTCTCTGAAGTTGCTGAAATTTGCAAAGAACAATGACAACCGACTACATGGGAATTAACAAAGTTTAAACTTTTACAAGGTTTAATTTGAGTTTTAAGACTATGCCTGAAAGAAAAATTATAGCAGTATCATGAGTAGCTTTCTTGCAATGAAACATATAAAGCGGAGACACAAGTCATTTTAAAAATACACTTACCATTTGATCTCCTTTAGATAATCCACTACTTCGTGTACTGTTTTACAGGCTGTGCGCTCTACACCTACCAAGCTAGCTGATGCAAATCCAGTCCATGCTCAATAACCTATCAACCATAGTCCGTGCACCTCTTGACTACGGGTCTCATCGGTAGAAACTCTGCCCTTGGCATACTTCAGGGCCAAATCGGAGAGATGATCAGTACTAAAACCAAAACCTGTACACCAAAGAATGGCATCAATATCATCTCTTTCCCCATTTTTCTATACTACTGAAGTTTCTTTCAAAGCAGAAACTCTTGCTTTGGAAATAGGCGTTTTTTCCACATCAAACGCTTTGGGATTCTGATACTGCCCTGAATGTAGCTGCTTTCCCTGAAAATACTCCCTTCCCGATAATTCAGGAATGAACGGTATTTGCCAGGTTTCCGTGGCTGAAATCACAGCTTTTGACTTAACCTCCCCTCTCCCTGCGGTATGGATCAGAAAAAACCCAGCCTCTCAGGTAACCTACGTGACACGAATGCCTCGCTCAAGCAGAAAATTATAACGCTGTTCATAGGCACATGGGTAAGAAATGACCTCTGCCCAGGAAGTATACTCTCCTTTTCAAGCCGCCATCATTTATTCTGGAAGAGAACTGAATTTGGAAGGTGAAAACAGCGTGAGTGGCGCCCATGTCTGAGGCCAACTACCTCCACAGCTTTCCTTATCATCCAGATAAGGTATTCAGACCCGTCCGACGCAGAAAATAGCCGCAGGCAAGAGGGTTTTGCCCCCCTCCTATGATAACCAAATCAACCTCCTTTTTTATCAATTCGAGAGTTGAGATGTACCGTAATATTTATTTTTAAGCCAAAATGATACCCTAACCAAAAGTATTAGCGCCGGAACTTCTACCAAAGGACCGATCACCCCGGCAAAAGCTTGTCCAGAGTCAAGACCAAATACGGCAATGGCAACCGCAATAGCCAATTCAAAGTTGTTTCCCGCAGCGGTAAAGGAAATCGCTGCACTCTTATCGTAGCTAACACCCATAGTCTTACTAAAGAAGAATCCGAGAATAAACATCAGCGTAAAATACACCAAGAGTGGGATCGCAATCCGAACCACATCCATCGGTATTGCTACGATCAGTTCGCCCTTTAGCGAAAACATAACCACAATGGTAAATAACAATGCGATCAAGGTAATAGGAGATATTGCTGGAATAAACACATTAATGTACCAATCTTCACCTTTAGTACGGACCAAAATCAACCTGCTGAGGATTCCAGCTAGAAAAGGTATCCCCAGGTAAATGGCGACACTTTCAGCAATAGTTCCAACGGATATGTCAACAATTGCTCCTGCAAAACCGAAATACGGAGGAAGCACCGTAATAAACAACCAAGCATAAAAACTATACATAAATACCTGAAAAATACTGTTCAGCGCGACCAGACCAGCTCCATACTCACTGCTGCCCTCGGCCAGGTCATTCCACACCAAAACCATCGCAATACAGCGGGCCAAACCGATCAGGATCAGCCCCACCATGTACTCGGGATAATCCTGAAGGAAAATCAGCGCAAGCGCAAACATCAAAACAGGACCTATGATCCAATTGAGAATCAGAGAAATACTAAGAATCCGTACATTTTTGAAAATCTTCGGCAAAAGCTTATAATCAACCTTGGCCAGTGGAGGGTACATCATCAAGATCAGGCCAATGGCTATCGGAATGTTGGTACTGCCCGAGCTAAAGGAATTGATAAAATCCGAACTGGAGGGGAATAAAAAGCCTATCCCCACACCAATTGCCATCGCCAGAAAAATCCACCAAGTGAGATTCTTGTCCAGAAAACCAAGCTTCTTTTTAGATTGAATCATGCTTTTATATGAATTTGCCCAAACACATAGAACATTTCCGAAGCTATCTGCAGTGACCTTTCGTCATAGCGGCTTGCTTCCTCAGAGGTGCCATCATACTTTTTGGGATCTTCATATCTTACCGGTATCCTATTCTCTGTGCCGGGGATAAAGGGACAGTTCTTATCCGCATGTGCGCAGGTCATCACGGCTGCAAATCTTTGGGCCTTGTTGATAGGATCATTGAAGAGTTTGGAAAAGGCAGAAATCGGTTCTGCCTCATCAGAGTGAAAGATAAAATATATGGGATTCTCACTACCTTTTTTAGTCACTCTAAAGCCGCTCCGCTTGATGGATTCTACAGCACGTTCGTTAAATTCTGTCACTTCAACACCCCCGGAGTAGCAGTCAGCTGGAATCCCGAAATAATCCGCAGCCGTCTGGGCCCAAATCTGGGAAAACTGGCTCCTCCGAGAATTATGGGTACAGATAAAGTTTAAGTTAAGCTCTTCTCCAGCTCTTAGTTTTTCCTGGATATAATCAATCAAGAACTGTAGAACTGCTTTTCTTTCATCTGTTATAGGAAGGGATCTCGCTTTCTCCACAGTTTCGGCAAGCCGGGGCAATAAAATTACGCTGTTATTATTCATTTTTCAGTGATAGGTTAACTTAACAACATCCTGATCCGGGTGCACAGGAATTGGCAGTTGTGGACATGTCGGCTAGGCCTAATTTCTGCTTTTCCTGTGGAATATCACACTTCTCTTTGGCCAGGCAGTCGGTCTGCTTGCTTGTGAGTAAAAAATTCTTCCCATCAAACTCCAGCCCGAATTTTCCGATGGTTTCTGCCTGATATTCTACTTCCACCTCTAGGTCTTCCATGGCAAGTACTTTTTCGGAGAGTTCAATGATTTTCACCAGTTTTTCAGGATGTAGGCGATGGTTGTAATCATTCGCATTCCAAAGCTGGAAATTGGCCACATTTTCTATTCTGACTGTTCCACCGCAGTCAATAAAGTGTTTGGAAATTTTACCTACTTCAGTGACGTGGAAGTGGGTTGGCACCAATGATCCGTCAGGCAATTGAAAGGCTATGTTATCCAATTGGACTAGTGCTTTTTTAACTTCTGATAGTTGCATAACTTAATTTGTTTATTGCGATAAAACGATTAATAGATACAAATTTTTTTACTTCTTAATTAACAACAGGTGCTATCCGGAGATTGGTACTGCTCAAATATTTCCTTGAAGAGCTGCTGAATATGTGCCCATCTCGCAGGATTGATACAATAGCTCACCGAAACACCTTCTATGGTTCCTTGAATAATTCCCACCTCTTTGAGTTCCCTGAGGTGTTGGCTGATGGTAGCTTGAGCAAGCCCAAGTTCCTGGACCAGATCCCCGTTGATACAGGTATTGGATTTGAGCAGGTACTGGATGATTGCAATCCGCGCAGGATGGGCAAATACCTTGGCGACTTGCGCCAGCTCATTTTGCTCCAGAGTAAATAAATCGCTTTTGGTAACTCCCATAGTATATTAATTCATTGCAATATTACAATGAATCTATGAAACCAAAAAAAAATCGAAGGGATTTTTTTTGAGAAATCCTGAATTTGGATAATTAGAAGATATGGCTGTAAGGATCAGATGAAGCAAGCAGGCTATGGCTACTTTATTATAATTGAAAAATCTCCCCATCTTTTGGGGAATACTGTTGAAATGCTTGAATAATATTTAAGGGAATTCTGGTCTTAATTCTATTATCAAAATGTATACCTTTCGACGATGAAACTCAAAAGCATATTTGGCGCCATTCTCACGGTAATTGGAATTGCCGGATTATCCTACGCCGCAGTGTTATACGTCAATGGTACAGCAGGAATTCGCTCACTACTTGTGTATGGTATTTTGGGCCTTATCTTTTTTATGTCTGGGATTGGCTTGTTAAAGAAATTATAATTAACCTCTGGCGAACCTTCAAACTCCAGAAATTACCCTTATTTGGAGTAAAGCCACGTAGTTAGAGACTTGACTAAGAATAATTTTTCATCCCTTCGATCAGAAAATTCTACTTCACTATTACAATCGGTGGAGAATTCCATTTTCACTTCTAAACTTTCTCTCCATCATTAATATTGACAAGTGATTGATAGCAAGTTAAAAGAACACCCTGAAATCATAGAGTATTAAATTGAGAAAATGCTTACGCAAATTGGGTCATTCTCACAACTTTGATAGTTCTTCCATTATGATATTAATCAGAGTTTTATTTGGTCAAAATGATGTATGGGGCAATAATTAATATGAAATTTTTCAAATAATCCAAACGGAGCAATTTTTGAATTAATCTGCCTAAACAATTTAAAATATTTCATTATGGCAGAAATAAAAATAGAAAAGAAAACTACTCCTGTATGGCCTTGGATACTTGTGGCCTTAGCGGTCATTGCACTTTTGATTTACCTTTTTGCCTTCAATGGTGATGGGGATGAAAATGATGAAATGAATGAAATTACTACAGAAGAACCTGCTGATACACGTCAGGTTGCGCCAAACAATTCCACCGTGGTTGAATTTGTGAGTTTTATTGAAGAGGATCCAGACCAGATGGGACTTGATCATGAGTATACTAATGAAGCTCTATTAAAATTAACTAATGCAACCGAAGCTATGGCAAATGAAGCTGGGTACGATACTCAACAGGATATAACCCTGGTTAGAACGCTATCAGAGAAGGTCACCACTGATCCTTTCGAGACTACCCATGCTAATTCTATAAAAGAAGCAGCGGATATTTTGGCTCAAACACTACAGAATATTCAGCAGAATGCTTTTTCAGGTTTGTCAAATGAAGCCAATGCAGTGAAAAGTGCGGCAGCAGAAATTGAAACTGATGTGCTTACTTTAGACCAAAAAGAAGATGTCAAAAATTTCTTCAGAAAGGCTGCTAATTTGCTAGAAAAAATGAATACTAACTCACCAGAAATCTAAAATCATGTCAGAAAACAATAAAAATCTTTATTATTTAGATGAACTTTCCGATTATAAAGTAGCCTCAGATGATAGTGATGTCAGAGGATGGGAAGTAATAGATGCCGATAATCGTACGATAGGAAAAGTCGATCGTTTGCTAGCAAACAAAGAAACCGAACGGGTGGTCTACTTGGATGTAGAAGTTGATCGGTCTTTAATAGAAGACAGTCATGAGGTATATGAGAAATCAGCAAGTGAAGGTGCTCATGAATTTGTAAATAAAGAAGGAGAGAATCATCTCATCATTCCCATTGGATTGGTAAAGTTGGATGAAGAAAACAATAAGGTAATCTCCGATGTAATCAATTACGGCACTTTTGCCAAAACAAAGAGAATTAGCAAAACTGCTCCTATAAACCGCAAATATGAGATGACTGTCCTCGGACATTATTCACCTGGAAACAGGGCTGAAGATGATGACATTGAGCATGAAAAATTTTATGACCGTCAGGAATTCAAAAGATCTACAGACGATAGATATAACAAATAATCTCTTTATTAAATCAAATGATAACCGGAAAATGAGTATTTCATTTCCCGGTTTTTCATGTATTACACTTGCTTATATTTTATATAATTTAATCAAATAGAAAGCATATATAAACATTTTATTATACTAAATATTAGGTTATATATTTTTTTTAAAGAAAGTGACTCAAATAAATATTTTTCAACTCATGTTTAAAAGAATACTTCATATTTTTAATTTAAAAAAATTTAAATAATACTTTTCAACTAGATACGCTTGTTAGCGTAAAGCCCTGGAATTCAGACAATACTGACCAAAAACACACGAAATATGGTTTTTAGGCCAATTACTGCTAATAATAATTTCACTTTTTAATATCCAATTTTATTCCTATATTAGACCAGATCGCAAAATTGTCTTTAATAAAACTATTAATTTAGGGTCAATTAAATCTTCTTAAGAGTTTAACAAAAAACATTATTGAAGCTACTGCGAGCGTCAGATGAAGCGAAAAGCAAAACAAAATCTCACAAGGAATTTACTTTGTTTTAGAGATCTGGTAATTACCAGCATTTTAAATTAAGTTCAATTAAAACTGCTGACACCCATTGCCTTAACTAATTTACTCATCTGCCTTTTAATCTTTATTTCAAAAAAAACTGAATCAGCATGATAAAAGAGAAAACTCAATCTCAGGAAATTCTGGAGAGGAGAAAAAACATAGTAGCCAACGGTGTTGGAATTTTTAATACAGCCACAGTAAAAGACGCAAAAGGCGCAATTATCACCGATGTGGATGGCGAAGAGTACATAGATTTTGCCGGAGGAATAGGGGTTGTAAATGCCGGCCATTGTCCTGAGCCTGTTGTTGCTGCTATTCGGGAGCAAGCCGGAAAGTACTTGCACACCAGTTTTAATGTTGTAACCTACGAACCCTACATAAAGCTGTGCGAAGTCATGGCGGAAATTCTTCCTCATGGCGAAAAAACGAAAGCTATGCTTGTAAGCACAGGAGCAGAGGCTGTAGAAAATGCTATAAAAATTGCCCGACAGGCAACCAAAAGACCTGCAATACTATGTTTTTCAGAAGCATTTCACGGCCGAACAATGATGGCCATGAGCCTAACCAGCAAGATAAGTTACAAATCCGGTAGCGGTCCATTTGCTCCGGAAGTTTACAGATTACCTTTCCCTAATTTTTATAAGTTCGGTAGAACTCAGAATATGGATGACTTTGTGGAAACAGAGCTCAACCGGCTTCGGGAAAGCGCTCATAGCATGGTAGATGTCAAAAGTGTTGCTGCTATCATTATCGAGCCAATTCAAGGAGAAGGTGGATTTAATGCAGTGCCTCAAAAGTATCTCGAAGGGTTACGTGAATTCTGCGATGAACATGGCATTATGTTGATTTTGGATGAGATACAGAGTGGATTCTGTCGGACGGGGCATTGGGCTAGCTGGCAACACTATAATGTGCAGCCGGATATCAGTACCTATGCAAAATCCATGGGATCAGGATTGCCAATTGCAGCAGTTCTTGGCCGTGCGGAAGTAATGGATGCAGCTAGCCCTGGAACTATAGGCGGGACCTATATTGGAAGCCCAGTTTGTTGTGCTGCAGCGCTGGCGACTATTCAATACATGAAAGACATCAACTTAAATGATCGTGCCTTAGAGGTGGGTAAAATCGTCAGAGATCGACTTGAAAAGCTAAAAGCTGAATTTTCTGAAATAGGAGATGTCCGCGGTGTTGGCGCTATGATCGCCATGGAACTGGTAAAGGATAACGATCCGGGAAAACCTCATGCTGAATTGTGTGACAAAATTGTCAAAGGTTGTGCTGAAGATAAGCTTATTATGCTGAGTGCAGGAACCTTTAAAAATGTTATTAGAATACTTTCACCCCTTGTAATTACGGATGAGCAATTACATAAAGGTCTTAATATCCTAGAAAAGCATATCAGGAAAAATGTGTAAATTATAAAGGGCAATTTAATTCGTCAATTTTTTTAACCCTATATCCGCTGGGAAAAGTAATGCGGTAATTTAAACCAACTGAAAATTATAATACTATAATGACTCCATTCGCAATAGCAGGAATCCAAATGAAAGTTTCAGCAGTAGCCTCCAATGTGGCAATGATGAAGCTAAAGCTGGATATAACAATGAGCCTTTATCCATGGGTTGAAATGGTGGTATTTAGTGAGCTGTGTGCCTTCGGTCCACTCACACATACTGCACAGATTATCCCAGGAAGTTTTGAACATGAAATGCAGGAAATGGCCAAAAAGCATAAAATCTGGTTACTACCAGGATCAATTTTTGAAAAAGAAGGGGATCGAATTTATAATACCGCCACAGTTATAAATCCTGAGGGTAAAATTGTGACACGATATAGAAAGATGTTTCCTTTTTATCCCTACGAAGTAGGTGTCACTCCGGGATCTGATTTTTGTGTATTTGATGTACCGGGTGTTGCCAAATTTGGACTTTCCATCTGCTACGACATGTGGTTTCCAGAAACCATTAGAACCCTAGCTGTCAATGGAGCTGAGGTGATTTTGCACCCTACTATGACCGGTACAATTGATCGAGATATTGAACTTTCAATTGTTCGAGCAATGGCCGCAGTCAATCAATGTTATTTTATTGATGTAAACGGACTTGAATCTGGCGGTAATGGAAGATCATTAGTATGTGGGCCGGATGGAAGAATTATATATCAGGCCGAAGGAAATGAGGAAATATTTCCTATTGAGCTCAACATAGAGCGCGTAAAGCGAAGTAGAGAATTAGGTGTATTAAGACTTGGTCAACCTCTGAAAAGTCTTCGTGATCATATCGGAGAATTTAGCATTTATCAGCCGGGTACCAAATTACCATACCTGGATTCGTTAGGCCCTCTGATTAAGCCCACTAGACTTGATGACCTGGCGAGATTGAAAAGGAAAGAAAATGAATACACCCCCCCTTCGACCCCAACAGGGTATAAGGGTTTTGATGAATTATAAACTTAAAAAAATAGAACTATGGGTGGAGTACCTGCAAATAAACAAAAAACAGATAAGACGTTCACCAACTTCATAAATTGGTTTGAAATACCTGCTGTCAATTTCAAGCAGGCCGTAGATTTTTATAATCACATCTACAATATAGAGATGGAGCAAAATTTCAATGGCAGCCATGCAATGGCTTTTTTTCCATCAAAAAATGGAATCGGAGGAGCAGTTGTTGCCGGTCCTGGCTCCACACCCAGCGATACCGGAGCTTTGATTTATTTAAACGGAGGCAAAGACCTGAACCTAGTTCTTTCAAGAATAGAAGAGGCAGGGGGAAGGATAGTAATGCCCAAAACCTTGATCGATGAGGAGCATGGATATTTTGCAATTTTCATCGATTCCGAAGGAAATAAGCTCGCCTTGCATTCAAACAATTAAATTATGCCTGAAAAAAAAATAACAAGTACTCGACACTATAATATTGCTCAGCTACGGATTGAATCTTGGAATAAACTGAAGAATGGATCCAATAAGCTACAGGCTGCTAACAGGGGCTCCGAAGATGAAAAAGAACACAAGCAGGAGCTTAGAAAGTTGTTGAATGAGCTGAAGCATATTGAGTCCTATTTTGCTTTTCCGGGGATTTCAAGGCTAAAGATGCTTAATGAAATGCTAGACCGCCAGGAACATACTGCCCTGGCTAACAAAATCGCAGAGATAACAAAACAACTAGTAAGCGACAGATGCAGAAGCAATCCTGATCATATTGAGGAGGAGGACCATGGCACTGACTTATCGGAAAATTCTGGCTCTGAGGATAGTAATCGCAAGAATTATTTTGAGGTACTCATCGTCGAGGACATATCGGCACAAGAGGAAGCTAAGCTCAGAAGTGATCTAAAAGACCTTCAAGGTTCAGGTGAACAGTTTTGTTACAATATTGTGGTGGAGCGCTCATTTGAAGATGCGATGATTGCCCTCCATTTCAATTGTAATATTCAGGCAGTTGTAATTCGTTATGCCCCTAATTATCACTCAAAAAAGATTACTCCCCAGATCACGCCTTTTATTCAGACTGTCCTCAATCTAAACCTTTCATCAACGCCCCAAGTTGAGTTAGGGCCTCTTCTAGGCACAATTGTCAAGAAATTCAGGCCAGAGCTTGACACTTATTATGTGACTGATACAGCTCTCAGCAGTTTAAAAGACAGCACCTTAAAAAGCTTCAGACGAATATTTTATCGGGTAGAAGATCTACAGGAACTCCATCTTACTATTTTGAGTGGAATAGGAGAAAGATATAAGACACCATTCTTTTCTGCTCTTAAAGAATATAGTAAAAAACCTACCGGTATTTTTCATGCTATGCCCATCTCGAGAGGTAACTCTGTTTTCAAATCTAGATGGATCAATGATTTTGGGAGTTTTTACGGGAGGAACATGTTTCTGGCAGAAACCTCCTCTACTACAGGCGGGTTAGATTCGCTTCTCCAGCCTACAGGTTCTTTGAAAAAGGCGCAGAAAATGGCCAGCGATGCCTATGGTTCACAGCAGACTTTTTTTGTAACCAATGGTACCTCAACTGCTAACAAAATTGTGGTACAGGCAATCGTTAAGCCAGGTGAGGTAGTGATGATTGATCGTGATTGTCATAAGTCACACCATTATGGATTGGTCCTTGCCGGAGCTTATCCTGTATATCTGGATTCGTATCCCATTGAGGAATACTCTATGTATGGAGCAGTACCACTGGAGCAGATAAAAGAAAAATTACTTCAGCTCAAGAAAGCAGGAAGACTGAATCTGGTGAAAATGCTCTTGTTGACCAATTGTACTTTTGACGGTTTAGTTTATAACGTCGAAAAAGTAATGCAGGAAATTTTGGCGATAAAACCAGATATTATTTTCCTCTGGGATGAAGCTTGGTTTGCCTTTGCTGGATTTACCTACACTTATAAGCAGCGGACGGGTATGTTTGTGGCTAAAAAGCTGTACGAAAAATATAAGACAAGCAGCTACCGAGAAGAATATACAGATCACATTAAAAACTTAAAAAGCGACGAGCTTCCTACCTTACCTGATCCTGACAAAGTTCGCATTCGAGTTTATTCCACACAAAGTACCCATAAAACATTAAGTAGCTTCCGACAAGGCTCAATGATTCACATTTGGGATGAGGATTTCCTCAGAAAGACTGAGAATACCTTCCTTGAGGCATACATGACTCATACATCGACCTCACCAAATTATCAGATGCTGGCTTCTCTCGATGCCGGAAGAAGACAGGTGCAGTTTGAAGGCTATGAACTTGTAGAAAAAAGCGTAGAGATGGCGATGGTATTGCGCGCAAAAATCAACGATCATCCCCGACTGAGTAAATATTTTGATGTATTGACAGTCAGTGATTTTATTCCTCAAAAATATAGAGAATCAGGTCTCTCGGAATATTACAATAAGAAAGCAGGCTGGAACCGAATGGAAACCGCCTGGGAGAAGGACGAATTCGTCTTGGATCCTACAAAAATCACGCTTCATGTAGGTCGCACGGGTGTGGATGGTGATACTTTCAAAAATAAGTACTTGATGGATAAATTCAATATTCAGATCAATAAGACCTCGAGAAATACTGTGCTTTTTATGACGAATATTGGTACTACCAAAGGCAGCGTTGCTTACCTCACAAATGCGCTTTTGAAAATAGCTGATGAACTGGATCTGGAATTCCGTTCCCTCAATGATCAAGAAGCAAATATTCGTCGAAATAAAATTCAGTCACTAGTTAAAGATTTCCCCCCACTTCCTGATTTCAGCTATTTTCACCATTCTTTTCAGGCCGTGCCAGGCGTGCCTGGTGGCAACATACGGGAAGCTTATTTTCTCGCGTATGATGAGGAAAATTATGAATATATGCAATTGGAGGATTGTTTGCCTTCCATGGAAAGTAACAGAACACTCGTCGCTTCGTCATTTATAATTCCTTATCCACCTGGCTTTCCTGTGCTTGTTCCAGGTCAGGTAGTGAGTAAAGAAATCATTCATTTTCTAAATGCTTTGGATGTATCAGAGATACATGGTTTCAGAGCAGATCTCGGACTTCGCATTTTCAAAGAAAGTGTGCTGAACAGACACAAAACTGTCACCTCCATGGGATCAACAAATACAACAAAGAAATTATCAACCAAAACCCTAAAAAATTAAGATTATGGCTACCAAAAAAAATGATCAATCAGAACTAGATATGAAAGTTCCTGTTCCTGGTGCACCCATAAAAACCGATCAAAAAACATCAAAAACCACTGCAGGAGCTGCAAAAACAAAAAAGTCCGTGGCTAGTAGCGCGGTGAAAAAACCTGTAGCTAGTAGTCCTGTAAAAAAAGCAGCTCGGAAATCAAAAGTAGAGCTGAGTGGCGTTTCAGATATTAGAAGATCTTTTCACAAAAATGAAGAGCCACTTTACTTTATCAGTGCAACCAATTTCAATCTATTGGGAGCTGATGAATGGATTAAGGGTTTCAAATTCATCTGCTATATCGAATGTTTTGATGGGCTTCATCCCAATGTTTTTTCCCCGAAAACTGAAATACCACACGATGATTTTGAAGGTATAGAGGATATCAATAATTACCTTCTTCAGCACCCGGAGGTACAAGATTACCTAAAAACCCGTTCCGTTGACGGAAGAGCTGGGAAGGCCATGTTCCTGATGTTTGATGAGAAAACAGAAAAGCTTGCGGAAAAGCTGGGTCTCGAGATCATGTTTCCCAAAGCAGAAATGCGAACTTTCCTAGATAACAAAGTCAATACCAACCGTATAGCTGAAAAAGCCGGAGTAGCATGTGTTCCTTATGTATTGAAAAAGGTTACGGATTGGGAGCAGCTTAGAAAAGTTTCCAAACACCTGGGGAACGACCTAGTAATCCAAACTCCTTTCGGCGATTCAGGACATACCACCTTCTTTATTTCAAATGAAGAAGAGTTTCAAAAGCATGAAGAAGAAATAATCAAAGAAGACGAGGTGAAAATCATGAAGCGAATCCGCTGCAAAGGGTCAGCTATTGAAGCTTGCGTCACCAGGCACGGAACTATTGTTGCCCCACTGATGACAGAGTTGGTGGGGTTTGAAGAGCTTACCCCTTACAAAGGTGGATGGTGTGGAAACGAAATCTATCCAGATGCATTTACTCCTGAACTTCGAAATAAGGCGATAGAAAACACTCAGAAATTTGGTAATCAGCTAAGAAAAGAAGGCTACAAAGGTTATTTTGAACTTGATTTTCTGATCGATCTGGATAACGGCGAGATCTATCTGGGAGAATTGAATCCTAGGGTAACCGGTGCAAGTTCCATTACCAATCATGCGGTATTTGCTTTGGCAGATGCCCCTCTGTTTGTTTTTCACATTCTGGAATGGATGGATATTGAATATGATCTGGATGTAGAAGCATTAAACAATAGATGGGCTCATCAGGATAATATTGACGGTTGGAGTCAGTTGATTGTAAAGCATACAGAAGATACTGTAGAATATGTCACAGAAGCTCCAAAATCTGGAATCTGGAAAATGTACGATACAGGTCACATTCAATTTGACCGAATGGATACTCACAGGAGAGCTGTAGAAAATGAAAAAGAGGCATTTTTCCTGAGAATTACCCGAAAAGGCGACTATTTATATGAAGGCGCTGATATGGGAATCCTAGTGACGAGGGGTCGTATGATGACGGATGACTTTCAGCTAAACCATCGCGCCAAGCATTGGATCAAGGCGATCAGATCTCAATACAAGTCCGAATTAGTGGAGGATAAAAGAAAGCCAAAACTCAGCGGCTCACTCACGAAATAAAAAAAAATTTCAAAATTATACCAGCATAATAAGGCCTACATTTTGGCTTTCTTAAGCTGGTATAAACTTTCAATTATAAATCATTAATGAAATTACACTTCAATACAATCGCCGAGCCTTCAACACCCGGGCTCAAATGGCAAAAATTATTCAATACACATTGGGCGGCTTATCGCACCTGGTTTATTTCTAAAGGGACAAGCAATGCTGCAGACCTCAAAACATCCCAAGCAGCGCTTAAAAAATACATGCCCGAAATGTGGCCTACCTATAAGCGTCTTTGCAAGCTGGCAAAAGTAGATGATGTTGCTGCTCGTTTTCTCACTGGCTTTCAACCTCCTGCTTACATAGGCGCATGTTCTCAGGCTATTTTACCTGGAGATGGACTGAAGCTTGTTCGTAATTACGACTTTCATCCTGACTTAACGGAAGGAGTACAGTTATTCACATCATGGAATGGCAAAAAAGTAATCGCCACCAGTGATTGCTTAATCGGAGTTTTGGATGGAATGAATGAAGATGGACTTGCCATTTCCTTAACTTTTGGAGGAAGAAAAGAAGTAGGAGTGGGTTTTGGAATTCCCTTTATAATGCGCTACATCTTGGAGTTTTGTAGTAATGTAGAAGAGGCTGTAAGCGCTTTGAAGCGTATTCCTTCCCACATGTCTTATAACGTAACGGCGATAGACAGAAGCGGGGCACACAAAACCGTTCAGGTAGCACCGGACAAAGCTCCTTTGGTTACAGATGCCACTTATGCCACCAATCATCAGGGTAAGATCGACTGGCCGGAAAATGCAGCTTTCAACAAAACTCTAGAAAGATCTGAGTTTATAGGAAATATGCTGAAAGAAAGAGAAGAAGATGCCCATGCCATGGCAGATGCTTTCCTTCAACCCCCACTCTATAATAAGATGTTTAAAGAAGGCTTTGGAACACTATACACAGCCGTTTATCATCCTGCAAAGGGAACGGTTCAGCTACGTTGGCCTAATATGGAGATTACCCAGGATTTTGTGAATTTCAAAGAAGAATACAAACTGATTCGCCTGGTTCAAAATGCTAAAGTGCCAGTACAGAAAGCTCCTAGAGCCGAAGTATTTGCTGAAGTCGAAAATAAGGTAGACCATACTTATAATAGTCAGACAAACGACTGGCAGCGAACAGTAACCGATATTTTGGTAAGTGCGATGTCTTATGCAAAGCCTTCTGCGGATAAAAAAGAATTGGAAAAGTTAGACGCGAANCTGGCAGCGAACAGTAACCGATATTTTGGTAAGTGCGATGTCTTATGCAAAGCCTTCTGCGGATAAAAAAGAATTGGAAAAGTTAGACGCGAAATTGAACAAAGGTGGTGAAGTTTCTTGGGACGCACTAGCGGATTTTTGGTCCAAAAAAGGAACTGCCTATTCTAAAAACTAGAAGAGCTGATTTTAAGATTTAAAAACAATAGTAATGGAATTTCAGAGCATCAACCCCTACAACAACAAAGAAGTAGGGAGATATACAGCACTTACTTCAGAAGAAACAGATAAAATTTTAGATAAGTCTGCAGAGGCGTTTAAAACTTGGAGCCACGAATCGCTTTCTCACCGTACTGGATTACTTCAAAATGCCGGACAGGTTTTAAGGGAAAACGTAGAAGACTATGCTCAAATGATTACCGCGGAAATGGGAAAACCTATTTCCGAATCCAGAGCCGAAATCAATAAATGTGCGTGGTTATGTGATTTCTATGCCCAAAATGCCGCTGCCTTTCTCGCTTCCGAAGAAATAAAAACTGATGCTTCAAATAGCTTTGTTCGATTTGATCCACTGGGGACAATTTTTGCAATTATGCCTTGGAATTTCCCGTTTTGGCAAGTGTTTCGATTTGCTGCGCCAACGCTTACAGCCGGCAATACTGGTTTATTAAAGCATGCTCCTAATGTTTTCGGCTGTGCGGTGAAAATCGAGGAAGTATTTACTAAAGCAGGCTTTCCTGATGGAGTTTTCCAAAATCTCATCGTACACCACGATCAGACTGAAAAAATCATCGCACATGATGCTATAAAAGCGGTAACGCTTACAGGAAGCGAAATGGCAGGTATGGCAGTGGGCCAACTTGCAGGAAAGTATATCAAAAAAAGCCTGTTGGAGCTCGGAGGCAATAACTCCTTTATCGTGTGGGAAGATGCAGATATCGACCAGGCTGTAAAAACAGCAGTCGCAGCTAGAATGCTGAACTGTGGTCAAAGCTGTATAGCTGCCAAGCGATTTATTCTGCTTGAAGGAATCTATGAGGAATTCGTTTCAAAATTCACCGATGCTGTAAGTAAACTTAAAGCAGGAGACCCAGTTGATGATTCAACCCAAATCGGTCCTCTGGCACGAAAAGATCTTGCAGAACAGTTGAATCTACAAGTGAAAAAGTCTATTGATCAGGGAGCCACATTACTGCTGGGAGGTAAACAGGATAATTGCTTCCATGAACCAACCATCTTAGGAAATGTAACCCCTGGAATGGCTGCTTTTGATGAAGAGACTTTTGGACCTTTGGCTGCCATGATTAAAGCAAAAGACGTGGATGAGGCTTTTCGCCTTGCAGATCAATCTAGATTTGGGTTGGGAACAACTGTGTTCACCAAAAACACGGCAAAAGCAATTGAAATGGCAGACAGAGTAAGCGATGGTGCTTTTTTTATAAACGAGCTGGTGAAATCTGATCCTAGACTTCCTTTTGGTGGTACCAAACGATCAGGTTATGGTCGTGAACTGGCAAGAGAAGGAATGCGAGAATTCGTGAATATTAAGACTGTCTACGTGAAAGAGTAGCGGGAAGGGTGACAGCCCTTATGTTTTAGAAAACCGTTTATAAAGGCAAATAGTCTTCGCCTGTTTTGTAAAACCATTGTAGGCTCTCTATTATAAGCGCCATAGACAATGTGATATATTATCTGGGTATGTGTGCTCATAAAAAATTAAGTTTAAAAATTATCACCCAGTATTGAGTCAGTGAAAATAATCAAAATTCGGTGGCAATGCGATTGAATAATTTGATCGGACTTAGACCTACCCGTAATGGAGATTGAATATACAATAGTTCGACTCACTTCGGGGTCGTAATGATGGACGGGATTTATTAACCATGGGTTTCACCCATGGCTATTCATGGTTGGTGGCTGTCTCATATTGATTTTCATTATTGGAGACAGCCTTTTTTATTCAATAGAGGCCGATTTCCTGAAATCGGTCTCTATTTTTTTGACTACTGTTTAACTCTTTAGCAATAGGCGTT
>NZ_JAYEEY010000028.1:0-58315 GCF_035156415.1 Algoriphagus persicinus
GTCACTTCTGTCAACGTTACGTTTCCGTTGTTGGTCACTTCGAAAGTATACGTGATCACATCGCCTGCTGCATTGTAGGTAGACTGGGAAGCAGTCTTCTCAATCATGATCGATGCATCCTGAGCCAATAGAACAGTTTCATCATCCGTATCTTCTTCAGATTCATTTGAATCCGCAGTAGCGGTATTATCAACCTGACCAGTATTTATATCATCTTGAGTAACAGAGTAAGTAGCTGTATAAGTCCAAATCTCATCAGTGGCCAAAATACCATCATCTCCTGTATCACCACTTACATAAATAGGAGTAGATAAACCAGGAAGTGGATCTGTTACAGAAATATTAGAAAGGCTTACATCCCCTCCATTACTAACTAAAAATGTATAAGTGATTGTCTCATCTACATTTGCAAATGTATCAGCATTCTCATCATTGAATAAACCTGTTTTAACAATCTCAATTACAGGATCCTGACAAATAGGGACAATCGTTGGTTCATCATTATCTGCTAAAGAACCAGATAAATCAGAAGCAGTAAAGCCATTGGCATCACCACTTACTGATGCTTGATTCTGAACCTGCCCAGCTTCAATATCTGCAGGTGTAATAGCATAAGTAGCTGTATAAATCCAAGTTTCTCCAACACCTAAAGTAGCGTCGCCATTTCCATTGTCAAAAAGAGTAAAATCAACTAATGCATTTGGAGCTTCAAAAAGTGGATCAGAAATCTGGATATTTGTTAAATCATAATCTCCATTGTTGGTAACCGTGAAACTGTAGTTAATAGTAGGATTCAAAGTAGGATCCAAACAATCTTCTCCAGCTGGACCATTAGTTGCCTCTTTCACTAAAGTAAGACTACAAGCACCTACAGATACAACAACCGGCTTAATTACTTCACAGTTTGTTAAGGGGTCAGTTGCTTTGATAAAATAAGTCCCGCTGGTAGCTACCGCATCTGGATCATCCAATTCAATAGTAGCCAAGTCATCAGTCCAATAAGTATACACCAAATCTGCAGAAGAACCATTAGTAACGGCAGCTGCAGTAAGATCTACAGTACCTGGGCTACAAACTGCCGGTGGAGATTTGATCGTAAGTATAATCGGGTCATTTACAGTAACATCAAAAGTTTCCTCATCGGAAATAATACCTTTAGTAGCAGTCAATGTAACAGAATATGTCCCCGCATTGTCGTAAGTATGCGTTAGATTTGTTTCCGTCGACGTATTTCCATCACCAAAATCCCAAGAATAGCTAAATGCAACACCATCTGCACCGCCCGTTGAAAGGTTGGTAAATGAAGCATTAAGATTTTCACAAAAAGTCTCAAATTCAAAATTTGCTGCAACTGGAGTTTCTACAACAAAACCTTCTCCCACATAATCACACTGAGAATTACCTGCAGTTGCTGGGCAAGTTTTATCATTCGGCTTTGCATTACCAGTAATCCAAGTTTGATAAACATTTTTAATCTCTACTTTGGTCCCGTAATTCCAAGTGAAGTCAGCCACTTTCAGCTCCAGACCATTTGTGATATTAATCGTATTTCCTTGAGCATCTTCGACAACGATACACAAGGCTTGTTGACCTTGGTTTACACCATCTATAATAAGGTCGAATTGAACATGGAAATTATATCCTTGTCCACTTACAGCAAATGTTACAAAGATATCACCGTCAATAGGCGTGCCTATTGGGGTTCCGACTAGATCATTCGGCTCAAATGCCACACCCGTATTAGGATCCCTAAAATCAACATCAACAATCTGAAGATTATTTTGAGGACAAGCAGGTGGATTATTTGGATCAATGTTAAATGGGGTAGCAGGGTTTACAACCCCGACTTGGCCAAAAACCTCAGTTCCACTAAATATTCCTAGAAGAAAAATTAGCGGAAAAATAAATAGCATCCGAAAATCGGACTGCCAGCCTATTTTCGATAAAAATCCACCCTTGGAAGGCTGGCCGCTGAATTGACAATTGGATATACTGTCCATATCGTTATTATTTAAAATTTTTCTAGTTCGTAATCGTCGTTCTATAATATTCTGTTTTTCAGATACTTGGTAGAGAAAAAATCTACTTCTCAAACTACTTTTTTCCTTACTTTTCGGAGACCTAATCATTCAAAAAACCTAGAATGAGAAGCCGTTTCTCCGATCAACGCTATTTATTTGCTGTAAAAATACACTTTTATGTTTTTCATATGCAAGCTTTATTGAAAATATTTTGATACATAATGCGTTTTTTTTTATGTGAAAATATTTTTTCACGTGTTGAAAAGTGTTTTTTATTGAGATTAGCCATTCAAATCAGCACTATATTCTGCTAAATGAGCCTCGTTTATACCATGTATATTTATTAACTCCGCTTCTCGGAATAACATATGTACATTATGAATTGAGAGTAACTTCAGATAAAATAAGTATTACTGAAATGGTAGAACATCCAAGCAAGGAATCCTCAATCAATAATTTTGACCAGCTGTTCAAAAGCCAGCAACAGACTTCTATGAGGTGGAGAACTTCTTCTACGGTCGGAAGAATTGCTCTTTTAAAAAAAATAAGCTCCTGGGTAAAAGACCATCAGCAAGACATCAGAGAAGCATTGAAGAATGATTTCAGCAAGCCAGAAGCGGAAACTGATCTGACAGAAATATTTCCTGTAACAAGCGAAATCAACCATACAATAAAAAACCTGAAAAAATGGATGAAGCCAAGGTCAGTATCAACTCCGCTTCCTATGCTAGGGACGTCGGCCAAAATATATACCGAGCCTAAGGGTACTACTTTAATAATTTCCCCATGGAACTATCCTTTTAATCTTACAATTGGACCGTTGATTTCTGCTTTAGCTGCAGGCTGCACCGCTATCATCAAGCCTTCGGAGATGACTCCACATACTTCTGAGTTGATTTTTAGAATGATTTCTGAACTTTTCAAACAGAATGAGGTAGCCGTAATCCTTGGCGAAGTGGAAGTTTCTCAAGCTTTGCTAAAGCTTCCTTTCAATCATATCTTTTTCACAGGTAGCCCAGCTGTAGGTAAAATTGTCATGAAAGCTGCAGCGGAGCATCTGACCTCTGTCACCTTAGAATTGGGTGGGAAGTCGCCTGTGATTATACATGAAGATGCTGAGTTAAAAGATGCTGCTGAAAAGTTGATTTGGGGGAAATACATGAATTGTGGACAGACTTGTGTAGCACCTGACTATATATTAGCTCATGAGTCGATCCAGGAAGCACTTATCTCAGAGATGAAAGTTGCTATACAAAAGATGTACGATCCAGAATATAAAGGAATAGATCAATCTCAGGATTTGGCTAGAATTGTAAATGACAAACAATTCCAGCGACTTGTTCATTATGTCGAAGATGCTGTCTCCAAAGGAGCCAAGGTTGAATTTGGGAGCAAGAATGAGCCACATTCACGACACATAGAACCCACGATTCTTACAGGTGTAACTGACGAAATGCTGGTAATGGAAGAGGAGATCTTTGGCCCTATTTTACCAATAGTTCCCTTTGCTACATTAGACGAAGCAATAGCATTCGTCAATTCCAAACCAAAACCTTTAGCTCTCTACTATTTTGGAAAAAACGCTGACCTCTCCGCCAAAATACTTCAAGAAACCAGCTCAGGGAATGCAGTAATCAATGACTGCGTAATTCATTTCCTTCATCAGGAATTACCATTTGGCGGAGTAAATAACAGCGGAGTTGGCAAAGCACATGGCTATCATGGTTTTTTGGCCTTCAGCAATGAAAAAGGAGTACTCAAGCAACGTATAGGATTAAATAATGCAACCTTACTCAGACCTCCATACGGCATCAAAGCGAAACAAATAATAGCTTCATTAATTAAATGGTTTTGAAGTGTTTCAAAATTGATACTGCCCCGACTAGGTAATAACACCTTTTATAAGGAAATTTAAGTTGGTCAATTTGAAATATTCTAGCTGGGCAAACACATCTTCAGAACTAGACAACTCTTTTATTAAAAAATTAAAGTTCAACCTAACCTCAAATAAATTATTTCAACTCAAGCACTTATTGTCATGTTAAACAAATTTTTCAAATTTCGCTTTTTAGTACTCCTGTCCTCTTCGATAATTTTTTACTCTTGTAATTCTGATTCAGAAGAACCTATTCCAAATCCAATTGCTGCATTAGACATCACAAATGAAGCCTATGGTACTGATGCGAATAATTCAATGGATATTTATTTGCCAGAGGGAAGATCTAAAGAAACGACCCCTCTATTTATTTACATTCACGGAGGCGGTTGGATTACGGGTGACAAGAGTGAAATCCAAGCTTTTCGTCCAATAGTAGAAAATGCATTCCCTGGCTATGCAATCATCTCTTTGAATTATAGCCTTCTTGACCTTGCCTCCGGAACTGGGAAATTTCCTGAACAGGAAAATGATATCATAGCGGCAATAAATCACATACTCTCGAAAACTGAAGACTGGGATGTATCTCAAGAGCTTATTCTAGCAGGGGCAAGTGCTGGAGGCCACCTGGCATTACTCCACAGCTACAAGCACCCAGAAATCGGAAATATTAAAGCAGTGATGGCTCTTTTCCCAATTACTGATTTAACTACCTTTTTTGATTTCAACTCCAATAGCCAGCTGTTACTTTCGGTTATGCTAAATGGCAATCCAGTAAGTCAATCAGGTGCTTATATGGAATCCAGTCCTATTACGTATGTAAGTTCCACCTCGATTCCAACCGTCCTATTCCATGGAGCAGCTGATGAGGTGGTGCCCATTTCACAAAGTGAATCGTTAGCTGCTGAGCTAGAAAAAAACAGCGTTGCTAATTACTTTGAGGCAATTCCTGGAGAAGTGCATGGGTTCCAACCTATTACTTACTTAGGAGTAATACAAAAAGCTGCTCAGTTCATTGCCAATGAGCTATAAAAAAATCCCGCATTAAGCGGGATTACCGTGTTTTCAGACTCGTTCGAGTCCCGTAGATTGAGCTCTCTTTTTGATCGCTTGTACTACTTTTTCAGAAGGTTGAAGCAGGATCTGATCCATTTGCTCTATTGTGCTCAGCATTTCTACATATTCTTGAATCAGTGAATCATCACTATGCAAGGCTTGCACTAAGAGTTCTTGCTCTACCTCCGTCATTTCCTGATAAATATACCTTACCAGGTCATTTGGGGTAAATGGTTTTGTCATATGCAAAATTTAGTTGTTTCATCTTTTTCCGCAGGTGAATCAGCGCGTATCGCATTCTCCCAAGAGCGGTGTTTATACTTACGCCTGTTTGATCAGCAATCTCTTGGAAACTCATGTCCAAGTAATGTCGCATGATCAAGACCTGCTTCTGAGTCTCAGGAAGCTCCTCTATCAGGCGCTTCACGAGCTCAATGTTCTCTTCCCTTACCTGACGGTCTTCCACATTTTCCTCCGCAAATTTCAGTGAATTAAAAATGTTAGATCCATCTTCCATTAATATGGTGGGATATCTTTTGGCCTTTCTGAAATAATCAATGGCCAGATTATGAGATATCCGCATCACCCAAGGCTGAAATTTTCCCTCTTCGTTGTATTTATCTGAATTAAGTGTATTGACCACTTTCACAAATACATCTTGAAGCAAATCTTCAGCTACCTTCTGATCTTTGACGATCAGAAATATGGTGGTGAACATTTTACTTTGGTATCGATCTACTAATAGATCAAAGGCTGCATCACTACCATTTCGATACTGTGCTATCAATTCACTGTCCTTAGGACCAATTCGCTTACTCATTTTAAGTTGGTTTATTATAAACGTAAAGGTCTAGGCCATAGTATCTGATAAGGGTGAAACAAAAAGAAACATTTTTAAAAGTATGATTTCAAAAACAACTCTGCAAAGAAAATTCAATGATTTTACCTTACTAATAGAGTCATGGACACAATCCGAATTTTATTTCTCAAAAAAGACGAAAACAAAATTTTATTTGAAACATGTAAAATTCAGACTTCACTTTAACCAATGTTTATGCCAAAAAATGTTAAACCCCACTTTTGAAATAAAGTAATTTGCAGTGATCCAAACAAAACATTTCAACCGCATTGTGTACCTTCGCGGAGATAGAAATTTAAAAATACAACAATGGAATTGAGCGGAAAAATAATCCAAAAACTACCCGAAGTAGGTGGAAATTCAAAAAGTGGCAACCCCTGGAGAAAGCAGGAATTCATCCTTGAAACAGGAGGACAATACCCTAAAAAAGTTTGTGTTTCTCTTTGGGGAGATAAAATCGATCAGTTTTCTATTAATGCAGGTGAAAATGTAACCTTGAGCATAGATGTGGAAAGTAGAGAATACAATGGCCGATGGTACACTGAAGTGAAGGCTTTCAAAGTAGAGAAAAACGGAGGCGCATCTGCTTCCCCATCTGCAATGCCCGAGGTGGACACTTTCCACTCTGAAGGAGAAGAAGACAAATTACCTTTCTAAAAACACTACTGCCATATGTGGGACGATTTCAATGACGACGAGGCAGATTGGGATGAGGACGATGAGTTCGATGCACGCAAGGAGCACGAAAACATTTATAAGCATCCATTGATGAAAAAGGCCAGGGATATCTTTTCCTTGACCCGGGCATTAGTAGGGAGTTTGGATGAGGCGAGGAAAGAGCTTTATGGCAATATCATGATGGAAGATGCCATGATGATGAGCACCAAATTCGCTGAAGCAGAAGGGATTTCTGACTATGTTCTGAAAATGGAGAAAGCAGTAGTCATGAAAGTGCATGCGAAAATCCTCAATACTATGACCTATCAACTTGGAATGGAAGAAACTCATGCAGAAGAGCATTTGGAGCTACTCAGGGAAGCCATAGAGGAATATCGCATACTCTTTATTGAGTGGACCAAGGGATTTGACCCAAGCGAAAAAAATGATGATGGCTGGGGGATCTTCACTGATTAACTTCCAAATTGAAACCCGAAGTAGGCTCCCACTCCCATCAACACCAAGGTGATCACCCCCAGAAGAACTAATACATCCAAAGGAACCTCCCACGGCACCTCTCCAATCTTAAATCGAATTATCTTTTTCCAATTCATGGCATTCAATTAAAATGCGGCTTTTCACCGCATTTTTTATTTTTTAAGTATCGCTTTCCAACCTTTAGCTTCAATCTGGGCGGCAGACTCCTCCACTTTTTCCTTCAGCGTTTTCTTGTAAGAATCTAAGCTTTCTCCCACTTTAGCATCAAAAGAGCCGACAATTGAAGCGGCTAGAATGCCCGCATTTTTACCACCATTCAGCGCAACTGTCGCAACAGGAATCCCTCCAGGCATCTGCAAAATGGATAAAATACTATCCCAGCCATCAATGGAATTAGAACTTTTGATAGGAACCCCAATTACCGGAAGGCTTGTTATCGACGCTACCATACCTGGCAAATGCGCCGCTCCGCCAGCACCAGCCACTATTACTTTGATACCTCGCTCCCGTGCAGAATGCGCGTAATCAATCATACGCTGCGGTGTACGATGTGCTGAAACTACCGTCAGTTCATAGGTTACACCTAATTCTTCCAGCATTTGCGCGGCCTCCGCCATGATAGGAAGATCCGATTGGCTTCCCATAATAATACCTACCTGTGGATTCATTATATAGCTTTGATTTTGATTAATTCTTTGATTCGTTGCGCCTTTTCCATCAAGCCAACTACCGTATCTGATAAAATGGTCACATGTCCCATTTTTCTAAATGGCTTGGTGATTTTCTTGCCATATAGATGAATGTAAACCCCTTGCTCAGCCAACGCTTCGTCTTGACCTTCCACCAAAACAGACCCAGTGAAACCAGCTTCTCCAAGCAGATTAATCATGGCAGCGGGACATCTCAAGTCTGGATTTCCTAGCGGCCAGTTCATAACCGAGCGTAAATGTTGCTCAAATTGGGAGGTAAAATTAGCTTCAATAGTATGGTGCCCACTATTGTGTGGACGGGGAGCCACTTCATTTACCAGTATTTCTCCATCTTTGGTCACAAACATTTCCACGGCAAGAATTCCAACCATTCCTAATTTTAAAATCACATCCTTCGCGATATTCTCAGCTTTCTCAGCAACCTCTTGAGAGATTTCTGCCGGCGCAAAAAGAAACTCAACCAGATTGGCAGTCGGGTGAAAAGCGCATTCCACAGCAGGATAAGCGATCAGGTCACCTGCTTCATTTCTTGCCACCGTCACAGCAATCTCCTTGTCGAAGTCAATGAGTTTCTCCAAAAGACCAGGCGCATCAAAGGCATTTTCCAAATCTGATTCAGATCTCAATACCTGGACTCCTCGACCATCATACCCTTCTTTACCCAGCTTATTAACTGCCGGAAGAAAACCGGAATTGTGGATAACATCCGCCTTGTCCACTGTTAGAATAAAATCAGCAGTAGGAATCCCATGCAGTTGATAAAACTGTTTTTGCTTGCGCTTGTCTTTTATAAGGCTCAGAATATCAGGCTGTGGATAAACTTTCTTTCCTTCCCTCTGCAATTGCTCAAGTGCTTCTATATTGACACTTTCTATCTCCACTGTTATGACATCACATCCATGCCCAAAGGCATATACTGTTTCAAAATCATTGAGTGAACCCACCGTAAATCGCTGGGCGAGATCCTTGCAAGGAGCATTTGGATCAGGATCCAATATGTGAATGTCTTGGTTGTAATTGATCGCCGACTGAATAAGCATTCGGCCTAATTGACCTCCTCCGAGGACTCCCAAAATGGGTGATTGCAATGGTATAGCCATAGTTTATTTGAAATCAAAAATAAGATAATCTCAAGAAAGAGAAATCACTTTTCCGGTTGAAAACGGATTCCCATCAATTCCATAAGTTTATGGGCATTGAAACTCGGGCATGCTCCCCGTTTTATTTTGTAATCAAAGTCAATATTCTGATCGTGTATTTCCGAATGAAAACTGAAATTAGTTACCGAATCCATTCTATCCTCCAATTCGGCAAGTTCAATATCATGCGTACTGATTATCCCCAGTGCAGCCGTATGATCTACTTGCCTGATTAGCGCTTCCGAACCAGCTATACGGTCTTCAGTATTGGTTCCTTTCAGAATTTCATCAAGCAAGAATAAGATCTTTTCTCCCTTTTCTATTCTATCGATCAATTGCTTGATCCGACTAAGTTCGGCATAAAAGGAACTGACACTTTCTCCCAAGTTATCCGTATTACGCATACTGGTATAGAGCTGAAACCCAGAGAAACCGAACTCTTGAGCAAAGGGACTCAAACCTAGGTTGACCAACACACAATTAATCCCCAGGGTTCGCATGAAAGTGGTTTTCCCACTCATATTTGCTCCTGTGAGCAAAATGATACGTTGATTTTCGTCAATAATGAAATCATTCGGCACAGCTACTCCTGGCAAAAGCAGCGGGTGAGAAACTTCCTTTGCCACCAATCCTTTCTCAACAGGAAGCACCTTGCCTTTACCGCCAATTTCCTCTTCAAATGCACCCAGAGATATCAAAACCTCCCATTCCACTAGCTGAGCAGGGAAATTGGCAACCAAATTCCCATGACTTCTTTTCCAAGACATCAGCTGTAGAAATAAAAACAGATCCGTCCAAAAAAACAGATTCAAAGGAATATAAAGTATATTGATTCTGTTCTGTATCCAAAGTCCTAAACTATCCAGCTGATCGAAAAGTGTGGAGGCTTTGACCCCTTTGGTGAGGAATGGTGCTTGCATCATCTTCAAAAGCGGGGATTCCATTTGCTCTTTTTCCAAAACTGCCAGCCAATATCGATATGTTTTTAGCTGATCTCTACTTGGGATAGAATCCGCTGCCTTTTTCAAGGGCTTGAAAACTATCCCTAGAAATACAATCCCAATCAAAATCCAAATCCCTAGAAATACAGCTGGGATGATTTCTAAATATGCTAAAACCGACAGTGTAAGGCCTCCTATTGGCCCTAGGAAGGCAACTATGCGAATCAATAGTGTGCTTCTCTCATCTACCTTTAACCAACTTACCCACCCCGAATTTGATTTTTCTTCATTGTAAAAAGCCAACCCTATGCTTTCCATTGCCTGAAGGAAAAGCAACTTGGTGGATAACTCAGCAGAAGCCTCGCGAAAGGTAGCCGCTCTGTCCAGATCAAACGCAGATTTAAGTTTTGCGGCGAGTGCTTCCTTCCCTTTTTTTGAAACGGTATGGTTTAAGAGTTGAAAAAGAGAATGGTCTCCAAAGAGATCCAGGTCATTGGAAAAAGGGTGAGTTTTGTCCTGATATTCTATCCCCGCATCAAGTTCTTTCAGTTTTCGGCCTACTCGTAATCTTTTGTTCAGGTTCATTTTCTCCAGTGCCAAATAAATGGCTTCCTGATCTTTCAGCTCATTATATTTTCTTATCAAAGAAATAAAAGCAACAACAGAAGCCCCAAAAAACAAAAACCACACAGGGTTATCCGAAACAGCCAAAACAAACAGCCCGCCCATCGCAAAAAAGACCATCAACCTCAGGAAAGACAAGGTGACAACCTTACTTTTCACTGTTTTCAGCTTCTCTGCGAGATCAGAATTCTCGAAATCAAATCCTTTCATGCCCAAAGATATGAATTGAGCCAAGCTAACGGATCAATTTGGCTCAATCCTTGAAACATATTCAAATTTTAACGAGTCATAGACGTTTATCATCTATCACACACTAGGTATGAAACCCGGCAAACACAAAAAAAAGTCTGAAAATAACCTAGAAGAAGAATGAGATCTTTCTTGAGTAATGGGAATACTTCCTAATGAAATCCCATTTACTCAAAATATCGGCTGTGCAGGTGGCAAAATCCAAAAGCATAGTAATACGAATATGAAATCAACTAACTAACAAATACACTTTTACCAACTATTTCCCTTATGAAAAATACATTCAATCCCTCATTCTTATTTCTCATGATCTGCAGCATTATGCTCATCTCCAGCTGCGACATGAATGATGAACCTACTGAGCCAAACCTAACAGTAGTAGAGGAAGACACGCAAGTCAACATGGCTTTTGAAGATTTAGATAATGTTACACTTACGGTGCTCAGCAGCAGCGGTCTCAGTGCAAGAACCGCAATTGATATCCCTGCAGGCAATATTTGCGATGGAGCAGTGGTGTCAATAAATGAAAGTGCAAAGACGATCAAGGTTGACTTCGGTGATGGCTGCACCAGCTCCAATGGGGTGATCCGAAAAGGAATCATCAATCTTACTTATACCGGAAATCTGCTGCTTACTGGGGCAAAAGTCACCACAACATTCGACGGATATGAAGTAAATGGGTACAAGGTAGAAGGCACCAGAACTATCACGAATAAGGGGGTTGACATAGAATCGAATACGGTCAACTTGGAGGTAAAAATCGAAAATGGGAAAGTCACCTGGCCTGATGACACTTTTGTGACCTTGACCAGCGACCAGCTTCGAGACATCAAACTTGGTACTCAAGGAGCATACGAAGCTTCTATTACAGGAACTGCCGTTGGGACAAGTCGTAGTGGATTTGCATACACATCCTCGGTTACAGAGGCGTTGATTTATACCAAAAGCTGCCTAGAATCTGGAGTAACTGTCCCTCTATCAGGCGTCTTGGAATTTCAGTATTCTGAAATTGAGGCTTCCGTTGATTACGGGGATGGTGCATGTGATAAAAAGGTTACCATCTTTTATCCAAACGGCTCCAAAGAAGTGACTCTAGACTAATTCTCATCTGATAAAGAAAAGAAAAAACGGCTACTATTCGAGGTAGCCGTTTTTGTTGTAGAAAAGAAATTATTTGAGGGCTATGGTATTATTTGCACTTTTCTCAACAATACCAGCCGGCAAAGGGCTTCATCACGCCTCTCTACTTCTTTATATGTATTTGAAAATTGCTGATAAATAAACTTAACTGAATAGAGCCCGGCATAACACCGGACTCTTTTCAAAGCTTTAAATATTTGCGACCAGTCCCACTTTGGAGCCTGATCCCAAATCTAATGCTTTTAAACTCATGGAATGAGGCATACTGATTATTCTACGCCGCCTTTTCTGGTAGGAGAACGTACCGCAGGCCAATCTGTAGGCTCACCATTTCTTCCAATCGGGATTCTTACGTCTCTGGAAACCATTCCGTCTTCTTCACTTGCCATATAGACCATTATAGCTGCCATGATCACATTATTTTGCACATCGTCGAAGATGATTTTATCATAGGTATCCAAATTGGTATGCCAAGTATAAGTGCCATAGGACCAACTAAGCGAGCTCAATGAGAAGGCAGGAACGCCCGCTGCCACGAAGGAAGCGTAGTCAGATCCGCCGCCACCTGGATTGCCGGGGAAGGTAGTTTCGATGTCTCTAGTGATACTTCTTGGTACTTTAGCCATCCATCTTCCTAGGTATTCATAGCTGTCTACAAAGCCTTGACCTGATACATTAGCTACTCGTCCAGTACCGTTATCCTGATTGAAAAGCGCTTGGATCTTAGGGATTATTTCCGGATGATCCTCTACGAAAGCTCTTGAACCATTCAATCCTTGTTCTTCAGAACCCCAGTGACCTACCAATATTGTTCTCTTAGGATTTGGATAGACTTCTTTCAGCACGCGCATCACTTCCATCATCATGATGGTACCAGTACCATTGTCAGTCGCCCCTGTACCGCCATCCCAAGAATCAAAGTGAGCAGAAAGCATCACATATTCGTCCGGCTTCTCAGTTCCTTTGATTTCAGCAATAGTATTGAATGTTGGTACCATCCCGTTTTCTTTAGATTGAGCATTTAGGTGGATCATTGGTTTCTTTCCACTTTCTGCTAGTCTAAAAAGCATACCATAGTCTTCCAATGAAAGATCTACCGTAGGCACTTTTTTGGTAGATGCAGAGAAGATTTTGTTTGCTCCGAAACCCTGAGACCAGTAGGAAGTAATGATTCCCAAGGCTCCTGCACTTTCTAGCACTGTTGACAAATCTCTTCTTCCTTTGCCTATTTTTCGAAGTCTTTCATTCCATGCTCTACCTGAAGCCATACGATCTTCTTTCATTTTGGAGAAAGATTCCTCAGTGGCAAATTCTTCCCAGTTGTAGTCAGGACGACCAGTTACCTGAGGAGCTGAGATCATAACGTATTTGCCTTTTACGGATGGGAGCCATTTTGCGAAAGCAGATGAATCAACCAAATCTGGAATCACCACTACTTCCCCTTGAGCGCCACCTTGAGGTGAAGAAGGACTCCAAGCTAGTTGAGTGCCAGCTAGAGATCTAGTCCAAGGAGCTACCATGTCGATGTGGGTGATTCCTCTCTCCCAGCCTCTCCACTCTCCCCATTGCTCGTTTCTAGCTTCGATTCCCCAGCTTTTATATTTTGCTAGAGCCCAATCATGTGCTTTTTGCATTTGAGGAGATCCTACCAACCTTGGACCGATTCCATCCATCAATTCATGGCCTATCTGCTTCAACTGAGAGTTCTCAGTTTCCTCTTTAATAATTTTGTCAATTACTTCGTCTTGAGCTTGGACATTGCTGCCCAGAAGTAGCATCAGACCCATGCCTAATAAGTATCTCGATTTCATATAATTATAATTATTTTTTAAAGGTCATAACCTGTCCCGTGTCGAAGGAAACGGGATAGCCTGTCCCGTCCGCCGCGGCGGATCGGGAGAATCTCGCATATTTGATAATCATCCCAGGGTGTGACTCTTGAGTCATGCTCGATTTCATTTTTGGATTGTTTTATGGTTAAAATTATACTTTGCTCCGCTCATTTCCGCGCCGTTGGTGGATTTGTAGAGTAGGCAAAGCATCAAGTGCTTCATTGGGCTTTAGAATTGAATATTCTATAAAAATATGGGGATATCGGAAATAATAGATTTCTACGGCCTTTGTTCAAAATACTTATGGAAAAACAGCAACTGATACTGCACGGCATCTGCCCAGTATTCCCAAGTGTGCCCTCCAGGTCCAGTAATAAATGAATGTGGGATGTTATTGTATGCTAGTTTTTCGTGGAGTTTCACATTGACATCGTAGAAGAAATCCTCAGTGCCGCAACTAATGATTAACTTTAGTTTATTTGGAAGTAGTCGATTGCTTTGACCCATCGCGGAGAATTCTTCCCATCGCTCAGCATTTTCGGCTTTGGTGCCTAGGTATTTTTTCATCTCCCAGTTTTCTGGAAATGGCTCTATGTCCACTCCACCACTTAAGCTTCCTGCTGTACCATACGTGTTCTGATGGCGAAAAGCCAGATAAAGTGCTCCATGCCCACCCATGCTTAAGCCCGTGATTGCTCTTCCTTCACGGCCTTGAATCGTGCTGTACTTTTGGTCGATAAACTCCACCAATTCTTTTCCTACATAGGTTTCATACTTGGAACCCTGCACTTCTGGACTATCCCAATACCAGCTTCCGTAATTTCCGTCTGGATTGACGATAATGAAGTCATATTGATCGACGTAGGATTGCAGCTGGGGTACTTTACTTATCCAATCGCTGTAATTACCTGAATATCCATGTAGCAGATAGACAACTGGATATTCTTTAGTCTCTGAGTAACTCGATGGAGTAATCACTACTGCCTTAATCTCTTTTTGCATGGAAGAACTGAAGGTGGCCACGGTGTCCACACTGGCGAAGACATTCAGAGATAGCAGAAAATTAAGTGAGAGCAGTATGGGAAATTTGTTTTTCATTTAAGGGTTCAAATAGATTTAAGGAAATTGAAAAGTTAGTCTACTGAATTAAAGAGGTGTGATGATGCCGCTATTCAAATAAGTTGATCAGGTTTTTCTTAAAATATTCTGCGCTGTCTTTTACACTTTGCATGGGATTCTGAGCGAAATTTCCGCCTTGCTCTATGTAGTAATGTTCCATTCCCGAGAGAGATGCGTCCGGAAGGATTTTGGTATAATCGATAGAGCCATTTCCCATCTCAGTATAGTCTCTGCTGATCTTATCCAAGTCTTTAATGTGCCACATGACAAATCGGCCTGGCGCTTCCATGAAAAGCTCATGCGCTGTACGCTGAGAGCTGTGAGCTACCCAAAAGAGATCTATTTGGAGTTTGACTAGTTCTGGATCAGTATTCTGAAGAATGATGTCATAGCCATTTTCACCATTATGATCAGTAAATTCAAAATCATGGTTGTGATAGGCAAATCCAAGTTCGGCTTTATTCACGCGCTCTCCAATCAAATTTAGCTTATCGGCCAAGATTTTAAAACTCTCTATGGAGCGGGACTCTGGATCAAGCCACGGCCAGGTAATATATTTTTGTCCCAAGGCATGAGCACCTTCTATACTTTGATCTGTATAGCGAATAAGTTCATCGTCTGCGGCTCTGAAGTATTTGATAAAATCGTAATGACCACTGGTGCTGTCAAGGGAATTATCCTCTAACACTTTCTTAAAATCAATTGCGGGCATGCCGTAAAAGCTCTTCGAGGGACCATCATATCCGTAGATTTCAGTGTCCTGATAGCCAAATTCTGCTATCGTTTTAAGCGCTTTCTTGGGATCTTCAGCCATAGCGGCTCTAATCGTAAATAGCTGCAGACCCATTTTGTAGGACTTCAGTGGTGGAAGGCGGAAACCGGATAGGCCACAGCCTGCGGCTGAAAGAGCAAGTCCAGATTGCTTGATAAAATTACGGCGATTAATCATAGATTAGGTTTGGGTTAATTAGTTAGCGTTGAAGATAGCGGGTTTGATTAATTTAATTTGCCCTATCGCATCGTTAAGCCTCGCAAAATTGTCTTGAAATGATGTTCTGGTAAAGTGCCAATAATGAACATCTGTAGAGTTATTTGACTATCATTAGGTAAGTACATTGCTATAAAAGGGCCTGAATTGTCCACCGATATACTACTATTCCTTTTGAAGGAAGATAGTCCAAAGTTCAAAATAACATTTCAAATTAGTATCTCATTTGGGCGATGAGGAATTCTTTTACAACTGCCATCAACTAATTTTGAGCACAATTTCCTTTTGGCTATTTACCAGCAGAGATCATCCAACGGATTCTGGCAGCTTTCCTTGCTTCTTTGAACTAAATTACATCAATAAGCCTTCTTTATTAGCAAGACCCTCCTATTCCCTTTCTGATACTAAATTTCGAATAGTATAAATCAAATCCAAAACCCCGCTGTATTTTCAACTATAAATGCGAATCATTTCCAAACCCTTCCATCTTTATAATACCGTTTATTTTAATTGCTCAACGATTTGCTCAACCATGAAAAGGCTATCCTTTGGGCTAATTTTTTTATTCTTTTTGGGACCTCTTTCTGCCCAGACTTCAGGGGAACTTACGGATCAGGATACTACTACAGCTCAAGCCCTGGATACAGTCAGTCAGGATATCATCACCGTATTTCTTGATTGTGAGGTTTGCGACAATAATTTCATTCGCCAACAGATAAATTTTGTCAATTATGTAAGAGATCCCATGTTGGGGCAACTTCATCTGTTTATCACGAGTCAGGGTACAGCCGGAGGGGGCCGAGTCTTTACGCTTTCGTTTATCGGCAAGCAGCGTTTTCTGGATATCAACAATACCCTTTCCTACTCTTCTGTTCAAACCAACACGCGAGATGAAGAGCGGGAAGGTTTAAATTCCATAATTACTTTGGGCTTAGTGCCATATGTGGCACACACTTCCATGGCAGATAAATTATTGGTTTCCATTTCAGACATTGATATTGAACAAAGACCTGAAAAAGACAAATGGAAAAATTGGATTTTTGAAATATATGGAGGAATTGATTTCTCCAAAGAAACAAGTGTAAGTGCCTTAGATCTGAGGTATGGATTCTCCGCGGAGCATATTACGGAACAATGGCGTATTCGCTTAAGGCCATATTTTAATTATAATAAAAGGGATTTTGCAAGGAATGGTGAGGTGATTGAGAGCATACTCCATAGAAACGGATTTTACGGAAGAGCGGTAAGAAGTATCAGTTCACATTGGTCAGTTGGCTTATTTACCAATGTCATTTCCTCCACATTTAGTAATATCGATTTGGGTATTTCTGCTGCCCCAGCTATTGAGTACAGTATATTTCCCTACACAGAGGCTCTTCGCAAGGAAATCACCATAGCTTACAGTGCCGGATTTGACAGGCGGACCTATATGGAAGAAACAATTTTTGGCAAACTGGAAGAAACCCTACCCAGTCATGCATTGGAGTTTGGGGTGAGAATCCGTCAACCCTGGGGATCACTTAGAATAGAACTGGAAGGTTCTCAATTTTTACACGATCTGAGCAAATACAGGATTTCCTTTGACAGCAATCTGGCATGGAGAATATATAAAGGGCTCTCTGTGAATCTTTCTTCCGAACTTGGTATTGTTCGCGATCAGCTATCCCTTCCTAAAGGCGATGTTTCTTTAGAAGACATCCTGCTCCAGCAGCGGCAATTGGCTACGAGTTTTGGAGTGTCAATGTCGGTTGGTATCAGCTATAGTTTTGGCTCCATCTACAACAGTATTGTCAATACCCGATTATAAGAAAGGCTCTATAAGATTTATAGTGTGCAAGAGTATAAGCTAAATTAGCAATGGGTTCATTTTGCTAAATGAATAGCAACCTGCTTTTCGAATCGCTAAGAAATCAAGGTTTATTTCTAATTCTTTAGCTTTTTAACAGTTAAAAAACTTTCATGAGAATATTATGCGGATTTGATTTACAAATTACAGAAGAGGTAGGGCGATTATGAATTCCGATCCTTTTTCTTCCCTTGAGTTTACTGTGAGTTCCCCACCATGCGCCTTCACCATATCGTAGCTTAAGCTCAGCCCAAGTCCAGTACCAGAGCCAGTTGGCTTTGTAGTAAAGAAAGGCTGGAAGATCTTTTCTTTGATAGAGTCAGGGATGCCGTTTCCGTTGTCCTGGACGGAGATTTGAATCCCTAAATCCCCTGCCCGTCCGTCAGGCAGGCCTGAAGGGGACTTCATCACCATTGTTTTTACTGTTACTAGAGGTTTGTAAACTTCTCCCCCTTCAGAGCCTGACCCGATGTTTCGGGAGGGTTGGTGGGTAGTTTTCGCTTTTTCATTGACTGCATAAAAAGCATTATTCACCAGGTTGAGAATGACTCTTCCGATATCCGATGCCACCACATTTACTTTAGGCAAGTCCGGATCAAGCTCTAATTTGAAGTCTGCATTAAATGATTTGTCTTTAGCTCTTAATCCATGGTAGGAAAGTCGTACAAACTCATCAGCTAAAGCATTCAAGTCTGTCGGAGCTTTTTCACCTTTATTTGCACGACTGTGCTCCAGCATTCCTTTGACAATAGCATCTGCTCGTTTTCCGTGGTGAGCTATTTTGTTCAGGTTTTCTCTTAAATCTGCCGATATAGCTTTTGCCTCTTCCTTATCACCTTTTTCAATTTCCTCATCCAACTCCTCGATCATCTCGCTGCTTACCTCAGAAAAGTTGTTCACAAAATTCAGCGGGTTCTGAATCTCATGAGCAATGCCGGCGGTGAGTTCTCCGAGGGAGGCCATCTTTTCGGATTGGATAAGTTGGGCTTGGGTGGATTTGAGTTTGACTAATGATTTTTCAGCCTTATTACGTTGAATATCAATTTCCTCTTTTTGATTTTGAAGCAAAATATTGGCTTTATGCTTTCTTTTGTTGTTGGCGTAAAGTAGTAGGGCAATAAATAACAACAGCACAAAACCAACCAGAAGTGAAATCTGCTTTATTCTATTTTCGTTTTCGACCCTATCTTGTTCAATTTTCCTTTGACGTTGTTGTTCATCAGAAATTGCTTTTTGTAACTCCTGGACTTTTTTAGAACCATACAATTCGTCCGTTATTTCATTTACTTTTTTAAGATAAAAATTAGCTTCCCTAAAATTGACTGAGTCATATTGCTGCGCCAAGATGATACTTGATTCCAGTATGTTATATTTATATGAGATTTCCGTCGCTTCAGAAAATCCTTTCTTAGCGTAAAAAATACATGAATCTGTTTGGTTCAACTCGTTGAAAAAAACAGCTAACACGTTATAGGCAAGTGAGTTGTAGAAATGATTATTGTTCAACTCATTGATGTGTGTACTTTCTCTTAAAAAATTGAATGCTTCACTATGATTACCTAATTGAAATTGAAGGGTTCCCATCTCCATAAATAGAAAAGCATGTCTCGACTTATTTCTAAAAAGGTCCAAGCTATTGTATGCTTCTTCTAGGTAGATAGAAGCTGAATCAAACTGATTATTTCTTCGATAACCCCTTCCAAGATTTAAGGTTGAATTTATAGCTAAATCAAGATCATTGGCAGATTCAAAAGACTTTATCGCCCTCTTTTGGTAGATGATTGCGTCTGGATTATACCCAAGTTGAGAATAAACAATGCCTATTTGGTTCTCGCATTCTCCAATTTGTTTGTGATTCTTATGCTTTTCGAACAATTGAAGTGCCCTAAATAAAAATTCTAATGCTTTTGGGTAGTCTCCATTTACACGATAAGCCTGGCCCAGCATGTAACTCGCATTGTCTTGGTAAATTTTAACCTTTTCTGCTAATTCTATTGATTTTTGCGCATAGATTATCGCTGAATCTGGATTTGTATTCTGGTAGAAATCAGATAATTCGTAATAAAGATAAATCAGATCTTCGTCAAGCCTCGACTGGGCGAATTTTTGTCGTAGGCTATCAATTTTAGGGTTTTGTGCAAAGCCAATATCCCATATGAAAAGGAAAAATAGGGTGAAAATAAGCTGTTTCATGTTTAATTTCCTTTAGCTGGTAGTTGAATAATAAACTCAGCACCCATTCCATCACTTGAATCAACCCTCAACTCCCCACCATGCGCCTTCACTATATCATAAGATAATGATAAACCAAGTCCAGTTCCCGAACCCGTTGGTTTGGTAGTAAAGAAAGGCTGGAAGATTTTTTCTTTGATGGAGTCAGGGACGCCGGAGCCGTTGTCGGAAACTGAGATTTCAATATACCCCCCCTTGCCCCCCTCAGGGAGGAGTTGGCGGGTGCTCACTTGGATCATTGGTTTAAAATCAGAATCTGTGTTTTCAGATTTAGCTTTTTCGTTTACCGTACTTCGACTGCGCTCAGCACAGGCGTAAAAAGCATTGTTCATCAGATTGAGAAGAACTTTACCAATGTCCTGTGGAATAACCGAAACCTTGGGAAGATTGGGGTCAAAGTCTGTTTTCAGCTCAGCTTTGAATTCGGGTTCCTTTGCTAAAAAAAATTGATAACTCAAGCGAAGAAACTCATCCGCCAATGCGTTGAGATCAGTAGGCTCCTTCTGACCAGATCCTCTTTTGCTATGTTCCAGCATTCCCTTGACAATGGCATCGGCACGCTTACCGTGGAGTGTTATTTTTTCTAAGTTCTGTTTGAGATCATCGGCGATTTCCACTGCAAACTGTACCGAAGCTTCGGTACCAGCTACCAACTCCTCTTTCATTTCATCCACTAGCTCTGTGCTTACCTCTGAAAAGTTATTGACGAAGTTCAACGGGTTCTGGATCTCATGGGCGATGCCCGCTGTGAGTTCTCCCAGACTCGCCATTTTTTCGGATTGGATGAGTTGGGCTTGGGTGGATTTGAGTTGCTGATAAGCGGCTTCGATTTTAAGTTTTGCCTTTTGTTTGGTTCGATTATTTCTATATAAGAAGATTGCGGTGATCAGCAGGAGTGAGGCAATTCCTAATATTCCACCCATTATCAAGCGATTCCTATTGGCCATTTCAGCGGCTATAATCTCATTCTGTTTTTTATCATTTTCCTCAATCATATCCCTCATTACTTGCATATTTCCTGCTCCATAAAAGGTATTACGAGTTTTATTGGCCAGCTTCAAATAGGCCAGTGCTTGAGCAGGATTTTGTTTCTCATAATATTCGGAAAGAATTTCACTTGACCTTAGAATCTCCTTTTGTGTAGAATAAATTTTAGCTTCGGTCAGTCCTTTTTCAGCATAATAAATAACCGAATCGATTTGATTCTTTTGCTTATAGTACGAGGCAATATCGTTGTATGTAGCTGATGAAAAAAATGGCTCGTCGTTTCGACGTGTCATTTCCAAAACATGGAAATAATCTGATAGAGCTAACTGATCCTGACCTTTATTTAGATAAATTTTAGCTCTCAAATTATACCATGGTGGATAAACATCATAAACATTAGGATAAGGCCCAAATTTTATAGTTTTAAATTCCTCGTAACATTTATCTAAATGGTATTGAGCTGTGTCAAGTTTATTTTGTTTTTCGTAGATCGAAGCCAAATAATAATGCCCATAGGCTACGCCTAATTGGTCTTGGTGACCCAAGGCAATTAATTTCTCTAAATAATTTTTGGCTCTTTCATAATCACCGATTTGTATATAAGTATTTCCCAAATTGCTATAGGCTGGACCTATCCCCGCCGCTATCCGAACGGGAATATTTTTACCTAACTGAAGAGCACGTAATGAAATTTCAATAGATTTGGGCAAGTCCCCTTTATTGCGGTTAGCTCCAGCCATAATCCCTAAAGCCCCCACTTGAACAGAAGTATTTTGGCTTTTTGACGCTAAATCAAAAGCTTTTTCACCATAGTAAATTGATGAGTCTGGATTTCTATTCTGAGTTAAACTCGCTAGTTCTAAATAATATTCCGAATTGAGACTATCGTTTGCAGAATTTCTGATTTCTAATGTCAGGTTTCTGATCAAAGTGTCGAAACTTTTTACTGTGTCCTGACAGAAAACCGAAGAATTGAATAAAACAAAATATAATGTACAAAAAATTGGTCTCATATTATTTTGAATTAAGAGGCATTATAATTGTAAACTCTGATCCGCTGCTTATAGTAGATTGAACTGTCAACTCCCCACCATGCGCTTTCACGATACAAGTCTGAATCACGGGTTTATAGGAATTATTGGATTTCACTGATTTTGTTTTCATGATAAGGATAATTTAATGGTGAAGTCGGTGCCTTCATTTTCGTGCGATTTTACTGTCAATTCCCCTCCATGCGCCTTTACAATATCATAACTCAAAGACAGCCCCAATCCTGTCCCAGATCCGGTAGGTTTGGTAGTAAAGAAGGGCTGGAAGATTTTTTCTTTGATGGAGTCGGGGATGCCGGAGCCGTTGTCTTTGACGGAGATGGTCACCAGGTCGCCTGACTTCTTGGTGCTAACTGAAACGGTAGGCTCGTAGCCTTCTTTTCCAGACTTTGCCTGCTCATGGACTGCGAAAAATGCGTTATTAATCAAGTTCAGCACTACCCGACCCATGTCTTGAGGGATGATGTTGATATTCCCGATCGACTTATCGTAATCAGTTTCCATACTTGCGTTGAAACTTTTGTCCTTAGCTCTCAACCCGTGATAGGAGAGGCGGAGGTATTCATCTACCAGGGCATTGATGTCGGTGGGCTCTTTGGTGCCGGTGCTGCTGCGGCTGTGCTGCAGCATGCCTTTCACGATGGCGTCGGCTCGCTTGCCGTGGTGGTTGATTTTCGTTTCGTTTTCCCGGATGTCTTTTGCGAGTTCCTTCGCTTCGGCATAATTTTTTTGCTCTAGCTCACTTTCTAATTCCGCAGCCAGTTCTGAATTGACCTCCGAGAAGTTATTCACGAAGTTTAATGGGTTTTGAATCTCATGGGCGATACCGGCGGTGAGCTCGCCAAGCGAAGCCATTTTTTCGGATTGGATGAGTTGGGATTGGGTGGATTGCAGCTGTAGCAGTGTTTTCTGCAACGAATCTCTTTGCTGACTTAATTCCTGGTTGGCTTTCTTCCTGGAAACACTATTTCGATAGATTACAACAGAAAACACCAGCAAGAAGACCAACAATATGCCTGCCATTACAAGAATGATGCGTTGATTTTCATTTTCACTTTCCACCATTTTGCGCTGAGTATCCAACCGGTCAATTTCATGCTGACTCTCTTTGATCGCTCCAGCCACTTGCATCTCAGTAAACTGAATCTGGTTATTCAGCCGCTCGTTTTCTGTCACCAGTTGTTGGTTAATTTTCAAATATTCGATAGCCCTGCCCAACTGCCCGGTTTCTTCATAGAGCTCCGCCACCAATGCTGAACCGGAGATCATGGTGATAGTCCAGGTGGTTTCGGTTGCGTATTGATATCCCTGAATGGCATACTGCAATGCTTTTTCATAGCTTTTTTCTTCCTTAAAATTGTTAGCGATTACGAGTGCACTGTAGCTCGCGCCTCGAAAGTCGGCAATAGACAGCAGCAGGTTCAGCGCACGAAAATTATTCTCCAAAGCCTGTTCTGCGTTGCCAGTTTTGTACAGCTTGGCTGCCTCCTCCTGTTGATGAAAGGCAAATAGTTGCCTATTCAATGTAGAGTTAAGATTATTCCCGAGGTAGTTGAAGTAGTGATCCATGGCTCTATTAATACTGTCGGGAATGCTTGAAGCTTCGGACCGGCCAGTTTCGTGAGGTTCTTGATTAATAGCATCCTCATTGAGCCCGCGCTTGGTTTGAACATAAAGCCAATATACCTTCTCTATTCCTTTGGTATAATTCATTTGTTGGTGAAAGCGTATCGCTTTTTCGCAATTCTCAATAACTTTAGTTCGCAACTCCGGTTGCCTAACAGAGGCCCGTTGATAGATTGATGCGGCATGATAATAGCAAAATGATTGAAGGTTTGTTTCTCCAAGCTGTTGTAATAGATCAAGCGAATTTGCATTGTAGCTCAGCCCCAAGAAGTACCGGTTATTGCCTCCGTAATTTCGACTGAGCATATGATATCCCCAGGCACGGTTAAAAGGATCTTTAATGGTTGAAACCTGATTGGCCAGTGACAATTCAATTTCCGATGTCTGGTTGATTTGCTGAAACCACAGGTCTTCAAGCTGCTGGATTTTCATCACAAGGTTGAGTAGGATTCCTTCCGGTGTGTCCCGATAGTTATCGGGATAAAGGTTGAGCACCTCGTCCCGATGAATCTGGTACTTTCGAATTTCTTCTGTCTCTTTATAGGTATTTCTGGGCAGTTTCCACCACCGGTACATCATGGCTAACTCTGCATGGAGATGCCTGACAGAAAAGGTATCTCTTAACGACTGGTAGTGTTTCAATGCGTGCTCATAAGCATCTATGGCTACCCCGGCAGTGTCGCTCTGAATGTCCTTACGCCCCTCAATATTTCCCCATCGGTTAAACTCACTGTGTTGTTTTAAAAGCCAGTCGGCTTTCACCTGGTTGGCTTCTTTCAGTTGTGAATAGGAGTGAAGGAATCCCAAAGCCTCATGGAAATAACCCAGGTCTTGGTCGTTGCCTGATACTTCAGCGATCTCTTTTAATCTTTTCGTGGCTTCCATCCCATCAATTATCCGGAGGCTGTCGAAACACATTTGTGCATATAGGGATGTAAGGCTGGTATATTGTGGATCATTTTCCGAAAGCTGACTTACATAAACTTTAAGACTATCAATTTGATCAGTTGGAACGTTTGAGTTTTGAGAGAAACCTGGCTGACTTAAAGTCCACCCAAAAAGGATCATGAGCAGGATATGCCAAAACCATGTATACTGGATCATGTTTCGTTTCAATATTTGATTTTCCTTTTTCATCCTTTCAGGGGAAATGAGATAATAAACTTGCTTCCATTACCAATAATAGTTTCCACCTTCAATTCCCCCCCATGAGCCTTTACAATATCATGGGTGATACTCAGCCCAAGACCTGTACCTTCCGTTCCTTTTTTGGTGGTGAAGAAAGGCTGCAGAATTTTGTCTTTAATGTCCTCAGGAATTCCGGGGCCATTGTCTTCAATTGATATCCTAACCTGTCTATTTTCCAAACTTGTCCTCACCTTCAATCTAGGATTGTAAACATTACCAGTATCACCCTCTTCCGTCTTCCGTCTTCGGTCTTCCGTCTGATAAACCTTACCCCGCATCGCATCAAAAGCATTATTACAGAGGTTGATAATTACCCGAATAAAGTCCTCTTTGATGATCGAAACATTGGTTATAGCAGGATCGAGGTTAAAATCGATTTCGACATCGATCGGATTTTTACTCGCGCGCATGCCGTGAAAACTCAGGTTTATGTATTCCTTGATCAGGGCATTAAGATCGGTAGGGTCTTTTTTGCCTGATCCCCCACGGGAATGCTGGAGCATGGAAGAGACAATGCTGTTGGCACGTGTACCGTGTTCGTGGATTTTCTCAAGGTTAGATTGGATATCCTCCAATATTTCATCCACTAAAGTCTCATCTCTTGTTTCTTGTTTCTTGGCTCTTTCTTCTTTGATCTCCCCGATCAACTCCATGGTGACTTCCGAAAAATTATTCACAAAATTCAGTGGATTCTTGATCTCGTGGGCGATGCCTGCTGTGAGTTGACCCAATGAGGCGAGCTTTTCCTGCTGGACTAATTGATCCTGGGCTGATTTTAGTTCTTCAAATGATTTTTCTAGTGCCGAATTGGTTTCTTCAATGGCTTTCCTTTTCAGTTCAAGCTCCTCAATAGTTTCTTCGAGTAAAATGGCAGTGGTGCGTTTTACTTTTTCGGTGCGGTCCAGTTTGAATTCCAAAATTGTGACCTCTTTATCCGCATCCTTCAGGGATTTGGCGAGAGCAGATTTTTGCTCATCAGTGATGGCTTCAATCTGAAGTAGCCTGTCGAGAATATGCTGGAGATGTGGGTTCATTATTTTTCCTTTAATGCCACACAACAGGTGGTGAGATTATGCATTTCCAAGTTGCCTCCAGCCATTCTGCCCAATTCCGCATATGAAAACATGCCTGCCATCGGGACATTCCAAACCTGTTTAACTCCCTCTATCTCAGCATTCATCATGGGACCAAAAGATAGTATCCTGCCGGCACAGCTGAACACGACAAGGGCATCTGCCTCCGGCATTTCAGTATCTTTCAGGTTTTGAACGCCTTTCACGACCTTTTCCATCACATCCCAATCGGGAGGTAAGGAAAATCGGATTTTTGATCCTTCTGGGACCGTACCACTTGTGTAGAAGGAATGGTCAGACCAGTCGACGACTAGGCCAGGGCGCATGACCGGGTCACCTTTCTTACGCTGCAGTTGCAGTGGGAAATTGGCAGCAAGTTCCAATAATACATCCTTGTTGTCGGGGGTGATATTCTCAAGTCCCCCATATTTTGTGGTAATATCGAGCGCAGGTTCGTTATCGATCGTGAACACGTGATTTCCCTCGCTTTTAGTCACCGTTTTTTCCGTTCCCATGGCTTTCCAGCCACAGGTAGCGATGCCACTGACCGAGACTTTTTCTTCATCTAACGCAATACAAACCATCCCACGATCGCTTTCCCATCCGTTTGTAAAAACCCATGTTTTGTCAAAAGTCAAATCATCACCGGCAGCTCCACCAAACGCATTGACTTCATCACCAGCGATTTCCTGAAGTCCCAGCAACACCTCTTCGCCATCAGTTGCCGCATTACTAATTGCCAATAGGAAAGCAACATTTTCGAAGTCCTCTTTGGCTTTCAAGGCAATGGATTTTGATGTTTCACGATAGTTGTTGTTCTGGAATACCTCTGAATGAATTCTAAAATGTTCTTTTTTAATATCCAGAAGAAGAATGGCCACAGCACCTGATTCAGTCTCTTCATCGATAAACTCGCCATTGGTGGAAGAGCCAAAGATGGCAATACCCTCTTCGTCGAGTGTGCTGCAGATAGCGGTGCGGTCTTGTGCAACAGATAGGAATACAATAGCCAGTGTAGGCCTGAAACCGTCTGACATACTTTCAGTGAGAACTGATTTAATTTCTGCGGTAGACTTTCCTTTAATAGATTTTGCTTTCATGGGTTCAGTGTTTTGTTAGGATTACTATTTTTCTTTCAAGGCCACCCAGCTTACTGTTGTTCCCTGAAATTCAGAGCGGCCTTCGTCCAATTTCCCAAATTCACCCAGTGAAAAAAAGCCAATCATGGGTTTGCCCCAGGTGGATGCCAATCCTTCTATTTCTGTGGATATCAAAGGGCCGAAAGTCCCTAATCTTCCTACACATGAAAAAACCAACAACACATCGGCATCCGGCATCTCCTTTTCTTTTCTGATCCTAGTACTTTCAATCACTTTGTCAATCACATCAAAATCCGGTGGCAGGGAAAAACGGAATTGATCTCCTTCATTTACATCACCTGCAATCATGACGGATTGATCGGCAGGATTAAAAAACAATGCAGGCTTCATAATAGGATTTCCTGATGCCCTCTCAAACTGTAATGGATAGCCCAGGTCTGTTGGAATAAATCCACTTCCTTCTGAATTCGCCCTTACTATATCATTCCCTAAGAATCTTTGAATGACCTTCATAGCCGGTTCATTATCAATGGTGAAAACCCAGGAACCTTCACTTTTGGTAATTGTTTTGGTTGTACCAACCGGTTTCCACCCAGAAACTGCCAGACCGCTTATCGCAACCTTGTCCTGATCAAGAATGAGTGCTAGCAAGCCCCCTTTACTTGATGCATCATTGGTAAAAACGACCCCTGAAAAATCAGCCGGATCACCACTACCGCCACCCGCAATCATGATATCACGGCCTGCCGCATCCGTCAATCCTCTGATTAGTTCATCGTTGGAAACTCTGAAATCCAATGGTGAAATGATGAAGCCCGGATTCGGAAAAGCTTCCTTCCCGGCTAACCCTGTTTTATACCCGGCTTCATAAGCAGAAGATCCCTCGTAATCGTTTAATACTATTTTGAAATTGTCCGGTTTTATATCCAAGAGCATCACTAGGATATCATCTTCTGTAATTCCGTCTTCGGAAAATTTTTGAGGTGCTGTTACCCCGAAAATTGCAATGCCCTGTTTCCCAAAAATAGAGCGGAGTGATTCCGCATCTTCCATGTTGCTTATCATGATGATGGCAAGGGTTGGTTTGAAATCCTGCCCATCAGCCTGGTTGGCATCACTTATGCTTTCCTCCAATACTTTTTGTATTTCTGAAGGTGTTTTTCCTTTGATTGATTTGGCGTTCATTTGCTTAGTTTGATTATAAAAGTTGTCCCTTTGTTGATAGAAGTTTCGATTTCTAATTCTCCCCCGTGAGCCTTGATGATATCATGGGTAATGCTTAGCCCCAATCCCGTTCCCTCTGTTCCTTTTTTGGTGGTAAAGAAAGGCTGCAGGATTTTGTCTTTAATGTCGTCGGGGATGCCTGGGCCATTGTCTTTAATAGCTACCTGAGCTTGTCCATTTTTTAAATTTGTCGTCACCGTCAATCTAGGATTGTAAACATTACCAGTATCACCTTCTTCCGTCTTCGGTCTTCGGTCTTCCGTCTGATAAACCTTTCCCCGCATGGCGTCAAAAGCATTATTGCACAAATTGATTATCACCCGGATAAAGTCCTCTTTGATCATCGGAACATCAGTAATTTCAGAATCGAGCTCAAAGTCGATTTCGACATCGATCGGATTCTTTGCTGCCCGCATTCCATGAAAACTGAGGTTGACATATTCCTTGACCAAAGCATTGAGGTCGGTCGAGTCAATTTTGCCCGAACCTCCTCGAGAGTGCTGAAGCATTGAAGTCACGATGCCGTTGGCACGGGTGCCGTGTTCGTGAATTTTGGTGAGATTGGATTTGATGTCGTACAGGATTTCGGCGGATTCTGTGGCATGTTGGTTGTCCTCAATCTGTCCAATTTCTTCCAGCGCTTCTTCGATAAGTTCCATCGATACCTCCGAGAAGTTATTCACAAAGTTCAGCGGGTTCTTGATCTCGTGCGCGATGCCGGCGGTAAGCTGACCGAGGGAGGCGAGTTTTTCCTGTTGGACGAGCTGGGATTGAGTGGCCTTGAGTTCGGAAAGGGCAGATTCGATTTCTGATTTTGCCTTATCGAGTTTTTCAAAATCCTCGTATCGGGCATAGGCGATAGAAAATGCTTTTGCGAGAGACATTGCTAACTCTAACTCCTTTTTATCCAAGGGACTGATAGCCCCCACATAGAGCATCCCTTGGGCAAAAGGAACGAAATGCAAATCGAGCGATTCCGGAGGTACCGCTGCCCCTTGATAAGTCCTGCTGTCCTGGATCTGATCTTGCTCCATCATGATGTTGATCCAATGAATAAAATCCATCTTGTTCCAGTGCTGTCGGTAAACCTCACCTTTCCGCCAGGCATCTACGGTGCCTTGAGTCAATTCGCTTACACAGTAGTGGAGCCTTAACACTCCAAGAGAATTCCCCTCAGGAGAGGAAAGGTAGGCGTTGATTAATTCTTGTTTTTCATCGATGATAAAAACTCCACAGCGGATAAAGGGTACCCCCAAAATTGTCAGTTCCTTGAATATTAATGGCGTAATCAGCTCAAGGTCAGCAGCTGATCGCATGCTGGCAATTATGCCACGGACACGGTCCAGCGAGGCTTGCTTGGTTGCCTCTCTCGCTTGAGCTTCGGCTTTTTGGAGGTCGAGGAATCGGGTGTAGGCTTGTTCGAATACACTCGCAAATCTTTCCAGCAAGTGAATGATACCTAGTGACAGAGGTTCAGAGGTCGTTGTTCCAATCAATCCCTGGGAAAAAAACGCACAGCTGATAATCCTTTTTTCCTTGATTAAACCCGGATTGACCGGCATTCCTATTTGCTGGGTAATGTATCGTATCCAATCGGTCACAGCAACTCCGGAAAGGGTTATCACAGTCGATTTTTCCTTCGCTTTCCATGTGTTCAGCATGGTAGGAAAAACAAAATGATCCTCAAACTTTGTGAAAAAATTAGTACTTATCTGGTGGCCTTCCTGAGTCGTGATCCACCATTCAATGGTGCATGATTCTTCTTTGAAAATTCCCAGATTTATTCGTTCAGGTGTATTTCCAAGCACCTGTAATTGTTCAAAAAGTACAGCCGCAGTTTGAGATAGTTCATCACTTTTGTGCATGGCCATAGTTCTGGCCCGGACTCGTTCCAGAGCCAGTTGTATCTCAGCTTCTCGAGCTTGCTCTTCGGCTTTTTGTAGATCGAGGAAGCGGGTGTAGGTCAGGTCGATTACTTGAGAAAAACGCTTCAGCACCTCCGGTAAATCTCCTGGGAGGGGTTCCATACCTACGGCCTCTAAAAAGCCATGTTGAAATAGCGCCTGAGCTCCATATACTTGAGTCAAGGAATAGAACGAGTCTTTGTATTCCGGTGAGCTGTCTTTGAAGGCTGGTAGTTCAAAAATCAGATCCGCATAGGATCTGATTTCTCCCTGGTCCATGGTAAACTCCCGATAAGGGAGGTTAAGATCCAGATCTTGGAGAACCGCATTTAGGAAGGGATGATCCACAAAATGAAACTGATAATTGGTCAGGAACTCGTCTTTGGTTGAATTGCTTTTCCCCCAAACTGAAAACTCGCGGGAATTCCCATTTCTTAGAAAAATACTACACTCGTAGAGGGACAAGCCCATCTTTTGTAATTCTTCAAAAATAACTGTAATGATGTTTTCCAATTCATCACTTTTTCGCAAACCCATAGCATGTGATCTGACTCGCTCCAAAGTTGCTTCAATCTGTGCTTCTCTTGCCTGTGCTTCTGCTTTTTGAAGGTCTCTGAAGCGCTGATAGATCTGACCAAATACTTTTGCAAAACGTATCATGATCGCACAATCTTCTTCTTTTAGAGGATCCAGGGATATCACATTAAGTGATCCAAGAGGGAAAAAGAATGCGGTCATGGTTTCCCGCTCATTAAATTTTTTTCGCTCAGGGTAAGAAAGAAAAGCATCCAACTTTTGATAGTATTCCTTTACCTCATCTCCTATTCTTGTGCTGGAGTAGAAGGATTTGTTTTTTTTCCATGCATCCACGGTTTGATCAAAAATGGGATGCAATCCGCTAGGGACAATCCCAATTATGGTGTTTTTTACCTTACCCTCAATTTCGGACTTGGACCAAATCTCAGTGCTATCATCTTCTTTATTGATAATTCCTATTCCTATACGTAGTGTATCAATTCCCAATTCTTTCAATTGATTGACCATGACATCTGAGGCATCCACAAATTCATCACTGGAATGCATCGCTAAGCTTCTGGACCGGACCCGCTCCAATGCAGCTTCAATCTGCGCTTCTCTTACTTGAGCTTCGGCTTTTTGGAGATCAAGGAATCGTCTGTACGTTTGGCCAAATACGGAGGCAAAGCGCATAAATACTCTTGATATTTCGGCAGATAGGGGAGTGGGAGAAAAAGCAAAAAGAAACCCTTCTGGGAAAAAGAAATCGTAGTGGGTAATTTTTCCGGGTAATTTTTCAAGATCTACCTGAAGGGAATATTCCGGGGCCTCGTTGATTGCTTTAAAGTACTTGATCAAATCATCGCCTACCAATTCATAGGAATGAGTAGGTTTTTTGGCTTCCCATGCTTCTTGGACTTCTATCAATAATTGATGTATTCCCATATCCAAAATACCCTTATCAAGGGCCGTTTGTCCTGATGGATTGGTGGAGGCGGTCCAAACTTCCATTCTTCTGGATTTGTCCAGTATTCCGATTCCTGAGCGGATAGATTTATCTACGCCAAGTTTGAGTAATTCATCAAAAAGTGTGGTTACCGTAATATCGACATCCTGACTGCTGTGCATGGCCATGGTTCGTGATCGAACCCGCTCCAAAGCCGATTCGATCTGCGCCTCCCGAGCTTGTGCTTCCGCCTTTTGGATATCGAGAAAGCGGGTATAGGTTTGTTCAAAGACTTTTGAAAATCGCCTGATGATATCCTTTTCATATTCTGAAAAGGAACCCTCTGTATATCGCATCAGGAATATTCCGGTAAGTTGCTGATAGGCGCCAGCTATGTCTATCAACTTCACATTTTGTAAAGCAATCTTACGGGCCTGCGGAACCCCTTCAATCTTAAAATATTCCTCGAAAAATTCTTGTGTGGTGGTTTCGAACATGGTGTATTTCAACATATCACCTGTGGTTCGTGCTTTATAAATTTCATGAAACACAGGCAGGTCTGAGAAAGGCCAATAAATAATATTGTCATACAGTCCATCTGCTGTGCTCAACCACATATGGATGTCCATGGAGGGATCGGGTAATAATTGAATACCCACCACATGAAAGTTTACCTGCAAACTTTGCAATTCGCCGTAAAGCGTATTGACAACGGAACGGAGTTCATTACTTTTATGCATGGCCATAGAGCGGCTTCGCACTCTTTCCAAAGCCGCTTCAATCTGCGCTTCCCTTGCCTGTGCTTCTGCTTTTTGCAGATCTAAGAATCGGGTGTAAGTTTGTTCAAATACTTTTGCAAATCGTGTGACCATTTCCTGTTGTGCCTCAGTCAACAAGGTTCCGCCCACAATCAATAAGTAACCCTGAAAAAAATTGAATACATGAACTTTTAGTCTTTCAGGTGATAGAGATAATAACTGTTCCACAGAAATAGGGAAGTTCGAACTTCGTTCGGCTATAAATGTCTGATGGGCTATTGTTTCCTTCGGATCTAATTCTAGAACCAACAAAGGTTTCTTCTTTTTCCAGCTTGCGACAATTGACTTCATTACCCAGGTTTCATTATGGGGTATTCCTACAGGTAAGTGCCGGATGCGGCTAGTCATAGGATTGACACCATGACTGTAACCTATAGTAGCATTTTCATTGAAAAGCACATAACCAATTGTGAGGTTTTCTATGCCCAGTTTGGTAAGCTCTTTATATAACAATTCCCCGGCTTCTGTGAGCTCCTCGCTTTTATGCATTGCCATGGCACGACTTCTTACTCTTTCCAGGGATGCTTCAATTTGTGCTTCCCTTGCCTGTTCTTCAGCTTTTTGGATGTCGAGGAAGCGGGTGTAGGCTTGTTCGAAAACTTTGCCCACCCTTTTCATGATTTTAATATCCTCAGGCAAAAGAAGTTTGCCTTCAAAACTGGGAATGCATATTCCCGAATTCTTAGCAAGCGTGATGGTCATGGCATAGCCTGGAGCCTGGAGTAGAGAAGATTTAAATTCTACAGGAAGGTCTTTGTAATCCGTATGCTCAAAACCATGTTCTATCCAGGTATTCTTTTCTTCAAGCGTATAAATCTTTGTGAAAAAATCTTCCCCACTTTCCTTCGCATCAAAAAGGTCGGAAGAGATCGGGTGGTCAAAATAGGGTACACTAAGCGAAGAAACCCCATCCGGAAAGGGCAGCCATTGCCTGATATTCCGGGATCCATCTTCAAAAATAAAAATGCTTACCGATGCAAAACCCATATCCACACTTAGCCCTTGCATTTGCTCAAACAGCACCTTTACTACGTCCCGTAAATCATCGGTTTTTTGCATTGCCAAAGAGCTGGAACGTATTTTTTCCAAAGCCGCTTCGATCTGTAATTCACGGTTATTTTGCTTTAATGCCGCTGTCTGCTCATCGACTAGCTGCTGGAGCTTCTCTTTTTCCCGTTTCCACTCCTCCATGTGCCATGGATCATTTTCCGTATCTACAGGAGTTGAAGTGTGCCAGTGGGTGAGTTTCCATTGGTTTTCCAGGTATTCCATCACACATGTAGCCCGCATAAAGATGGTATGAATTTCTTCATCAGAAGAAAGTGTAAACGTAAGTTCTTCTATGATGCTGGCATTGTTTCCACCGTTTGATATCCGCAGGGCAATACGTTTGCGCTCATAACCTGGCTTCATGTTTCCCATTTGTTCATACTGGGATTTGAACAAAGCCTCCACGCCTTCAAAGGAAAGGATCCTTTCATCTTTTGCAGTGCCGTATACCATAGGGTCGGGACCTATGATATCCGATATATCTTCATAGGGAACTATACAGAAGCCCACATTTAGGATCCGCTCGTAGGTCTCTTCCAGGTTTTTTTTCTTTTTAGAATCCATGCCCCTGCCTTTTTTCTAATTCAATTATAAACGTAGTACCAACACCCTCTTTAGTTTCCACCTTCAACTCCCCCCCATGCGCCTTCACAATATCATGCGTAATGCTCAATCCCAATCCCGTTCCCTCTGTTCCTTTTTTGGTGGTGAAGAAAGGCTGTAGAATTTTGTCTTTGATGTCGTTGGGAATTCCGGATCCATTGTCTTGGATAGCTATTCGAACTTGTCCTTTCTCAAAACTAGTTGTCACATTCAATCTAGGATCGTACTTAGCAACAGAGAAACCATCTTCTATCTCCCGTCTTCCGTCTCCCGTCTTTAAAACTTTCCCCCGCATGGCGTCAAAAGCATTATTGCACAAATTGATTATCACTCGGATAAAGTCCTCTTTGATGATCGGAACATTAGCAATCTCATCATCGAGCTCAAAGGCGATTTCGACATCGATCGGATTCTTTGCTGCCCGCATTCCATGAAAACTTAGGTTAACATATTCCTTGATCAAGGCATTTAGATCGGTTGGGTCTATTTTGCCCGAACCTCCTCGGGAATGCTGAAGCATCGAAGTCACAATGCCATTGGCACGCGACCCATGCTCGTGTACTTTTTTGAGGTTTGACTTGATGTCTACCAGAATTTCATCCACCAAAGACTCATCCCTTGCTTCGGGACCTTTGCTTCTTTCCTCAATTGCCTCATCAACCAGTTCAATCGACACCTCGGAGAAGTTATTTACAAAATTCAGCGGGTTCTTGATCTCGTGGGCGATACCTGCAGTAAGTTGACCGAGGGAGGCAAGTTTTTCCTGTTGGACGAGTTGGGATTGAGTGGCTTTGAGTTCAATCATTGCCGACTCAATTTCCACTTTAGCCTGTTCCAGTTTTACAAAATCCTCGTATCGGGCATAGGCAATTGAAAAAGCCTTTGCCAGAGCTTGTACCAATTCCAATTCATTTTCCTGCAGAGGATTCACTGCACCTACATAGAGCATTCCCTGTGTGAAAGGAACAAAATGAAGATCAAGCGATTCGGGAGGTGCAGCAGCGCCCTGATAAGTATTGCTGTCTTGGATCTGATCCTGCTCCATCAATTGGTTGATCCATTGGATAAAATCTTCCTTATTCCAGTGCTGTCGGTAAACCACACCTTTTCGCCATGCTTCGACTGTCTGAAAGGTGAGTTCGCTCGCCCGAAAGGGAAGTCTTAAAATTCCAAGCGAATTGCCATCAGGTGAGGAAAGATAAGCTTCTACAATTTCTTGCTTCTCGTGGATGATGAACACCCCACAGCGAATAAATGGAATGCCCAGCGTAGTCAGTTCATGAAAGAAAAGCGGGGTGATTCTGTCAAGATCATCAACATGCCGCATCGAAGAAATTTCTGCACGAACCCGATCCAAAGAAGCCTGTCGCACGGCGGTCCGAGCACTGGCTTCGGCCATTTGTAAATCCCTGAAACGGGTATAAGCAAATGAAAATACTGCCGTTGCTCGTTTCAAAAGTTCCCAGCTTTCAGTCGAAATCTCTCCGGGAGCAGCGGCACCGATGTAGCCATTGGAAAATTTGTACAAATGATAGGTACGATCGGGAATAGTTTCTCCATAAAAATTGCTGGTACCAAACAGGTCGGATTTTTCTTCGCAATAGCGGATCCATTCAATTCGTTGCTCACCCTGCATCAGAATGGAAGTCTGATTGGAAGGAGATCGATAAAAATCAAGCATTTTCCTTCCCACCCAAGTATCCTGAAGGTCAAGAGTCATTTGGTCGGTAACTGACTTGCCGGGATTTTCGGAATTCTTTATTGTAAACCAACATTGCGTCGAACCGTTGTTATCATCGTGAATGTAGATCGAGCTTGTTTCCAGTTCTTCCACCCCTAATACTCCCATTTCTTCCCGAAGCAATTGAGCGACTTCAATTAGTTCATCGGGGCTTTGCATCGCCAATGACCTTGAGCGGACTTTTTCCAAGGCATTTTCTATTTGTGCTTCTCTTGCCTGAGCTTCTGCTTTTTTCAGGTCTAGGAATCGGGTATAGGTTTGGTCAAATACGTTGGTGAAGCGTTTGAAAACCGCATGGGATTCGGGCACCTTTTCATAGGTGATGAACAGAATAAATCCCTGGTTGAATTTGCAAAGGTGGTTGATTTGGTAGGTGGGGAGGGAAAGCCCGGCATCTTTGATATCTTTAAATATCGGGGTTAATTGAGGGAGGGATTTCATGAAGTTATAGTGACTCTCAATGGCATTTCCTCCCAATTCCTGAGTAAAAAAGGTCTGATCACCCTGTACAAAATTGTTCCATTCCTCAAAAGAAACTTCGCCATAATGTGGAAGTAAAAAAGGCTTTTGAAGGGTGCCTTCACTGCTCATGATGCAGGTACTCGACTTACGGTCTTCCAATAAAATACAATAGCCACAGCTCCAGGCCGGTATACCTAATCCCTGTACTTCTAAAAACAACAGATTGGCAACCTCTGGCAATTCATTACTGCTCTGCATGCCCATGGTGCGCGAGCGGACTTTTTCAAGGGCGGCTTCTATTTTTGCTTCCCGGGTCTGAGCTTCTGCTTTTTGCAGGTCAAGAAAGCGGGTGTAGGTTTGCTCGAATACCTGGCCAAATCGGATGGCAACTGCATTCTCTTCCTCTGAAAATGCCTCATTGCTAAACCTATTTAGCACCAATCCGGAATTTTTATGTAAAACTACGGATTGAGTCCATCCGGGAGCATTTAAAAGAAACTCTTTCCTTGCCTCGGGAAGAGATTTTAAATCAGATTCAGCAAAGGCGAAGTTTAAATATCGATCCTTTTCTTCTTTTGTAATGCTTATGGTAAAAAATTCTATTTTTTTCCGGTAAGCTTCTTCCATTTTTTCAAATAGCCGATGTTGCATTCGCGGAATATGAAATTTATTGCTGTATATTTTTCCCGGTATTGAAAACCACGTGCAATAGGAACCTGATTTTTCATTCAGCTTTATATCGGTTATCAATGTTGTGTTATCTGACCGGATGCCCAGATTGGTGATTTCCGCATTTATCTGTGCGATCACTTCTGTAAGTTCTTCACTATTTTGCATGCCCATAGAGCGAGAGCGCACTTTTTCCAAAGCTGCTTCAATCTGCGCCTCCCTTGCCTGTGCTTCTGCTTTTTGAAGGTCGAGGAAGCGGGTGTAGGATTGCTCAAAAACATTTGCGAAGCGTTTGAAAATATCATGTGATTCAGGGGCGGGCTCATAGGTGATAAAGAGGACATACCCGTATTTGAAAAATGCCACATGGTCAATCTGCGAGGTTGGAAACGGGATTCCGGCTGCCTTCATCTGAAGCAATTGTTCTCCTACCCCTGGCAAACTGCACAGGTATTCGTAATGGGCAGGACAGGCTTCCTCCCCGATTTCATTGACTAAGAGCGTTTCTCCTCTTTGACCCGCTTCAAAATACCGCAGAAATACGCCTTCCCGTGGAGTTCTGTATTGAGGAAAAGTACCCTGACCATTGCTTCCCCATTCCACAGATCCTCTAGGGTCATCATCGTAAATGTTAAATGCACAAAACCAGCTTTCCATGCCCAAAGTCTGCACCTGCTTGACCAACTCAAGTGAAAGATCCGCCAGTTCCTCACTTCGGTGCATGGCGAGGCTTCGTGCACGAACCCTTTCCAGTGCCAACTGAATCTCTGCTTCCCTAGTCTGTGCTTCGGCTTTTTGCAGATCTTCAAATCGCTTATAAGCCAAATCAAAAGCGCCAGCCATTTTTGTAAGAATGGAGGCTACTTCTGGCGTGGGTGAATCCAGCAAGTCTATACACATCCTTCCATTGTTCAATGGAACAGTTGGATGGTACACTTTTGGGAGTTGTGTAGATTTGAAAAATGCTTCGGCTTCGTTCGCCTGTTCATGCAAGGCATTATCGCGCAGCCATTGCACGGTGTGTTTATAGTCGGCTTCTTCCTGTACCACCACAAAGTAGTCCGAATCATTTTCCCATACCCTTCTCATAAAGAAACCCGGATTGGTATCCTCGAGGCGGAAACGAATATCCAATGGAAGGTGGAGGCCGTCGTCTTCTATTTCAAGGGAGGTTAAATCCCAAACCCGGCACATGCCATCCGATTCTTTAAGATGAATGGTGGCCGCAGCTACGTTTGGGATATTGAGGCTCATAATCTCATCCTTCAGTTTGTGCACAACTTGCAGTATTTCTTCAGATTTGAACATCGCTAATGCACGTGCTCGTACCCGTTCTACAGCAAGATTGACTTGTGCTTCTCGGGCCTGCGCTTCTGCTTTTTGGAGATCGAGAAAACGCGTGTAGGTTTGATCAAATACCTGCGCAAATCGCTTAAATATTTCTTCCTCGCCGCAAGGTTCTCTTGTAATTAATACTAGGTACCCTTTAGAAAAATAAGCTGCATGCAACTTCTGCCAATCCGGGCGTGCAAGGCCGGCAGCATCCATCTCTTCAAATATTGCGCGTGACACTGGAATTTCCATCAGCCAGTCATAATGCTGCTGAAGCGTTTCGCCATCCAATTGCACAGCCCTCAATGCTTCACCTTTCAACCATCCCTCATACAGTGTGGCATGTGCGTAATCGCCAACGTTGGATAGAAAAAAACCACGGGTAAAGTCCCCATCCATACTAAGCCACCATTCGTCTTCATCCCGGTCTTTTTCGCACAGCACAAATCCACAAGTCCAAAGATTGGTTACCAGTTGATTCATTTGTGCAAACAACTCTGAAGCCACATTACCCAACTCAGAACTGCTCTGCATGGCCATGGTGCGGCTTCTTACTCTTTCCAAAGCCGCCTCAATCCGTGCTTCCCTCGCCTGGGCCTCAGCTTTTTGGAGATCTAGGAAGCGGGTATAGGCTTGCTCGAAGACTTTTCCAAAACGTTTGAGAATAGCATTTTCAGCTTCAGAAAATTTTTCTCCAAAGTGGTTGATTATAAAAATACTTGTATGCTTAGATACAGCACAAGATCGTGTATATCCGCCCGGTGCTGATAGCGTATTTTTTTTCTCTTTGGCACTCAGTTTTGACCAAGGCTGCTGCTGAAATAAAAAGGTGAAAAATTCTATTTTCTCTTCTCGGCTATATTCCTCGGTGAAAAACCCCGGACCACTTTTTATCCCGGTTAATAGGTGAGTATAGAATGGCTTTTCAAAGCGAGGGATACGAACTTTGTCTGAAGTGTCTGCAGTACCTCCTGAGCCCCAGCAATGGATTTCATTATCAATTTCACTGTTGATTACTATAAAAGATCCACCAGAAATGGATATGTTCAGATTAAGCAACTCTTGGTGAACTGTATGGATCACACTTTGTAGTTCAGCAGTTTTATGCATCGCCAAACTTCTGGATCGAACCCGCTCTAAGGCTGCTTCAATCTGTGCTTCACGAACTTGCTCTTCTGCTTTTTGCAGATCGAGAAAGCGGGTATATGTTTGATTAAAAACCTTAGTGAAGCGCTTGAAAATATCAACCGCTTCCGAATTGGGTTCTTTCGTAATGAACATCAAGTGACCATTTGAGAAAAATCCACAATGAGTCACTTGGAATGTTGGAAGAGGAAATCCTGCTTCCACAAAGCCCCGCATGGTTTCACCTACCACCGGAAGGCCATCCATGTAGCGATAGGTTTCTACCAGTGATTCTCCTTCGGATTCGAATACAAGGAATTCATCACCCCTACGTTTAGCCTCACGAATTGTGGTGAAGAATATATCTTCTGTAAGTGGGATTTTAAGTGGATTGCCCAATTTCCCATGTGGCCCCGGATTGTACCCTAAAAAATAACTGTCATCATCATACCATAAGCTAAATCCGCAAGACCATAATTCAATACCCAGATTTATTATTTGCCCAAACATCAATTCTGATGTTTCCATCAGCTCATCACTGTGCTGCATAGCCATGGTTCTGGCTCGAACTCTCTCTAATGCCAATTGAATTTGTGATTCTCTGGCTTGTGCTTCTGCTTTTTGAAGATCCAAAAATCGGGTATAGGTTTGTTCAAAAACTTTTCCGAAACGCTTGAAAATATCATGAGCTTCAGGACAAGGATCGAAAGTTATAAACATCAGGCTCACCTTAGAACCAAATACATAGTGATTAATTTGATGTTCTGGCAGTTGAAAACCTGCTTTAACAATATCCTCAAATTGAGTTTTCGCCATCTGGGAAAGAAGGCGATAAAGTTCCTCTAACGTTTCACCTTCAGTTTCATGTACAAAAAAATCCTCTGCTTGTTTTTTAGCACTACTTATCTCCATAAAGGAAGGATGAGCGGTGAGATCAACTTTGTAGGGTTCTAAAAACTTTCCGCTTGCACTGTTAACTACCCAATCGATGTAAGATGTTTCGTCTTCCAACCAAACATTAAAACCGGTTGACCAGGTCTTAATGCCAAGTTTTTCAACCTGTTCAAACAAAATGAGTGAAACTTCAGCTAGTTCCTCACTTTTATGCATGGCCATACTCCTGCTTCTCACTCTTTCCAACGCTGCTTCTATCTGCGCTTCACGGGCCTGGGCTTCTGCTTTTTGTAGATCGAGGAAGCGGGTGTAGGCCTGCTCGAAGACTTTGGCAAAGCGTTTTAAAATGGCTACTTCATCTGTTGAAGGAACTACCCCGGTGTGCGAGGGAATGAGTATGGCTGAATTTTTTTGCCAGGCAAAGGAAAGGATGTGTTTGTCGTTCTGAAATACCCACTGCTTAAAATCTTCCGGGAAATGCCTGTAATCAGAATGTTCAAAAGCATACTCAAAAAAACTATTTTTATCTTCAATTGAATAAGCTTTTGAAAAATACAACTCGCCGTTTTCCTTGGATTGCCAAGCATCATTAAAAATAGAATGGTCAAAATAGGGTAGCAAATAACTGCCGGCAAAACTGAAATCAGGTGATGCAATCCAGTGCAATACATCTTTTGAATCCTGAAAATAGGTGCATAGCACCACACCATTGGCATCCAGCACTACACCCAGTTCTGTGAGTTTCTCCACTATGACTGTAACCACTTCTCCCAGTTCGTTTGTGGAATGCATGGCAAGTGAACGGCTTCTCACTTTCTCCAAAGCCGCTTCAATCTGTGCTTCTTTGGCCTGTGCTTCAGCTTTTTTCAGATCGAGAAAGCGGGTGTAGGTCTGTTGGAATACTTTTCCAAAGCGCATCAGAATTGCATTCTCTTCGGGTGTAAAGGGAGTCTCTAAGTAGTGCTCGATATACAATCCCACATTGTCCAGCAATACGGTGGAGATGGCAAGTGCCGGTTTGCTGAAAATGGTTTGCTTCGCTTCTTCCGTCAATTCCGGAATCAATTGGAAAAGATCCTGGTAGAATTTGTTTTTTACTTCAAAGGGCAGCAGGTTGGCAAAGAAAGATTCTTCCTTTGCTTTTGCCTCGAGGTAACTGTTCCAATGTGGTGAATCAAAATAGGGAAAAATGATTTCGGTTGGTACTCCTTGTTGTAAGTCTGCCAGCCAGATATGCATATCATCCTGTTCCTTGTAGTCCAGAATAAATCCGGCATGTTCAACATGGATCTTCAACCCCAAAAATTGGTCGAACACCAATTGTATGACATCTTTGAGTTCTTCGGTATGGTGCATGGCCATGGTCTTTGCCCTTACCCGTTCCAGGGCCAATTCAATTTCTGCCTCACGAGCTTGGCCTTCTGCTCTTACTAAATCCAGATACCGTCTGTAGGTTTGTTCAAAAAGCGAACTGAATCTTTTTGTAATGTGAATCAGATCGGGTTGAAATTCACGGGGACTGAAGGCATAAAAAAATCCATGCTCGAAAATGAAACAGTGTTGGATCTCTCTTTTGGGTAATTTCTCTAACGGGATCTGAATTTTGTAGTCAGGAGCATTATTGAGCATCTGGTAGTAATTCAGCAAATCCTCGCCTTCCAATACATAGCGGTGGAAGGGAACCTGCTCCTTCCAAGCCTTGCGGGCACTTTTCAGCAAAGGGTGGGAGGCCATATCGATGTTGCCGATATGCATGTTGACTTCATCTCCATTTTTGCGAGCGGTCCAAAGCTGATTGTTTTCGTTGTCATGGTTCAGGATGCCGATACCGAAGCGGGTACCTTCATCCACCCCCAAGGCTGTAAGTTCAGAGAACATCTTGACAACACACTTCCCCACGTCCTCACTGCTGTGCATGGCCATGGTCTGAGCTCTGACTCTTTCTAGCGCTGCCTCTATTTGCGCTTCTCTTGCTTGTAATTCGGCTTTTTTCAGGTCGAGGAAGCGGGTGTATGCTCTTTCAAATTCAATAGAAAACCGTTTTAAAATATTCTTTTCTTCTTCCGAAAGTTTACGGCGGATATTGATCCCAAAACAGCCATAGCGCATATAAGCTTCTGAATAATAAATCCCTTTTGGGAAAAAGTCAGATTTCAGTTTCGTGGCTCCCGCTAAAAGCTCCTGCCACACTTCAAAAAACCCTGCAATTTCCGAAGGAGGAATGAATTCCTCCAGAATTACATCAGGATTGGCCCAAGCGGCATAGCATGCCGCGGTATAGGGTTCGGTTTTGTCGAGAGGGTAGGTAACCTGTTTGCTTTGAAGAGTTGTTCCTCCTTCATTTTTTTCAGACCAACTAGCCCAAAATTGATGGGATTGACTAGCTTCATCCGGGAGCCAAACATAGGAGAATTCTGAAGGTATTCCCAAGAGGTGAAGTTGCTCATGAAATACATTCGAAATAGATTTAATTTCATCCGAATGCTGCATCAGCATACTTTGGGTCCGAGTGCGCTCTAAAGCAGCCTCAATCTGCGCTTCTCGGGCTTGTGCTCCAGCTTTTTGGAGATCGAGGAAGCGCTGATAAGCCAGAGAAAATACCTGATGAAATCGCTTGAACAAAGTCAGGATTTCCTCCTTCATTGGCTGGTACAAGGTCAGTCCCAGTCCCCCTTCGCCGATTGACAAAAAGCAATAATCTAATTCGGTGGCTTTATCCAAAAATGGATCTGGAAAATGGTTTTCTTCTTTTCGGTGTGAGCGAAAGTCTTCGAGTTCTCTACCGCTTAATCGGCCGATAAAATACCCGTCCCGTGAAGCAAGCATCTGCTTGACCATGCCATGCTCTACCGGACTTTTGAGGTATTCTGTTTTTTCTACAGCTGTTTTGCTGTAGGGAGTGAAAAACTGATAGCAGAGGTATTGACCGATATTTTCATCAATGATGGCAATCTGTACATTTCGGATTTTATCGACTCCAAAAACCTGCAACTGATCCGAAATGACCCGACACACATCGAGCATATCCTCGGGTTTTTTCATGCCCATGGCTACAGCACGCACACGCTCAAGAGCCGCTTCGATCTCCAATTCCCGGTTTTTGTTTTCCAGTTCGGCAGTGCGACGTTTGACGGCTTCCCTTAATTCGCGATTTTCAGCATTGACCTGATCAAAGCCTATGGTTTCGCCTTCCTCCGCATTCGTATCGGGAGTTGAAAAATGCTGGTATAGGAATAAATAACCTCGCTCCGTTTTATGAAGTGTGGAGGTAAATCTAAATCGTTCATAATAGATCCAGTCCGTGCCATTCAGAAAATAGGCATCAAAAAAATGGGAGATAAGGATGATCTCACCATGTTTTTCCAAGGTTTTTAGATTATTCCTGAGTTCGGTTTTTCCGGCAAGTTGATCCGCTGTTTTTCTAAAAAATTCAGTGGTCTCCTTTCGGGATAAAAACTCCTCATTATTGGTAGATCCTACAAATCTATAGGCATCATCAAAATATGAATCGTAGGTTTCGATGTCCCCAGAAATATAACTGCTCAACCAAGTTTCATAGACGCGTAATACTTCGGCAGTTTCTTCTTTACTCAACTTCATAAAATCGAAAATTAAAATCTAAGCTGTTAGAAACTTGTGTTCTTTGACAGCAGAAAAAGTTTCAAATGCTAGAGAAATACTGATAAAACTGAATGAACAATTACTTATGATAATCTGAAAAAAGGCTAATGGACTGAAAGAAGCTGTCCATTTCCTTTTGAATAGTTGGTAAAACCCTGTTTGGTAAAAACAAAATACAAAATCAATTCTTGATCCGAGCTAAGAACTTCTTGGTTTTTAATGAATTAAACTATTTTCAACAAATTAAATGGCAGGAAAAAGCTTTTTACCTACTTATTTCTGCGCCTTTTAGAGGACAATATCAACCTATTTTCCAATTTCGATTGATATCCTCTCCAGATCGATCTTCTTTAATTTTAATGGGTTTTATAGGAGACTGTGTCAATGTTCTGAACATACTCCCAATACAGTTCTTCCATGTGCCAAGCTTCATTTTCAATTTCTGCTTGGGTCATAGTTTGCTCAGGTGTTTCATCCTTAAAGGAATTTTTAGTGTTTTCGCTGCAACTCGATACAGCAAGCAAAACAAATAATACAATCAGGTTGAATACAATCGAATTTTTCATTTTTCTCATTAAAGCTTTCTGTTCCTACTATTCTTCCAATTTCAAGAACCTTGCAGCATTTCCATAGAATATACCTTCTTTATCTTCTTCAGTCAGGAAGTCAAGACTATTCAAGAAATCAATTGATTTTTCGATCGCATAAGGCCAGATCATTTGGTCAGATCCAAACATGACACGGTCCAGATAGCCAGCATGCTTTATGTTTCGAAGAAAATCTGTGACATAGCGTTGGGTATTGGGTTCCACCCAAAGCAACACTGCGATATCAGTGTAGAGTTGGGGATAGTAGGCCATCAATCGAATGGCATGCTCGGGCCAGTCCTCTCCTCCGGCATGCATCATATAAAGCCTGAGTTTTGGATACTTCACCAGCACATCCTCAATGAGATAAGGATCGCCCAAGGGTAGCCTTGCTTTTGGTGCCCAAGTGTGCGTTCCTAATGGATCGCCACCTCCTGTATGCACAGCCACAGGTATATCATATTCATCGCAGATTTTCAGATAGGGCTGCCAAATGGAATCACTTAAAGTGGTACCGCTGTAGTAAGGGCCTAATTCTCCAAAAATTTCAATTTCTCCGGCTTTGACCATTTGCTCGAACCTGACAATATCCATATTGTGATCGTCAGGTGAAAAACTCAAAATACCCCGGATCACTCTGTTCTTGTCATCCTTTTCCTTCCAATATTTCACACTTTCAGGATTTCCGCTGACCACGGCTTTCACGATATTGAATCGTTCAAATGCCGCAAAAGTCTCCATGCGATGTTGTTCTGCATTGACAGCTCCTTTCACACCATAGTGGTCAGCGGCAGGTTCGCGTTCACCAAAATCACTGTCTGTATAGGAGTGAATATGCATATCAATGATTCTCGTTTGCGATACGGCTACCAGCGTAGGTAAAAGTGCAAAGGCTAAAAGAGCTAAGATCTTTTTCATGTGGTTATAATTTGATTTTTAAAGGCCATAACCTGTCCCGTGACGTAGGAAACGGGATGGAATCTTCGCATGCATTATAACCATACCTCTGTGTGTCGCTTTGGGTCATGCTCGATTTCATCTATTTATAATTTGATTTTCAGCTTGTTCAATCTTATTTATTCAACCGATTGTATTTTTTAAGCACTTCCACAAGCAATCCATGAGGTAATGCATAAGACTTATTTCCATTGATGCCTTCCATGGTTTCTGCTGCTATCATGGCATTGATGATGGCTTCTTCGACAGACTGAACAGTTGCTTCAAATAGCGGATCGATTAGATCATTTGGAAGCATGTCCGCTTCTGAGAAATCATAGCGCTGAAAAGCCTCGGGATTTGCGGTGGAAAAAGTTATAAAAATATCCCCCGAACCATTGGTTCCATATCCTCCCGTTTTCCCAATTCCTATCGGAATTCGATTTGCAATCCGCTTCAACTGATGCGGAAGTAAGGGTGCGTCTGTCGCTACCACTACAATGATCGACCCATCTCCTTCTTTTCGATAGGATTGCGGAGGCAATTTCAATTCGTTGTTCAAGGTGTCCATCAATTCCTTTCCAACCGGAACCCCGGCAATCGTGAGGGATGATTTTCTACCAAAGTTTGCCTGTACCAAAACCCCAACTGTGTAAGTGGAATCGATAATCTTTACGATTCTCGATGAGGTACCAGTTCCGCCCTTGAATCCCAAAGACATCATTCCGGTACCCCCACCCACATTTCCTTCTGCTATTTTACCGGTTGATGCATTATTGATTGCTTCGAGCACATGCTCTTCTTTGACATGAAACCCATAAATATCATTCAAAAAGCCATCGTAAGTCTCCGCTACCACAGGATACGTGTACCACCAGTTCTCACCCTGATACCAATTGGTATCCACGTACCACTTCAACACCGCATCCCTTACGACGCCCACGCTGTTGGTATTGGTGATCATGATCGGGGTTTCCAAGAAGCCGGATTCGGTGATTCAAGTAGTTCCGGTCATCTCCCCGTTTCCATTCAGGCTGTACCAATTGGCAAATACGGGGCTGAATTTTTGAGCTTTGCCCCTAGGGAAAATGGCAGTGACGCCGGTTCTGACAGGTCCCTTGCTCACAATGTTTTCACCGCTTCCGGAGATGATTGTGCTGTAACCCACTTCCACACCTTTGACATCGGTAATGGCATTGAATTGACCTGTCGTACCGTTAAAGGGAACTCCCAAATCTCTGGCGCGTGGTTTTTGGGCATAAGCTATGGCACTAAGGAAGGGTATGGTTATAAGTAGAATTAGTTTTTTTTTCCATTCCATCTTTTTGAAATTTAGATCATTGATTTCTTTCAATATTTAAAAACCGCCTTCAATTCTTCCACTTTCTCCATTGCAGGATCTGTCAATAAGACCTTGTGGGTTTCATGCAGAATAGCAGGATCAAATGGTTCTGTGGTTTTATGATATTCAGCTTCAAAACCCTTTCCCCAATATCTAAAAGCGTCCTCAAGGATTTTCACATAACTGCGTTCAATGACGTTTTGAGTGTAATCTTTATTTGGCACCAACTCAAAATCAGGAAGAGCCTTATAAGCGAATACCGGACCTCCCTCAATGGAATACCCTTGGATCAAATCGGTTACCTCAAATCGTTCATACCCCAACTCCCAAGCATCATAATTGGGCAAATCAGCCTGCGGAACAATATATAGAACGCCATTGATAACCGTATTCGGATCTTCGCGGATGTTGAGGTAGTGCAGGTATTTTGGATAGATAGTATCGCCTTCCACTAGGATATAATCTTTGGAAAAGGTACTGTCTACATTGTATAAAGGAAGGTCCGTTGGCCATGAAAAGGTCCATGACCGCTTGTAGCCTTTGAGGTGGGCAGGCAAAAATGGCCCATCATAGGCCTTATCCAAGAGTCCCGTTTCGATCAGGTTCTTGGACATCAAAGAACCATAACCAAACATGCCCACATGGCCTTCGGGAATGGTGAAGGTTTCCAATTTCTCCTGACAACTTCCCATCAAAAGTAAAAGAGAAGAAGAAAGCATAAGCCATGTAATTTGTTTCATAAAATTTTTATTATGAATTAGATTTTTTCAGTTCATTCTGGATTAACTGCAATACGTTTTCACATTCTTTAATCAATGTTTGATCGGTTTTGATTAAAGATTTCCTTCCCTGATTATATGCTTTGACCCAAGAGACATAATAATGATCTGCAAACAGGGATTCGTAATCATTGGGTATAAGCCCCACCCCTTCTACGAAATCGAAATTCTGTACGATATGATTGTCCCATTCGGCATCAATCTCATTGACCAAATCGTTGGTGGATAAAATAGACGGAATGGTGAATTCATAGAGTTTGATGACTTCTGCAGACAAATTCTTATTCGTAATTAAATCCAATCCATAGTCCTTATAAGCTTGAAAACCAATGTTTGAAACAAACAGCTTTTGCTTTGTTATCCTCGCCATATGAAAATGATTCCTTAAGGTATCTGAGTAGACTGTTTTATTTCCCAAGGCAAGAATAATTATTTCACTTGAACGGCCCCATTCTTCAAGCAAGTTGATGTCATTCTGGAAAGTCTGTATGTTGATTTCGATATTCTTCGCCAAATCATGGAGGATGTTTTCTTCTTTGATCCTATCCTTCCTCCATTCGTTCCAGGTGTTGATCTGCAAGGCAATCAAAATCCCAATGACAACGAGTAGAATCTCTCCGATAGCATAAATCAGGTAACGTTTCAGATTACCTTCTGTCAGTAATCGCTGTCTTATTTTTCTGAAGAATTTGATCATGCAGTTTTCTTCTTTATTATTTAGGAATATATGGTTTGGCTTGCATGGAGGGATACTTTGCCAAAATCAGGGAGTCTATTTGGTTAATATTTTCTTCAAGTCTTCGGTTAACATTGATCAGTTTGTTTGAAGCATCTATAAGATCTATCAGCAGATTAGCAAATTCCCTACTTTGAATCAGGTCATCAAAAGAAGATCTAAAAGGAGATGGATGATGAGTGATAATCCATTGACCTTTCACACGGTTACCACGTGTAGCCGACCGATCCACGAAGCGATTCAGAAATGGTCGTAACTCCTGATCTGCGAATCGGACATATGACTCCTCAGACTGTTTCAAATGCTCCATCTGATATTTAAACTCCGCAAGAGAGTTTCGAAGCAATTCGGAAGAAATTATTTCAAGATCACCAGAACTACCCAACACATCATAGACGGTAGTGGAAGTGCCTGACATCCAATTCAAAGTCAATTGATGGATATATATCGCCAATTTTTCCTCTGCAGGACGAATTGCTGGATTATTGATGATCATGAACAAACTATCCGCGCTACCAATCACTGTCTCCCAGGTTCCAATGCCATTTTTAAAAAGAAATCTGTAAAGTTGAAATTCATCGGTAATGTCCTGATAGATGCGTCGTTCTTCTTTGGCGTTGAGTCTGTTTTGATTCCAATTATTAATCTGAAGTGCCAAAAGTATCCCAATTACCACCAGCAAAATTTCTCCAAAAGCATAAAGCAGGTACCGCTTCAGATTTCCTTCAATTATCAACTTCTGCCGTATTTTTCTAAAGAATTTGATCATTGATCTCGTTGCTTATTTTTTATTCAACTCTTCCGCTATCATTGCCATCAACTTATTGTTCTGCTCTATGGCAGTCATTCTCACTTCAATGGAAACGACCCTTGAATGTCGCCACCAGCTTAGAAAACCACGATAGTTTTGGGCATTTACAAGCTCATTGTAATCAAATGGAATTATTTTAAGGCTTTCAAATGCTTGATGTGGTACAGAAGGCATCGTTTCAAAAAGTGCTGTAACCATGGGCCACATGGTGTTGGCTACGTTGTCCTCTGAAATTCGTCCCATTTCAGCAATCTCCTGATAATTGCCTTCATACAAATCGATGATTGCTTTTCTCAGTGCGGTAGATTTGATGATATCCAGTCCCTGCGACTTGAGTGATTCATATCCTGAGGATTTCTTGAGTGAACCAGGCCAATAGGCAACATTTAAAAAGTGAAAACCTAAACTGTCGTGATAGCCTTTTTTNTATCCTGAGGATTTCTTGAGTGAACCAGGCCAATAGGCAACATTTAAAAAGTGAAAACCTAAACTGTCGTGATAGCCTTTTTTCATTTTTAGGTTTTCTAACACAATATCAATAGACTTAACTACAGCTTCTTCTTCTTTGATTTCATGTAGGAACTGCGCATTGTTGTACTCTAGGTTTTCTGCTATTTCCCGCAATATCTCGTGGCTTTTTGCCAATTCTTTTCTGCCTTCGTTCCAATTATTGATTTGAAGCGCAATCAGAATTCCGATAACCACAAGCAGGATTTCTCCAAATGCATAAATGAGATATCTTTTCAGATTTCCCTCCTCTAATAGTTTCTGCCGTATTTTTCTAAAGAATTTGATCATCAATTTGCGTTTATAATGAAACTGACTATTTCCTTTTATTTAATTCATTTTCAATCAAAGCCATTGTAGATTCGGTTTGACCTAAAGCCTCAGATTTTAATTGGTAGGCTAGTTCCCTAAAGTGTTTTCTGTGCAAAAGCATGTTTTTATAACTTTCATCATTGAGCAAAGCTTCATAATCAACCGGCTTGAACCTTTTATCATCCAAAACCCTAAAATGCTTGTGCAATAAAGGAATCACACCTGATGGCCAAAATTGATCCTCTATTCTTATGGTTTGAGATAACATGAAGGCGTAGGTAACATCAAACAATTCTAAAATGGACTTTCTGACTTCATCATTCTCTACTATTCCAAATCCTTTGGATTTTAGAGATTCAAATCCTGAAGTGGATAAAACTATATCAGGAGAGAAAAAAGCAGCTCTAAAATAAGTGTCCAAAAAATCATCATAGGGTCGCCGATTGTCGAGGTGGTCAACCACAAAATCTATTGATTCTATTGATTTAAGTTCCTGCTGCATGTCGATTTTGAGCCGGTCGGCATTGATTTCCAAGTTTTCGTTAACCTCAGTCAAGAGTTTGTGTTCGACAAATCGGTCTTTTTTTAACTCGTTCCAATTATTGACTTGAAGCGCAATTAAAATCCCAATGACGACGAGAATTATTTCACCAAAGGCATAGAGCAGGTATTTGCTGAATTTATTTTCAGTCAGCATATTTTGCCTAATTTTTCTAAAGAATTTTATCATCGATTCATTGTTTTGTTTATTGCTACTTCCAGAAAGGCCATGTTTCCAGCATCACTGGTGGCCAGATTTTCGCTTTTGCATCAGCAATGATTCTATCAGCGTCTTCCTGCGTCAGCAATCCGTCCCCAAGCAATTTGTTTGTTTCAATAATCACATTTTTAACATAGGACTCTTTTCCATCGTATCGCTCTTCGAGGCTTAGGCGGGAATCGCCGCTACTTTCCCGCTCAGCTTGTGTCGAAGCTAGAGGCCAGAAAGAACCAAAAAAGCTGGTCATGTAGTTTGGAGCATTTGCTTCATTTCTGCGGGGATTAAATCCCTGGTATGTGCCTAGGGGGACAGTAATATCCGGTAGTCTGATGCCCCCAATTCCATTGCCGTCTTTATCTACTGCAGGTACAAGGGTAGGGTAGTGCCCAATGACCACCGGTGGAATGTTGCTCATTATACCCTTGTTCCAAAATTCGGGCCCATAGTCACATATCGGAGGCTGGAAGTTTCTGCCCGGATGCCGCATACCCGGAATGGCCGGCATTAGCTGCTTGTGTTCTGCAGCGGTGATCAATTCATCACGGTCAATCCTCGGATATCTGCTATCCGCAGGTTCTATTTCTTTTGTAACCCAATCATCCATCATAATTAGAAAGGATCTTAATAAAGGCCCGGAATCTATAATACTTAATGAATGCTGGGCAACTTCAAGGTATCTCCTTGGAGTAGGACCATGTGGGGCGCCATTGATCAAATAAATCCTAACATTTTTGTGAACACTAGCATCCTTGCTTCCATCTATGGTGGTATGGACTAGTGATGCCGAACGGTTCCAGTATTCCAATGCTGAGTTGGTAATCAGAATCTTGGGCATCTTGCCGAGCTTCTTAGCCACAGCCAATACGTCATTTTCGCCACCTGAACCAAGATCATCGTCTGCAAGAAAATTAAACGGCGGATAATCAGCCGGCATATAATTGCCTTGCAAATCTAAGGGATGATGGGTCGTCTGGACAAAACGGGAGTTAAAACCACCTTTACCACCTCCAGCCACATGAATACGGGCGCCATCGAAAACCATTCTTTCTTTTTCGTCCACATGAAAACCCTGCATAAGCATATGTGCAATGAAACGAGCGGGCTGAGAGTATCCGAACACATAAGTGTATTTGATGGCAAGTTCTTTCCCGAGTTCGGTTTCAGCAATCAGTGGATTGTGAAAACCGAAAGCATCCTCATACTCATATTTAAAAAAGGATAAGATATCCCTTACTGCGGCAAAACCTAGCCCCGCAACTTTTGGATTCTTAACCTCATAGATCAGCTCATAAATTTCCCCCGGTTGAAATCCATTTTTAAAATATAAACTTAGGGAGTCAACAAAAATTTCATCGCCTTTTTGGGATGAGTAACTCCATTGATCATTTGGGATTATTGTTCTCTTCCCTTCAGGAGTATCTCTGACAGTCAGCACATCCCTGTTATTATTCGGGTAATTTGCTGAGGGATAACCACGGCTTTGCTTTGCCAAAGGCATAGTTTGCAAAGCTTTCAAACTCATATTATTAACAATCTCTGCTGCTATTTTTTGCCTAATGCTTTGCTCTCCATCCTTAGCATAGGGCACCTCAAATTGAAACCTGTCATCTCCCTCAGTCACATCCCAATTCCAACCACTGAAAAGAAGGCTGTATCCTTGATGTAAAAGGAACCCATCACCGGCTTGTTCTAATGTTTGAGGGTTATTGGTTAATTGACCTCCATTAAGACTGGCAAAAGTAAAGATGCGCCCCCGGTTATTGACCTCATAAACCAATCGTCCATTTGCCTTGCTCATATCAAGAGGTATTAGCAGCATAAAATCTCCGGAAAACTCCACCATTCCCCGAACATTTTTTGGCGCAAATTCCAAATCGACTATCGCTGCACTTGCAGGCTTTTCCGGGTCAACCTCGTAATGGATTGTACCCCTTATTTTTTCATATTGGCCAACATTGCCAAAGAAATGTCCATTTGCTAACAGTACACGCTTCTCAACCACCACCCGGACTACTTTAGCCTCAGCTGTTTTCATTGCTAAGGCAAACATCATCATTAAAATTAACCGGGAAAACGTAGTTGCATATTGTCCTACAGAAGGCCTATGATTAGATAGTATATTATCCAATTTAATGTGGGTTTTGACAGTGGTAGGGGAAAATGAAATTCTATTTGGGTGGGTTGTCATGGCTGTTTCTTTAAATTATCCGTTATTTTTCAGACCATCCAGGCGTCAAAACATCACGCACATCTATATGATTGATTTGGTCAATTATTTCACCTGCTTCATTCAAGGTAAATCGTTCGGCAACATAGACGATAGCAGGTGGTTCAGCATTGTAATCAGTCACGACACTTTCTACAACTATGCTTGTTAATGACTCATTAAAGTAATAATCCGTGACTTTAAAGACCACTTCTTTTGCATTCGGTGTTAATAGAAGTGGTTTCCACCATTCATTAAACAATGCTTCCTTTCCTTTTAATTGTATTTTAGTACCATTTTTGGTAAATGGAGTACGCATTGTAACCTTTTCAGCATAAGGTATTATTGAAAAATCCCGTTCCTTAATTCCTTTTATGTAGGTTTCTACGGTGGAAATCAGTAGCTCCTTCTTGGCTATTTCTAACCCTTCATTTTTTTCCATTTTATTTTCGGCATCCTTACCTTGATTGCATGCAAATAACATTAAAAGAGCTAAAGCAAGTGTTGGAAATGAAGTGATTCTCATCGATTTCTTTTTAGTTATTTTATGCGTTGTTGGTGGTTCGTTTTCATTTTTTGCTTTGTTGCTGTTCTTTCTTTTGTTGTCAAAATATCAAATTGAAGGTAATTTGATGGATTATCCATAATGAGAGAATCAACAAATAAGGTTGGTAATCCTTTTCATTCTTTCTATCCAGCAATATCAATGAAATCAGTATCAGATAAATCAGCACACAGAGCGCATTCTGATTTATGTTATCCGATAGATTTAAAAGCAACACACCTATTCTACCCAGCGTAGGGTCAAGAAATACCAATGCGATGCCAATCATATATCTCATATGTTTTGCAACATTCTTTCTATGATATATTGCCAACGAATACAAAATAATCAACATGATGGCATCTGATAAAGGGAAAAATAAATTTGGGCTACCAGAACTTGCCATCCGCATGATTCCAGGAATAAATGAAAGAATGAGCAAGGGGAAAACAAAATATGAAATCCTTCCAACTATCCGGTGCTGCTTATATTTCCTGTTCCTTATCAAAAAGGGCTGAATGATCAGCATAAAAAGCCAAATTGAAGCAATTGCTGCATGTATATGAATGTAGGTTGTGGTCTCCTGAAATTCCGGAAATTGACTTAAATACCTTTTATAAAATCCCAAAAAAGCAAATGGAACCAAAAGCAGGAAGAAGTACCCTAAATTTTTATATGCCTTTTCCATTTTTAGAAATTTTATGTAATCATTGCCAAATCAGGGTTTATCAATTTTCAATACATTTTTTCAATTCATGGCTTTTACTATTCCCTCCGTAAAGGACTGCCACCATGCTGTATAAGGAACATACATCAAAAGCAAATTGGGAATGCCCAAAACAAGTAAGGCAACTACGAATGACTTGTTTTCAGAAAGTTTTTTATGATATAAGTCATACATAACCAGCCCAACTAAAACCAAAATCATCAGTACGGCATTGGCATACATTGCCCCAACGAAATCCATTCCCAACCAAACCATACATATTCTTACAATTCCCGCACTACCAACCACTATAGCTGTAGAAATCATAAACCTTAGGTGATTGGCTACCTTCTTCCTATAGATTATTGCCAATAGGTAAAAAACAGTAAATGGTAGAATATCCGTCAGGGGTAAAAACAACATGGAAAGACTCTTGATATGGTCTGTCCCATTTTCTGCGACGCTAATGACAAATGACCTTTGATACACAAGCACCATTGAAATCACAATAATAGGTACGAGAACGTAGGAAAATTTCCCAATCAAGCGATGCCAATGGTATTTCCTCTTGTTGATCAGGATGGGCTGAACAATGAGAACCACCAACCACAATGCCATAACAAAACCATGGAAATGGTGTAAGGCCACAAAACCTTCAAAATATGGAAAATGGGATAAGTAGGTGGGAAAAAAACCAATGAGAACAATTGCGGCAGTGACAGCAAAGAATAAAGCAATATTTTTAAATCCTTTTTCCATGGTAGGTTGATGTATATGTTTTCAGTAGAATGGTTTACCTATCTTGCTTTCTGAATCTCGTCTATGATTTCAATATTTAAGGCGAGTAATTCTTTTGCCCTATTCACCTTACTCTGAGTAAACCAGATTTGATTGAAAATAAAATTTTCAAACTCTAAATCTGTTGCTACGCTGATCTTATCTATACTTCTTTCCCTTCCTTTTAGCTGCAAATTTCCCAATCCTAATTTCTCATCTTTGGACATCATCGCATAGGAAAGATTCTGATCAAAATAATTCATTAATTTATCTTGGAGGTAATCCAATCCCACTTGATCTGATCTCCCTACTTTTTCTAAAAGTTCATCCCAAGAGGATAATAAAACTCTAAGCTTGGTATTGGACAATTTGGATAGATTACCTGTGTTTAGAAGTTCTTTAAACACTCCTTGGTTAAGCCTTAAACTCTCTGACCATGCTGCATAATAAAATAAGCTGTCGAAAGTAGGCTCATCAAATTCGGTTTCAACATTCAGGCAGTAGGATAGTAAACTTTTATTGGTGGTAATGATATTTTCATTTATTTCAATGAATTCCTGAATTGCAACATTACCTGCAGAAAATTCGATATGAAGGGATTCTATGATCAAGGCTTCTGTTTTTTGAACATTCAAGTCATTTCTCCAGTCATTTATAAATAGCGCTATCAAAATACCGATGATTACCAATAGAATTTCTCCAATAGCATAAATCAGATACCTTTTGAGGTTTCCCTGTTCTAGTAATTTTTGCCTTATTCTCCTGAAAAATTTAATCAATGGTGGTTTGGATTAATACTTTTTCAAGCCCAAAACTGCCATATCAATATTTAGCTAGCCTGAGGCTGAATGTATTTTCAATTTACCCTATATATCCAGAATTTTCTTTCGTTTTATAAATTATTCAAGAATTTAAATATCTCGATATTTGCATATTCCAATTCTTCCTTCGTCGGGTTATGTCCTCCATGGGGTATAAAGAGTAGAATGTCTTTCTTTTTCCATAGCAGGGAAACGAACTTTTCAAAAGTCACGGGAGGAATCTGATCATCCAAGCCTCCATTCCAGAGAAAAATGGGCAGATCTTTTGGGTCAAAATAAGTGATCGGTTCATAGATGGCGATATTTTCTTTTGATTCATAATCGGCAGGGGAGAATAGTGCTCGGCCTACGGCTTTATACTGTTCATTCTCATGCTCAGTAAATATTCTTTCCACCACATCCAACCCATCCACTGGGCCGGAAAAGTTGATAATGCCTGTGATCGCAATGCCTTCACTAAGTTTATAAGGATATTCGGGGTTGTTTTGCGCAAGGCCAACATTGGTCGCAATGTGCGCGCCCGCAGAAAATCCTGTCACAATCACATTGTCCAAATTCAATCCATAGTCAGCATTATTGGCTTTGAGAAAATTCAAGGCATGGGTCAAATCAGCTGTGGCCAGGGGAACGCCTATTTTAAGACGGTAATTCAGATTGACTACATTCAGGCCTTTCCTCAGGTAAGGTTCGATGTATCTTTCCTCCTGACTTTTGTCGCTAAAATAATAGCCTCCTCCGTGGAGAAAGACAATCGTGTAATTGCGTTTACCAAAGGATTTTGCCTGCTTGGAAAGGTAAATATCCATGACCTGTTCCGCATCTGTGCCGTAGGAGAGATCTTTTAATTCTTTGTAGACCGTTTCCTTTTCTGCGGAGGACAGATTTCCAATAGATGTCAATTCTTTAGAGCATGATGACAAAATAATCAAGCTGATAATTGATAATGACTTTAGTTTTTTCTTCAATTCGGATAGTTTTATTTGCTTGACGTTTAGTATAATAGCAGAAACGGATTCCAACTCGATTTGCTTTTATACATTGTTAGGAATTTTTATTTTAATCCAAATCCTTCTTTTATGTATTCAATAGCTTTTAAATGAGCGTCTGTTTCAGATTTGACAGAACCCCAATTTACCACATCATGTCCGTTGTCTTTATACATAAAGCTTTTAACTTCCACTCCATTTTCTTTTAATTTTCTGATATATAGTTCTTCTTCAGCCCTTGATATTTCATACTGACCAAAAATATTAAAGGTCAGAGGTATCCTAGTAAGATTATCAGACCAGAGAGGTGAGCCATATCTACTTCTAACTTCTTCTTTGCTTGTAAAATATAAGTCCTTACATTCAGTCCATGATGACCCACCCCCGTCAAGGGCAGCATAAACAAGAAGTTGGAACCGAAATTCAGGACTGTCTTCTGTATCAATTGCTCTTAAGACTGTAGCTGCGGCAAAATAAGCGCCAGCACTTTCACCCGATATGGCAAATTTATTCTTATCAATTCCCAGTTCTTTGGAATGGTTAAATATCCATTCTGATGCATCATAGACATCGTTATGTGAAGATGGATATTTGTTTTCAGGTGCTAGTCGATAATCAATTGCTATTACAACCACATCCGTTTTTTTAGATAGGTATCTACAAATTTCATCATGACTATTGAGGCTTCCTGCAACCCAGCAAGCTCCATGAACATAAATTAATCCAGGCTTTATGGTGTTTACATCCGAATTATATATTCGAATGTCCACTTGTCTACCTTTTAATTGAATAGTTTTATCATAAATATCAACATCAAATTTTGATGAATCAGGTTTTATTCGTTCTACTTGTTCACGAAATTGGTTAATACTTTCTGGAGTAGATAACCATTCTACCTGAGCGGATACGTCTAAAATACTTAGGATGAGGATAAGTACTATTAGAATTAACAGGGGTAAATATTTCATATTAAATTTTATAATTGGGCTTATCGGTTTACGACTTTATCTTTTTCTTGAACGATACCAACTATTTCTTCATGCCAATCAGGAAAGATTGTTCTCCAGTCTGAAATTGTTTTTTTTTGATTCTTTAATGCCTGTCCATTCTTCACTTGTTAAATAATGACAAACAAAGTCTGAAGTTAGTATATCATCTAAATTGTCAATTTCACACCCATTCCAAATTTTGTGATACTCCAAGACAACTTCTTTATTTTTCTCTAAAATCGAATTCTTATCAGTTGATTGGCAACTAAATAAAAGGATCAAGGTAGTTAGCATTGTTAAAAATGTTTTTTATTCATAATACTTACGGTTCTTTTTTCTGGCATATGATTTCAATAAATGTATTACCTCAGCTTTTCAATTCAATGATTTTGCTTTTTTGGTATTCTTGCCTAGGTTGTCGGTTTCTGTTGTAGTTCAAAGTTTTCAGGATGAATAGTTATTTAAAGGGATATTTACAGGATTAAAGCTTATACCCAAATCCTTTATTGCCAAAGTAGAACTATAGACGATTTCAGGTTTGCCGACCGTAGGTTGATTGTTGAGCATTAATGTCACAATGGAAAGTTTTCAGTCGGTTTTGATCTTCGGTTGCTGTAGGATTCCATACCGTATTTATTCTTTCAGTTTTTCAGGCAGGTTATTCAAAACCTTCATCCATTTGTATGCGTCCGACAAAACCATATTGATATAGGAGTTCTAAATATATAATGTTGCAGGATGAAAAAGATAAGCAACGAAGCGTATTATTCCCTGTATTGTAAATGGCAGGAATCCGGTCAG
>NZ_JAYEEY010000029.1:0-57458 GCF_035156415.1 Algoriphagus persicinus
CTATTGCTAAAGAGTTAAACAGTAGTCAAAAAAATAGAGACCGATTTCCTGAAATCGGCCTCTATTGAATAAAAAAGGCTGTCTCCAATAATGAAAATCAATATGAGACAGCCACTTTTTTATTATTGCCTCTACAGCTATTTTGTAATCATAAACCAATGAATGAATGAAAAAAACCACTACACTCTTAACTGCCTTTCTATTGTCGTTTAGTGTGGCAAGCTTTGCGCAGAAAAAGAACAAGAAAAATGCGCAAGCAGAACCTGCTCCGCAAAGCCAGACAGCAAAGCCTGCCAATAAGAGTCCATTTAAAAAGTATAGCGAAATTGTTTCCGGTGAAGCAGTTTCGGATCAGGGATTATTTACAGTTCACAAAGTAGGTGACAAAAGCTACTACGAGGTCCCTTTCGACCTTTTGGGCACTGATATGCTTTTGGTAAGTCGTATTTCCAAAATAGGCGATGGTCTTGGCGGTGGCTATACCACTGCTGGTTCTAAGTCGAATGAACAAGTGATTCATTGGTCTAGAATACAAAACAGCATCATCCTTCGCTCTATTTCATTTGATAATGTAGCTGCTGATTCTCTTCCTATCTTTTTGTCTGTAGAAGCCAATAATTACAATCCTATCTTGGCTACTTTTAAAATTGAAGCCTTCAATTCTGACTCGACAGCAGCTTTGATCGAAGTGAATGATTTATTTCTTTCGGATATCCCGGCACTTAGTGGTCTGTCTTCCTCTATGAGAAAACAGTATCAGGTGAGAAACCTGGATAGAGAAAGAAGTTTTATTACTCGAATGGCCAGCTATCCAGAAAATATCGAGGTGAGACATGACATGACATACAATGCTTCTACTCCCCCTTCGAATTCACGAACAGGTACAATTTCCATGGAAATGAGTCAGTCCATGTATTTGCTTCCCAAGCAGCCTATGCAGCCAAGATTACATGATCAGCGTGTGGGATGGTTTACGGTAAGACAAATTGATTATGGATCCGAAGCGCTCAAATCCGACGAAAAGACCTACATCAGAAGATGGAGATTAGAACCTAAAGACCCAGAAGCCTACGCTAGAGGTGAGTTGGTAGAGCCAGTAAAACCTATAGTGTATTATCTAGATCCAGCGACTCCACAAAAATGGAGAAAGTATTTCCGGGAAGGGATTGAAGATTGGCAAGTAGCTTTTGAAGCTGCTGGTTACAAAAATGCGATCATAGCCAAGGATGCACCAACTAAGGAAGAGGATCCCGATTGGAGTGCAGAAGATGCCAGATATTCCACCGTTCGCTATGTGGCTACCACCACCCGAAATGCTATGGGTCCAAGTGTATCTGATCCCCGATCTGGTGAAATCATAGAAAGTGATATCGTGTGGTATCATAATCATCTACGCTCCTACAGAAACCGCTACATGCTAGAAACCGGGGCAGCAAATCCTTCGGCTAGAACTTTAAATACGCCAGATGAAGAAATCGGAGAGATGATGAGAAGAGTAATCTCCCATGAGGTCGGTCACGCACTGGGTTTGCCTCATAATATGAAAGCGAGCTATGCCTACCCTACTGATTCCTTGCGTTCGGCTACTTTCACCCAAAAATGGGGATTGGCAGCTACCATCATGGATTATACTCGGTACAACTACGTGGCTCAGCCTGGTGATGAAGGTGTGCGCTGGGTAAGAATGCTTGGCCCATACGATAACTATGCGATCAACTGGGGGTATCGCTATATCCCAAATGCTAATTCGCCAGAAGCTGAGAAATCTACGTTGAATAGCTGGATAAGGGAAAAGGCTGGTGATCCAATGTACCTATTCGGAGATGGCAATTCTTTTGACCCAAGCTCTCAAACAGAATCAGTGGGAGATGATGCTGTGAAAGCAAGTACCTATGGCCTTGCAAATCTAAAAATCGTAGCTCCTAATCTTGCTGAATGGACTGCCACAGCCGGGGAAGGCTTTGGGGATTTGGAGGAATTGTATGGAGAACTGATCGGAGTTTGGAGTCGATTTGCAAATCATGTGGTCACCAATATCGGTGGTGTTTACGAGGAGTTTAAAACAACTGACCAAGAAGGAGTCACATATACGCCTACTTCCAAAGAAGAGCAGGTTAATTCTATGAAGTTTTTGAATGAAAACGTGTTTACCACTCCTGAATGGTTATTACAAGAAGAAATACTTAATAACATTCAGCCAAGCGGTGCAATATCTTCTATTGGAACCCTTCAATCAAGATTGTTGAGCAGTGTACTTAGAATGGATAGATTAGAGCGCATGATTGAAAATCAAGCACTGAATGCTTCGGCAGCCTACTCTATGACTCAGATGTTGTCTGATTTGAGAAAGGGAATTTGGTCTGAACTTTCGGGCACAAAAGATATTGACGTATTTCGTAGAAATCTGCAGCGAGCACATGTAGAGCGGCTTGCTTCTCTAATGACCCAGGATGAAAAAAGCCGATCTGACGTCAGTGCTGCTGTTCGTGCAGAATTAAAAATCATACAAAGCACTGCTCGCTCAGCAAGCTCAAGGTATAGTGCTGGCATTGTTCAAAATCACCTGCGTGATATTGATGCCCTTATAGACACTTTGCTTGACTCAGAATAAATTTATTGTCATTGCCTTTCCCAGGAGGGGCAATGACTTATTCATATTGACAAAATCAGCCCATAACATTTATTTTCAAAAGGAACAACCTCAATTTTGATAATCCCACCTATGCGAATATTTGAACGTGAAGCACGTTGAAAAGCAGCTTCCATGATGTTTCTTATAATCCTATCTATTCAAAGATGAAGTTTACATGAATTCTGAAGAGCGGGATAGTTCTTAACCTCTGATTTTTTACTTTTGAAAGCCAGTTAATACCTAAATCCTTTTCCATGCGATCCATTCTATTTACCCTTCTTGCCATTTTTATGCTTAGCTCTGTTTCTATTGCACAAAATTCCTTTCACAAGAATAAAGTGATAGCCCATCGAGGAGCTTGGAAAGCGCAAGCCACGCCACAAAACTCCATTGCTTCACTCAAAGCAGCAATAAAACTAGGCTGCGAAGGATCTGAGTTTGATGTTTGGATGACTTCCGATGGGATTTTGGTTGTGAATCATGATTCAGATTTCGAAGGTATGGAAATCGAAACCTCTACTTACAAGCTACTTTTGACCAAAAAACATGAAAATGGAGAAAAGCTGGCTACAGTAGAAGAATACCTTAAAGCAGGCAAAAAGCAGGAAGGCACTAAATTGATTTTTGAAATAAAACCTTCCAAAATCTCCGTGGAACGAAGTATAGAAGTGGCGGAAAAGTCTGTGAGGACGGTGAAGAAAATGAAGGCTGAGAAATGGGTGGATTACATCACCTTCAGCTACGAAGGCGGCTTGAAAGCTATTGAAATGGATCCAAATGCAAATGTCGCTTACCTCAGCGGTGACAAAACTCCAGCTGAACTAAAAGAAGCTGGTTTCTTCGGGTTTGACTACAATATCAATGTGCTGAGAAAGAATCCTCAATGGATCCAGGAAGCCAAAGAGCTAGGCCTGACAGTAAATGCCTGGACAGTAAACAAACCAGAAGACTTGAAATGGTATCTAGAGCAAAACCCGGATTTCATCACCACCGACGAGCCTGAGATGCTACTGAAACTTGTCCAAGAGCAGAAGTAAACTCACTTTTTAAGGTTCAATCGGACACCTACATTGTCTTCTAATAACTAATAGTAATGCAACCAGGCTTCCTCGCTGATTAAGAACCTTCTATTAGGTAACACAGCTACATCATGCTTTTCCGGATAGCATATAGGTTTTTGGCTGTCTGTCGATTAACCCAAAGTGGGAATTATAATCCTCAGAAGGTAAGGAGATTAGCAGTAGTAATACTTGTAAAAACAAACTACAGAGGAAATAATCTTACCATAAAAGCGTATGGGCAAGTTTCAAGTTTTTAAAGAGGGAAATAATGAGATGAGGCATTCTGATTGCACGATTTGGCACAAACCAAATGTAATATTCATGAAAACTAATAAACCAAATCAAGCCGACTCTCAATTAAATAAATCAACTAGAAAACTTGCTGAAGAAGCTGAAGTAACCAAAGAAGACCTGGAGGCCTTAGGGCCAAAAAGCGCAAACTTAAGAGACGATGATGGAGATGATGAGCAATTACTTCAGAGAAAAGAGAAAGTTGACTTTGGCGGTGAAGGTCTGGATGTGCCAGGCAGCGAACTAGATGATGCTCAAGAGAAAATCGGTTCCGAAGATGAAGAAAACAATGCCTACAGTCAGAGTAACGAGGTCGAAAAGAAATAAATCAGTGCAATAGTTTTTAAGCTAAATTTCAAACCACTATCCACCATGAAAACTCAACTTATAATTTACCCAGCCATGATAGTTACGCTTTTCATTGCATGTGATGATAAGAATGACAATAGGCACATGGAAGGCAACGAAGATCACAGTGAAATGAACGGATCTATGCAGGAAAGTGACACTAATATGGTGAAGCGAGATGGCACCTTACTATCCGGCACTATTGATCAAATGGATTCGGTGCATCTACCTGCCCCGGTAATCAAGAAGATTAAAGAAGATGCGATGCTTTCCAAAGAGAAAATCAATGAAATAAGAAAATTCATTGAGGACGATCTTACCTATTATGAAATCAAGTTTACTACAGCAAATACAGAGACCAAGACTGTGATATTTGATGAAAATGGGAAGGTAAGGACTAAGGAATGAATAATCCATCCACGGTAACCAACATAAAAAAAATACCAAAGGGCAGTAAGTAGCGTCAGTAATTTACTAGCTTCTGAATGGATGATTGAAAATGTGTATGCAGAATTGGAGAATTACTGATTATTTTCTAATCTCTCAATCATCCTCTTCATCTGAGCAATCTCTCTTTCTTGCGCTTCGATGATATCACTTGCCAATTTTTTCACTTCAGGATCCGACAAATTAGCTCGCTTGCTGGTCAGCACAGCAATAGAGTGATGAGGTATCATAGCGCGCATCCACTTGACATCGTCAATTGGGATTTGTTGCCTAACCAAAAAAGTAGCTACCGTCATCAGTGCTAAACTGCCTATAATTATTGCTGTATTTTTGACTTTATTCACATACATACCCTTCATGAATAGGAACATAATAATTGCCATTCCTCCTACTCCTATCAAAGTCATGTACATCCTAGTCCAACTGAAATAGACATGGCTAAACTCGTATGTATTAAAATACATCGTGATGTACATTGAAATCGCCGAGAAAATCAGCATTAACACAAATGTGGTATAATTGGATTTTTTCATGTGTATATAATTTGTTTTTTATAGGTCATAACCTGTCCCGTGACGAAGGAAACGGGATGGAATCTCGCATGGTTGATAATCATCCCGCTGTGCGACGTTTGAGTCATGCTCGATTTCATCTTATAAGGGTTCACGGAGCAAAAGACAATCCTGAGAAAAATTATAAGATTTCATCATCAAAACTCCCTGAATGTAATTTAGAGCCACTTCTTAAGATCAAATAACCACCAGCTATACCGAGCGCAATTCTCAGTGCCATGTTCCTTTTCGTCACCGCCAGTGACAGTACATAGGTCCCGGCAATTAAGGAGGTCAGCCCTTCTGAATAATTAGTGACTCTTTTCAAACCATATATAAGATCTTGCTTTTCAAATTTCATAGTGTTGCATCAGTTAGTTTAGGTAATTATCACAAATAATATGCTAGAGACAATACCCAATTTCATGAATTCACTGCTAGATTCCCTGTTGAAAACCTGCTTTACTTATCAAACTGTAAAGTCCAGCTAAAATACCTTCCTAATTCGAATTAACGCCAAATTGCCCTGACAATACTCCTATTTTAAATCTAGTTCGTGAAAAAACTCCTATTGGATCAGCTAAGAATTGAATTTGTTGGATAGACTACATGGGGAAATAAATCCCAGATACTAGACCAATTCCTATTAGGTTATTATCAGAAACATCAAGATTTCACAAAGCTTTAGGAAAATATCGACTCATTAATCCCATAAGGCTTCAAGGACTGATATCTTGCATGTCAGTGCAAATCAAAAGACATAGCCATTGAGAAATACTTTTAATCAAAGGATTAACTGTGGAAAATCAAAAGCTCTCCCACATAGGTTTCTGCGAAGGAGACCATGACCAATATATTCCAGAATTAGGACGGGAGCTGCTTACTTAGTTATTCATTACCCTTTGCAAGGGTATTAATTTCCAGATAGCTAGCCTTTTTCCTAGATGTGACGGGAAATGAATCTATTTTTGACCTATGAATACCATGACTGTGGACAGAACGATCTCCATCCGAGGGCTATTTCGGATCAGCAGACCTATTAATCTGCTGATGGTGGGATTCGCACAGTTAATGACAGCTTATTTTTTAGTCGGAAAGACCAATTCAGGTTTGCCGGTACTTCAGGACTATAAGCTCTATTTATTGGTCATTTCCACTCTCTTGATCACAGCAGCGGGCTATATGATCAATGATTATTACGATGTCAAAATCGACTACGTCAACAGGCCAGCAAATGTAGTGGTAGGCAAAGGAATTAAGAGACGTGTGGTAATCCTGCTTCATACTGTACTTAATTTCACTGCCATTGGTCTTGGATTACTTGTAAGCCCAGCAATTGCATTGATTAATTTCGCCGCTGCATTTTTGCTTTGGCTGTATAGTAACCAACTTAAGCGCGAACCTTTTATCGGCAATTTCGCCGTTGCGCTGCTTACAGGTGTCTCCATCTATTTAATTGCCTTTTATTTCCAAAAATCAGAACTTCTGGTATTGACTTACGCCATCTTTGCTTTCTTCCTCAACCTAATTCGGGAAATCATCAAAGATATAGAAGACAGACAGGGCGATAGAAAACACGGATGTCGCACCTTGCCCATCGTGATTGGATTCCGTAAAACAAAAGCTGTTATTTTCCTGATTGCCGCCCTGTTTGTTTGCGCAATATTAGTAGTGACATTTAAGCTAAACCGCCCGATAATTTTCATGTATTTTGGAGGATTGGGGATCTTTTTCACCTATTTCATGTATAGGATTTACATTGCTGACCGCAAAGATCACTTTACTCAACTAAGTGCAATCGCCAAGATCTTGATGCTGGTGGGGACGTTAAGTATGGGGTTATTGTAAATTCCTTGTTCTACATTCAGCGTTCGGTATTCACTATTTTGAAGTTAATAGCAAATATCGAATGAGAAATAATGCATAATCAAGTCCCCTTTATTCTTTCTTCTAAGGTCTTTTTTAGCTATTCCAGCCCTTCTTTCCTATTTTCAGGCAAATTTTTCAACAATGCTAGAAAGCAAATTACTTGTAATCAAAATCGGGTCAAATGTATTGACTCAGGAAAACGGACTTCCTGATTTGGAACGCATGGAGAAGCTTGTGGCACAAATTCAGACCTTGTCGTCACTAGGAAAGAAAATTGTGCTGGTGAGCTCCGGAGCTGTGGCCTTTGGAAGACAATACATTCCACTTCCTGATAAGCTCAATCCCGTGTTCAAGAAACAAATTTGGGCTTCTACCGGGCAGATTCGACTGATCAATCAGTATCAAAACTTCTTCGAAAAGCATAATCAGCACATTGCTCAGATCTTGGTGACTAAGGAGGATTTTCGTGATAGAAAGCATTTTCTCAATATGAAAAATTGTGTACAAGCATTGCTTGCCCAAGGTATTTTGCCGATTATCAATGAAAATGATACCGTTACGATTACGGAACTAATGTTCACAGATAACGACGAATTGGCAAGCCTCACCGCTGCAATGATCAATGCGGACACCATGATGTTGCTGACCAATGTGGATGGGATTTTCACAGGAAACCCGTCAGAACCAACTTCCGAATTAATAGAAAAAGTAGCTTCCAACATGCCTGAAGTGTCTAAATTTATTTCTGCGTCCAAATCATCTTTCGGACGTGGCGGCATGCTGACCAAATACGCAATGGCAAAGAAATCGGCCGATCTGGGCATACAAGTAATTATTGCCAACGGCAACCGGGAAAACGTCCTGGGGGAATTTGCAGACAAAACCTTGCGCTGCACCTGGTTTGAGCCGCAAAAAGCCAAGCATGGTGCTAAGAAATGGCTGGCACATGGCGAGCATTATTATGTAGGAGAAGTTACAATCAACGAAGGAGCGAAAACCTCCCTTACCGCAGAGGTAATCAGGAGTTTATTGCCAATTGGAATTATTAATCTAGAAGGCGAGTTTTCCAAAGGAGACATCTTGCTAATTCGTGATGAGTCCGGACATAAAATCGGTCTTGGTCGTGCGGAGTATTCTTCCAAAATAGCCAATGAAAGAATTGGCCAAAAGAACCAAAAAGCATTAATACATTACGATTACCTCTATATTTTCGATCATGACTGAGTACCAACATATATTTGAAGGAGTAAAAAAAGCAGCTAGAAAATTGACCGGTCTCAGTAATGAGAAAGTCAATCAGGTGTTGCACAATCTGGCAATTTCGGCTGTGGAAAACACCGACTTTCTCCTTGTAGAAAATCAAAAAGATTTGGATCGAATGGAGAAGGACAATCCTATGTACGATAGGCTCTTGCTAACTGAAGAAAGGATCCAAAATATCGCAGGGGAAATAATCCAGGTAAGTGCATTACCAAGTCCATTACATCATGTACTGGAAAGCAAAACGCTTGAAAACGGTCTTTCTCTGGAAAAAACGACCGTGCCTCTCGGAGTGATAGGAATCATATACGAGGCTCGACCAAATGTTACGTTTGATGTGTTCACCCTGGCATTGAAGTCAGGGAATGGTTTAGTGCTAAAAGGCGGTTCTGATGCAGATCATTCCAATCGAGCTATTATGAGTTTGATCCATCAAATATTGGCTGTTAATGAGTTGCCAACCGAAGCATTCCAACTTTTACCCGCAGATCGGGCTGCTACTAAAGCGCTTCTGGAAGCAGTTGGCTTCGTAGATGTCATTATACCTAGGGGTTCGCAGGGTCTAATCAATTTCGTACGGGAAAATGCAAAAGTGCCTGTAATAGAAACAGGTGCCGGAATAGTCCATACGTATGTGGATAAATCCGCTGATTTGAAGAAAGCGGCAGACATTATTTTCAATGCCAAAACCCGCCGGCCAAGCGTCTGTAATTCTTTGGATTGTTTGTTGATTCACGAAGTCCATCTCCCTGTCCTGAATGACATGATTCAGCCAATGCTTGAAAGCAAGGTTCAGATTTTCGCAGATGAAAAAGCTCTTGCTGTTTTGGACAGCAATGAACTAATATCCCTAGCTGAAGAGTCTCATTTTGGCACTGAGTTTTTAGGATTGAAATTAGCAATTAAGACCGTCACTAATCTGGATGAAGCGCTAGACCATATCGCTGCTTATTCTTCCAAGCATTCTGAGGCTATAGTGGCAGAAAATCAAGAAGTCATTGAAAGATTCCTTCTTGAAGTGGATGCTGCCGCTGTGTACGCAAATGCCTCCACAGCCTTTACCGACGGCGCTCAATTCGGACTTGGGGCAGAGATCGGTATCAGTACCCAAAAACTTCACGCCCGTGGCCCAATGGCTTTGAAAGAACTATGTAGCTACAAGTGGATTGTAAGAGGACATGGCCAAGTGAGGGGGTAGTTTTTAGTATTCAGTTTGCAGTCGCAGTCGCAGCTGTCAGTTTGTTTAACTTATCGTCGCACATAGCTATCGGGATCGAAGAGTCAGTATAAAATTGTCTTGAGTTCAGGACATTTTCAACCAATAATTGTCTTGAACTCAAGACAACACTTTAGAAGGTAAATACCAAACAGAACCTAAGGTTTTTCAAATCAACTATTGAAAATCAAATTGAGCTTCTGCTGCTTTGCGGGAAAGATTAAAACGCAATCTTCAATTCTTAAAAACACTCCGCTTTGCCCCTGCGTCGCTGCGTCGCCGCGAGAAATGATAAGTCAAAAACCTTCGAGGTTAAAAAAACCTCAAAGGTTATCCAGCGCTACGGGAGATTTCCCTTAATTTCGCAGCGACTCATTAAATCAAAACACCTTGAAACGCCTCGCAATCTTAGCCTCCGGAAGTGGTAGCAATGCCGAAAAAATCATGGCTCATTTCCAGAATTCTGAAAAAGCAGAAATTGCGCTGGTAGCATCCAATAAGGCAGAAGCTTTTGTACTGGAGCGGGCAAAGAAATTTGAAGTCCCCACGTTTACTTTTACCCGCAAGGAAATGGATGCTGGTATTTTACTTGAGACACTCCAATCAGAAAATATCGATTGGGTGATTCTGGCAGGTTTTTTATTAAAAATCCCAGTTGATTTGATCAGAGCTTTTCCAGATAGAATGGTGAATATACACCCAGCTCTTTTGCCTAAGTATGGAGGAAAGGGTATGTATGGAAGTTTTGTGCACGAAGCTGTAAAAGCCGCAGGTGATACCGAGACAGGAATCACTATCCACCTAGTCAATGAAAATTACGATGAAGGAAGAATAGTTTTCCAGGCTTCCACCCCGATCACCGATTCCGATTCACCCGACACCATAGCCAAGAAAGTGCACGCTTTGGAACACAAGCATTTTCCCGAGGTAATTGAAAGTCTTTTATAAAGCCTAGCACAAAAGCCTCATAGCTTAGAAAGTCAAGATCCTAAGCTAAAGTTTACTTATCAGTCTATCAAAGAAATCTCTACAGCTTAAAACCGTATCGACATCAATACGTTTGGAAGTTTAATCACACTTTTGATTTGGTAGCCTTCAAAGACTATCCCTTCTATAATCCACCTCATGAAACACAAGACCCCAACTTCCTTCTATTTTATTCTCACCATTTTCTTGATTTCACTGACAAACTTCACATCCATAACCGGTGCTATGGGTCAGGGAATCAAAATCCCAAGTAATGACGAAATCAACTCCGGCCTAAAAGAAGCACTGGAAAAAGCCACAGGAATCAGTGCGGAGCGTCTGGGGGCGAAAGACGGGTACTTGGGAAATTTTGATGTCAAAATCCTTTTTCCTGAAGAAGCTAAAAATATTGAGAAAACGCTTCGCTCCATGGGCTTGGACAACATGGTAGATCAGGTGATCACTAGTGTCAACCGCGCTGCCGAAGATGCTGCCATGGAAGCTAAACCTATCTTCACGGACGCAATTAAGCAAATGAGTATTGGTGACGTAAAAAACATTCTTTTGGGAGATGACAATGCCGCCACCAGCTACTTCAATACCACAACTTCTCCCGCGCTCACTGAGAAATTCTCGCCGATTATTGATGGCAGTTTGAAGAAAACAGATGCCACAAAATACTGGGAGGATGTGATGACCAAATACAACAAGGTTCCTTTTGTGAAAAAAGTGGACACCGATCTCACGGCCTATGTGACCAGAAAAGCGATTGATGGCCTATTTGTGGAAATAGCTAAGGAAGAACTTAAAATCAGGGAAAGCATCTCAGCTCGATCTTCCCCCTTACTCCAAAAAGTATTTGGCTATGCCAAGCAAGCGGATAAATAAGCATTTTCAGGACTTTAGATCCTAGTTAAGATTTGAATAGTAGAAGGTTGATTCTTGACTCTCGCCTTCCATATTCAACATCCAGCATTCGATATTCATTATTACAGCTGCTATCTACCATACTAAGGGTTTTGCCTTCTTTTTCCTTTTTACAAATTATCTGATTCAAAACTTGAGAAGCCAATATCTTGGCTCTTGAACCAAGATTCCTACCTACTAAAGGCATTGTTAACTACTTTATTTTTGTTATGCTGGCCTAATTTGAAGTGTTTAATCCTAAATGAGATTGCCGCGCTCCTCCGTCACCCGCAAAGTCGAAATCTGCAATCAATCATCTCACCTGCATCCACTTCTTGCTCTCTCTATCTACAAATGTGATGGGCACAAATTTATCCGTGGGAGCTCCTATGTAATACACTGTCCAATTTGGGTCATGCTTGGTCAGCATTTCCGAAATGCAATCTGCTCTGTGTGCTGTGGGATTTTTGCAATCATCCCAATAGAATAGCTCTACTTTATAATGTAGCGACTTTACCTCGTTGTTGATGATCACCTGGATATCAATGTTTTGTTTCCCTGGAAGGTTTGGGATTGGAATGGCGATGTGACTCATGGATTTAGATGTTTAAGTGTGTAGTTATTGATGCATGTGTTGTGGTTCTAAAGTGTCACCCTGCGCGTCCCGCATAGCTATCGGGATCGAAGGGTGTAATACTATATCTTGATTCTTGGCTCTTGCTACTTGATACTTGTTACTAACTATTCATTCACTTTTCAGACTATCTACAGGATTAGCATAGGCAGATTTAAGGGTTTGACTTCCTACGGTAAGCATTGCGATCAACAGAATGAAAATCGAAGGGATAGCAAATAAGTCTAAGCTTAAATCAAACCTGTTAGCATAATTCCCTAACCAGGATTGTATCAGAAAGTAAGAAATGGGAATAGCTATCAGGCCAGACAATCCGACTATTCCAAGAAAGCCTTTGGAGAGAATCCACATCAAAGAGGGTTTGGATGCTCCAAGAACCGTCCTGACTCCTATCTCTTTGGTACGCATCTGCACCATGAATGCTGACAAACCATACAAGCCTAAGCCGGCAATCACAATAGACAAAAACGTGAACAACAAGACTGTCTTTCCAAACTGCTGTTCCTGATGGTATTGGGAATTGTACATATCATTCAGGAAATAATAGTCATAGCTGAAATCAGGATACACTTGCTGCCAAATTTCCTCCAGCCCCGCAACAGCCGTTTGAGAATCCTGCGTATTCAGTTTGATAATGAAATTAGGTGATGCATCACTTTTCCATAGAATCAGAGGCATGTACGCTTCCTTGGGAGAGCGCTGATGAAAATCCTTAAACACTCCGTGAATCACGGAGGGCTTACTCGTTCGATAAAAGGAAATTTTCTGACCTATAGCCTCCTCAGGAGAATTGAAACCCAGCAGTTGCCTAGTGGTTTCACTGATTAAAACCTGCTCGACAGGAGTCTCAGGCTCTAAGGGATTTCCCGCCAAAAACTCAAGTCCCATTACTTCGGGATAATTATCATCAATACTGTAGTGGTAATAGGTGTAACTTCCCTCCTTCTCATCTTCTCCAAGTTTCCTAATAATCGTAGAACCCATATTCTTAATTTCTGATCCGGGCACAGATCCGGCTTGGGTGACATCCTTCACCCAGCTACTTTGCTCAGCCAGACTTTCAAATTTGTGGATCAGGCTAGTATGCAAGGAATCGAAGTTCATACTTTGGGGAGTGCGAATAATCAAGGTGTTGTCAATAGCTACACCCAAGTCCTGAGAATTGAGAAATTTCATTTGCTTAAATACCGCAAAGGATACGCATAGTAAGACCACTGATGCTATGAACTGCACATAAACCAAGCTCTTTCTGAGGGCTACCCCCTTGCCGGTATTACTGAATTTACCCTTTAAGACAAGCATGGGTCTAAATCCAGAAAGTACTATAGCGGGATAAAACCCAGAGATCAAGGTCCCAAAAAGCACCAATCCCATCACTAAAAATAGGAGTTTGAGTTCTCCGAAGTGGTTGACCGAAAGATCTACACCACTGAAGTGTTTGAAATACGGCAAAAGTGATAAGAATAGGATAACTGAAACTGCCGCTGAAATCAAGTTGATCAAAAATGCTTCGCTATAAAATTGCAAGATCAATTGCATTTTACTCGAACCAATCGTCTTTCGGACCCCAACTTCCTTTGCCCGATCCATTGCTTTGGCCGTGGACAAGTTGATATAATTGATCCAAGCCAAAACCATCACCAGTATTCCTATCAAGAACATGAAATTAACAGTCTGGGCACTGCCATTAACTTCCGGTTCATAAGTCTTATTTGAATACAAATGAATATCCTTAATAGGCTCTGCAAGAACAATCTCATTTTTGATTTGCACATGGTCCTTAGAGTATTTCACCAGCTTCTGATTAAAATCGATCAGATCGACCCCTTCATTCATCAAAAGAAAAGTGAACTCGTTGTTAGCATTCCAAAGATTATCAGCATACCATCCTTCGAAGATAGGCAGCGTCACATGGGAGATCAGCAAATCATATTTCATATGAGTGTTCTGCGGCAAATCCCGCATCACCGCCACTACTTCCAGCGGAGTGGAATCATAAGGAAAGTGGAGTATCTCACCTACTGCATCAGATTTTCCAAAATATTTATTAGCCAATGTTTCAGAAACAATCACCTTATAAGGCTCAGAAAACTTGGAGATAGCTTGTTTATTTACAAAATCAAATGAAAAAATATCAAGTATAGACTCATCTACCATATATACTTTGGACTCATAGCTCTTTACGTTGGTAGAAGGAGCTTTAAACTCCATAGGTTCCATTGGAAACATCCGCACATAATCTTCAACTTCAGGCATTTGCTCCTTTAACTCCTGTCCCACCAATTGGTAGATCTGGGCATCATTAAGTACAAATTCATTTCCATTGTAAATATCCAGTGTGATGCGATAAATACGATCAGCTTTGGAATGTATATCCTCATAACTGCGCTCAAAATTAACATAGAAAAGGATCATCAAGGTGGAAACTAACCCAATACTCAGCCCGGCAATATGGATGAAGGAAGAGGTCTTACTACGGAGTAAATTTCTAATCGAAAGCGTAACGTAATTTTTCCACATGATCCTATTGTTGAAAGGTTTTAGGCTCCTGCCTTCGGTAGGCCATCCCTACGGGAGGCAGGTAAGCTTGATACTCGCTACTTTTCTATTTCCATGCCATTCGAAACCCCTCAAATTGGCTTGATTTGACATGTAAGCTACTTAACGCAACATATCCATCGAACAATTTTGTTCGCCAGTGGGCAAAGATCCTTGAGTTATAAAAAAGCACGATGAGTTCACTCAGTCTGTTGTGGAAATTAAACAGTCAAGCTTTAGAGAAGCCTAACTGATATTCACCATCACTTGCAAAAAGGTATTGTGATAGCATTTACTTAAAGTAAAATTACTTTTCAAAGACAAGCTCTACGTTGGGGATGCTGCACATTTTAGTATATTTTGGAGGAAACTATTTCATTCCTGTTCTTCACTTCAAAATAACCGAAGATGAAATCGAGCTTGTCGAAGGCGATACAAACTCGGATGATTATCTACCATGCGAGATTCCATATGACCACTGAAAAGAAAATATAAACAGATGAAAAAGTTGCTACCGATTTCAAAATGGTAGAAGAACTCATTGTTGGTAATAGTATCCAAAGACTGCTCTTTCTTAACTTTTAACCTTAACTCTTACGTTTCCAATGTCATTCCTGCCCAAAATCACCTTCCTTTTCCTATTCAGTTTCACTTCACTAGGAGTTGCCCAAGCGCAACGTACTCCAGATGATTCCAAAGGTTTTGTTGCCCATGATCCGGTAATGATCAAACAGGTCAGTAGTTATTACTTATTTGTGACTGGAGGAGGAATTGCCAAAAGTAATGATTTGGAGCATTGGACCAGGATCAATCCCGTGCCCAGAAACTTAGATTGGGTGACAGAGGATATTGTTCCGGGATACAAGGGTGGCTATTGGGCACCTGACATTCAGTATTACGAAGGCTTGTATTATCTCTATTATTCTCCCTCTGCCTTTGGCAAAAACACTTCAGCTATAGGAGTAATGACCAATAAAACCCTCGATCAATCCTGCCCGGATTATGGATGGGAAGATCATGGGATGATCGTACAATCTATCCCGGGAAGAGATTTTTGGAATGCTATTGATGCAAATGTGTTTTTTGATCAGGATGAAGCCAGCAAGACAACTGGATGGCTGTCTTTCGGTTCTTTTTGGGGAGGCTTGAAACTAGTCAAATTAGCCCCTGATATGATTTCCTTGGCCGAGCCGCAGGAATGGTATGGTATAGCAAAAAGAGAACGGAGTTTTGGCCCTCCTGACAGCAATGCCGGAAACGGCGCGATAGAGGCGCCTTATATATATCGTAGAGACGATTATTATTATCTATTTGCCTCTATTGATTACTGTTGCAGGGGACTGGAAAGCACCTACAAAGTAATAGTAGGCAGATCCAAAGACATAAGAGGCCCTTACCTTGATCAGGAAGGTAAACCCATGCATGCCGGAGGAGGAAGTATTATTGCTGCCGAGACCGAGGATTTTGCAGGAATTGGGCACTGCGCAGTTTATGATTTTGAAGGAAAAACACTCTTTGTAGCCCATGGCTACGATAAGCATGACAATGGAAGGTCAAAATTGATCATCAAAGAAATTGAATGGGATCGAACTGGCTGGCCAGAAATAAATTTCAACTAATTTCATATCTAATCTGTTGGTTGTTCTTATATCTAAATCACATCTTTACTCTTGGACAAAACAATTTTTCACAGTGAGAAAATTTATAATTCCAACTATTGCTACCCTTATTTTTATTGCAGGAATTGTTTCGCTAGTGCTGCCATTTGTGCCGCTGGGCTGGCTACTTATTGTGCTAGCTTCCTTGCTGATGTCACCTTATTTCAAGTTTATGCGGAAATTCATCGGCTGGCTAGCCAAAAAGGACAAGACTGGTTTGGTGGAGAAAGCCGGTGAAAAGGCCTCCAAATTATATGATTGGGCAGGCGATCACAAAAGGGCTGATAAATTGGATATCATTATTGACGAAAACAGCCAAACCTCTGAAAATTCTAAAGAGGAAAAGTAAAAATAATAGGCCTTATTAACCAAGACTATAGTAAGAATTATCGCATATTTTACTCTTCTTAGAATACTTTAGAAAGACACTGCGCCGAGATTTGGCCTAGCACTAGGAATGTCAGGAAACCCATTTATTTCTTCAAAATTTCGAGAAGGTAATTTACAGTTTTTTCCCCTATCCCAGGAACGTTCAGCAACTCTTCATCACTGGCAGTAAATACAGCACGCAGATTGCTAAATTTTATCAGAAGCCTTTCCGCCTTATCTGCGCCTATCCCTGGAAATCCTTCCAGAATATGGATTTTTTGAGCTAAAAGAAGGTCTTTCCTCCTTTTCACGAGGGCAGGTCTGGGATAAAACCTTTGTTCTCCCAGCCCAGACCTTGTTAGTTGCTTAAAGCTTTGCAACATTACCTGGGCCGTTTCACTGGTGTTTTTAGTCCGTAAAACCGGAAGTTTAAATGCCAGAGACATGGAGAGCAGTATTCCCTGAAGAGCCTGTGAGGAAAATTCCGTATTCTTAAAATCCCTCTTTTTACCTTCTAAAATAATACATGCAGGAATTTGGCTTTTAATCAGTTTTCCAGCCTGTTTGAACAATCGTCCGTCCTTTATGGAAGTGCAAAAATCAGGAATAGTTTTCCTCTCTATCAAAAAGTCTTTGTCAAAAAGATAGTCGCCTACTGCCAATCGCTGTCGATGAATGATTATATTTCCCAATTTCCGAAACTCTTCTTCCAACGTAGTCGGTTCCCTATCATCAATAGTGACTTGTAGAGGAAAAAAGTAAGAAGACTTCAATAATTTTGACATTGAGATATTAGACTTACTATATCCAATTTACGGGATATACATTAACCTCAGCACCTTTCTTTCATTTTTCATAAAATATCAAGTCCTCCCATTTTCTTCCTAAATCCCTTATATTTAAAGTGTAACAGCCCAAAAAATCATGTTTTTTATTCCCATTTTCTACTTGTCATTTGTCATTCTGACTCAAAAAGAACCTGTTTTTGAGCCACAAATTCTTGATTCCGAAATAGCTATTGGCTACGGATTGGCCATCGGAGATGTGGACGGCGATGGCAAGGATGATATCCTTTTGGCGGATAAAAAGGCTTTTGTTTGGTACAGAAATGGGGATTGGAAAAAGCATGTGATGGCAGAAAATCTTACCAACTCGGATAATGTCTGTATTGCCGCAAGAGATATTGATGGAGACGGAAAAGTCGAAGTAGCTGTTGGTGCCCAATGGAATCCTGGAGAAACTTCTGTTACTGATAAGTCTGGAGCAGTATTTTACCTCATTCAACCAGATGACCCCACTCAAATCTGGACTTCAAAACAACTACACCACGAACCTACAACACATCGAATGCGCTGGGTAAAGTCTGGTAATTCTGCCCAATTGATCGTGGTTCCCCTGCACGGCCGAGGAAATGCAAACGGAGAAGGTGCTGGAGTCAAAGTCATTGCTTATGACTTTCCGGCCGATCCAGCAGGCGATTGGACTTATCAGGTAATAGAGGAAAGCATGCACCTGACACATAATCTGGAGGTGGTGGAAAGTCGAAATACAGATGCTATCCTTCTGGGAGGCAAAGAAGGAATAACCTATTTAACCTCTACTAAATCGACTTGGAAAAAAGAGCCTATCAACCTTCCAACAAGTCCAAGTGTGGGTGAACTTCGGTTTGGAGATAGATCAGGTCAAAGTCACTTTTTGACTACTATAGAGCCCATGCATGGCACCACACTCGTTGCTTATGAAGGTTTCGATCAAAACTTACAGTCACAAGAGCTGAAAAGAAATATCCTTCACACGCAACTCAAGGACGGACATGCGCTTGCAGTTGGTGATTTTCTAGGTCTGGGATCGGATCAAATCGCAGTGGGTTGGCGCTTACCAAACGAAGCCGGAGAATTCGGCATCAAACTTTTTATACCCAAAAACGGGTCCTTCTCCGAATATGAGGAAATGTGGATAGACAAAAATGGAATGGCCTGCGAGGATTTACAGGCTGCAGATTTGGATGGAGATGGCAGGTTGGACTTGATAGCATCCGGAAGATCCACCAAAAACCTTAAGATCTATTGGAATAAAAGCCAATGACCCTATACTGTTTTTGAGTGATGATCTTGATACTTTCAGACTATGGTTAAGGGTTAATCGGTTAAAAGTTAATTGGTTGTCTAATCTTCATTATTTAGCTTTCGGAGTTCATTATTCTAAAGGTTGCCAGGTTTGTCTTGGTTGCCATGTTATTTGAATTGGAAAATCATAAGTTTTGAAAAAACTCTAATTTCTCAAATCTTCAATCTCTTGTCATCTAAAATCTTTGATCTTGACTCTATAATCTTGATACTAGCTACTTACTACTCATTCACTCTTCAAACTCTTCACCGGGTTTATCATAGCCGTTTTAATAATCTAAAAGCTTAGGATCAAACCGGATGCCTGTCCCGACGACTGTCGTGCAGGGATTTTTCTTGGCTAGCCCAGTCATAATTCTAATACGCGCATTAATTCATACAGACCTAATAATCATAGATATACGATACTTCGTCACTAAAATGGATAATCAAATGGAAGACCGAAGACCAAATGACCTTGCCTGATTTTAGGCATCCTTTCTCTTCAGGATTTCAGCTACTGAAAAAGGAGCTGTCCTATAAATAACCGTAACAATTTTCGATTTAAATCAATAATTACTATAATATTTTTTGGTTTGAATCTAATAATATTATGGTAATTTTAGATTTTATTTCCGGATTATTATGGGAAATTTTAAAGCCGATGACGAAAATTTAATTGGAAATGCAGATCAAACGATACCTAGAAAACACTATTAAAAGTCGCTTGTTTAAAGGAAAAGCCATCTTATTGTTCGGGCCACGCCAAGCAGGGAAATCAACGTTGATAGAAACAGTGTTGGAAGAAATTGGCCAGCCATGGATATATTTTACCGGAGATGAGTCGGATACCCGAGAGCTATTATCAAACACAACTTCTACAAAACTTAAGGCTCTGATCGGCGAAAATAAAATCATATTTATTGACGAGGCACAACGGATTCCAGAAATAGGGTTAACACTCAAAATCATCACTGATCAGTTGAAAGGAATACAAATCATTGCATCCGGTTCCTCCGCATTCGAACTCGCAAACCGTGTCAACGAACCACTTACAGGAAGGAAATATGAGTTTATGCTTTTCCCCCTCAGCTTTCCAGAGATGTGTAAACACCATGGGTTATTGGAAGAAAGGCGGCTGTTAGACCAGCGTTTACTATTCGGGTATTATCCTGAAATAGTAGTAAAACCCGGAGAGGAAATTGAATTACTAAAGCTATTGGCTGAAAGTTATCTTTACAGGGATCTGCTAATACTGGAGCAGGTAAAGAAACCCGCATTATTGGAGAAACTGGTTAAAGCCCTGGCTTTACAGGTTGGAAGTGAGGTTTCTTATCATGAACTTGGACAATTGATTGGTGCGGACAATAGCACAATAGAAAAATATATCCAATTGCTGGAGAAAGCATATGTGGTATTCGTTGTGCCTGCTTTTAGCAGAAATGTGCGAAATGAGATCAAAAAAGGAAAGAAAGTTTACTTTTATGATATTGGGATAAGGAATGCAGTAATCAATAATTTCGGGCAATTAAATAACCGGGTGGATGTAGGGTCACTGTGGGAAAATTTCTTCATTTCAGAGCGTAAGAAATACCACGAATACCAAAAAACGGAGGCAAAATTGTATTTCTGGCGTACAACACAACAACAAGAAATAGATCTTATCGAAGAAACATCAGACAGCCTGCATGCTTTTGAGTTAAAGTGGTCGGAAAAGCGCAAAGTCCGCTTTCCCCAGACTTTTACGACAAACTATCCCGAAGCCATTACAAACATAGTCCATCCCAACAATATGGAAGAATACCTGATGGAGTAAAAGCTAAACCGATTGTATGATAACTGACTTTTTCGGAAACTGCCATCGTATGCTACTCACTCTTCAAGCTCTTCACCGGATCTTTCAGGGCTGTTTTAATAATCTGAAAACTTAGGATCAAACCGGATATCAGCAAAATAACCACTCCTGAAATCAAAAATGTGCCCATCTCTATTTCTATCCTATTGGCAAACTGCTGAAGCCAACTTTCCAGTGCCATATATGTAATGGGAACTGTAATTCCAAAGGCTATTAAAACCAACAGCAGAAATTCTTTGGAAAGCAAATAGGTGATTTCCCATTCGGAGGCACCCAGCACTTTTCTGATCCCAACTTCCTTGGTACGCTTGGCAGCAGAAAAAGTAATCAATCCGAACAACCCTAAACTGCAGATTATAACAGCCAAAACAGTAAACAAGCCTATGATCTTACCAGTTCTCTCTTCAATTTGGTAGAGATTATTCAAACGCTCATCCATGAAAGAATACCTAAATAAAGCTCCGTTATTTAATTCGGTCCAATAAGATTCTATTTCCTTAAGTGCTTGTTGGGGATTGCCTGGATTCAATTTTACAGAGACAAAAAGTTCATATGAATCTTTACGGGAAAGGGCAATGGCCAGAGGTTTAACCTCATTCTTGAAGTGCTCGAAATTAAAATTCCCAATCACCCCTATCACTTTGATTTTCTCTCCAAAATGATTGGTAAGGTAGCTGTCGATAAGTCCATCTTTCCCTAGCTGAGCCGCTGCCACTTCATTCAGTAGAACCGCGGCAGTATCGGTTGGGAAGGCTTCAGAAAATCCCCTGCCTTCCAATACCTCTATATCGTACGTATGAAGGAAATCATAATCTGCATTCATCCAATGAAATTGAAAATCCTTATCCTCTCCCTCTTTTCTAAACAGACTTAATGCGTCAAAGCTACTTCCGGGTACTGCATAAGAAAATGAAGCAGCTTGCACCGCTGAAAGTTTGGTGAGTTTTTGTTTGAAAACATCACGATTTCCCTCAAAAGAATAAGCTCCCGGCATCACTACGACGTTTTCTTTGGCAAAGCCGGGGTTTTTCTCCCGCAAGTAAGCCAACTGATCAAAAAGGGTAATAAAACATATCACCAAACTTATGCTAACAGCATATTGAAAAACAATAAAAGGTTTTTGAACACCGCTTTTACTTTCGCTTTGTTTGCCACTCCCAATGCCTTTTACAGCCTTAATCGTTTTGACTGAACCTAAGTAAAATGCAGGATAGGCAGATGAAAAAAGTATAATAGTTATCAATAACCCCAAAAGTGCAAAACCATAATAAGGGGTGCTGAATTCAGCTAAACTTAACTCTGTGCCTACAAAATTATTGAACGGGCCTATCACTAACGGTACCGCACTTAGTGCCAATATAAAAGCGATGGTACAAAGCAAGGTAGCTTCTACAAAGAATTGCTTTGCAAGCTCATTTTTTCCAGCTCCCAACGTTTTTCGGATACCTACTTCTTTTATTCGGCTATTTGCGCTTGAAATAAATAGATTGATAAAATTGATGATGACCAAGAAAAGGATTAAAAAACCTGTCGTGGAAAATAGTAGGATGTATTTCAGGTTTCCATTTCTTACCAAATGAATGTCCAGAATAGGCTCAAGATAATAGCCATATTGAGCTCTGTTGTTTTCCAATTTGGCTATGGATGCTCCCAAATGCTTATTTAGCTGAGGCCATAGGAACGCTTCTTCAATCTGTTTAAACCTTGAATTAACCGACTCGATTTCAGAACCTTCCTTTAGAACCACATAATTCACAATACCGGCAGGTAACCAGGTTTCTTTACTATATCCATTGTTTATCAGTCCATGAATGGATACGATAGCATCAAACTGTAGATGGGATTTTTCCACTAGGGTTTGCAAAACACCGGTAACCGTATATTCTTCCCCATCCAAAATAAGCGTTTTGCCTAATGCCTGCTCAGAAAATACATTTTCTTGATCCACAAACAATTGCGGCACAGTACTTTCGGAGATTACAATTGAGTTAGGTTCAACCAGTGCTGTTTGTGGATTTCCCGCCAAAAGATTAAAATCAAAAACATTAAAGAACTCGCCATCAGCATGAAGGGTTCTAATCTCATCCACTATGCTGTCCTCATACCGGAAAGAATAATCAAATGGTGCTGTGGTGCTTGTCAGGTACTCAACTTCGGGAAATTGATAACGCATTTTTTCGGCCAAGGGCACAGCTGTTTCATGCCAATCATAATCCTGATCCGCCATAAAGTAGTTATGACGGATCCTGTAGGTATTTTCTGCGTTGGTGTGAAATTTATCATACCCCACCTCATCCGCTACATACAGGAAAATAAACAGCGTAGTCAGAATCCCCACAGCCAGTCCTATTATATTTATCCCCGAGAACAGCTTTTTCTGCAAAATATTTCTCCAGGCAATTTTCAGGTAGTTTTTTAGCATGGGTAGAAGGTTGAACTTTTGGAAAGTTAAAGGATTAAAGGTTAAAGGTTAAAGGTTAAGGGTTAACTGGTTGTCTATTCTTCAGTCTCTTGTTATCTAAAATCTTTGATCTTGACTCGATGATTTAGAATCTATATACTTGATACTAATTCACTCTACTCGCTCTTCAAACTCTTCACTGGATTCATAAGCGCTGCTTTAATGGATTGGAAACTGACTGTAAGCAAGGCAATCAGCATAGTCAGTACGCCTGCTCCGATAAAAAACCACCATTCCAAATCTATTTTAAATGCAAACCCATCCAGCCAACTTTTAGTCACATAGTAGCTTATAGGTATTGCGACAACAACCGCGACCAACACCATTTTTGCAAAGTCAGCGGTCAAAAGAGTCCATATTTTCCACTCACTGGAACCCAGAACCTTGCGAATACCTATTTCTTTGATTCTTCTTTCCGCGGTATAGGTTGCAAGTCCAAACAATCCTAGGCAGGAGATTATGATCGCGATGCCTGCAAAATACTTGGAAAGTTCCGCAACACGATGTTCTGCCGCGTATAGGGCTTGATAATCCTGATCTAGGAATTTAAAATTAAAGTTATACCCAGGATTAAACTTTCTGTAGACTCCTTCAATCTTTGACAGGCTTTCCAGTTCATTTCCAGCATTGAGCTTCACCATAAATTGCATAGCTCCACGTTCCAATAAAAAAACATAGGGTTTAACTTCCTCATAAAGAGATTGGAAGTGGGAGTTTTTCGCGACACCCACTATTTCGGCATTGCCATAAAAATCTATAACCTGGCCTACGGGATCTTTCAACCCCATAAGTTCCAAAGCGGCTTCATTGATAATTAGCTGATCATTTTCTGATTGAAAATCATAAGAAAATGAGCGGCCTTCTTTTATTTCAATCCCAAGCAGCTCTATCATTCCTTCCATGACACCAGCGCCGTGAAATACAAATTCCTCCTCCGGATTTTTGCCGGGCCAACTAACTCCAGTAAAAATAGCACCCGGATTAACAATAATCTCCGATGTACCAGAAGCATGGGATACCCCGGGAATATTTCGCACCTCTGAAATAAACGCTAAGTCCTGATCAATTCCCTTAAATCCTCCTGAATCAAAGTAAATCACATTGTCTTTATTATATCCTAAATTTTTTGTGTGGATCAAATCGATTTGCTTGTACACCACCACTACCGATACAATAAATAGTACAGATAGGGCAAATTGAAACACCACCAATCCTCTGCGAACAGAAACCTCACTCTTTTCGGTTTTTAATTTCCCTTTTAGAACAAGTGCAGGATTAAATCCAGAAAGATAAAGAGCTGGATAACTTCCGGAGAATAGTCCGGTAAAAGCAACAACTCCAGAAATAGCCATGCACAACCTTAAGTCAAAAACCAATGAAAGGTTTTTTCCAGTCAATAGATTAAACTGAGGCAGAAGAAGTTGCACTACGGCTATGGACAAAACAAGCGCAAATAGGGTGATTACCAGTGATTCGGTCAAATACTGAAGAATCAATATCTTTCTTCCTGCTCCCATCGATTTCTTGATGCCCACTTCTTTTGCTCGGCTGAAAGCCTTAGCCGTGGAGAGGTTCATGAAATTAATTGATGCAATGACCAAAATGAAGACAGCTATTATTGAAAACAATTTCACATATTCAATGCGTCCACCTGCCTGATCGCCATTTTCATATTTCCCATGCAGGTATCCGGAGGAATAGGGTCTTATAAATAGTTCATCTGGAGAGTTTTTATACTTCGTTTTAATGAAACCAGCAATTTTCTCGTTGACGAGGTCAGGATCTGAACCTTCCGACAACAAAACATAGGTTCGATATAACAACTCATCCCAATCATACCATTGTGGCTGCAGATACCCTTTATACGCTTCCCAAGGGATTAAAAAATCAAAACTTTGGGATGAGTTTGACGGTAAATCTTTGAAAACACCGGACACCACATATCCCTCTTCTTTGGCTTTTAGCGTCACCACCTTTCCCACAGCATTTTCGATAGATTTAAACAACTTGATTGCAAGTGTTTCAGATAGCGCAATAGAATTTTTATGGGCCAGTATCTGCCCGGGATTTCCCTTGATCAACTCATAGGAGAACATATTGAAAAAATCCTCTCCTACGAATCTTCCCTTCTCTTTTAGGATCACATCCTCATAAGCAATAGAAAGCTTAATGTCTTCAAAGCCCTGTATGGATGCAGTTGTAACAGCCATTTCTACTTCTGGAATTTCTTCAGCCAGAGCTTCTGCTAAAAATGCCGGTGTAAAATCTTCTGTCTGAACTCCATTTCCGGATTGCCTATTTACCATCACCTGATAAAGCCGTTCATTATTTTCATGAAATTGATCATAACTCACTTCATCCCTCACCCACAAAAAAATCAAAAGAGCACAAGCAAGACCGGTAGAGAGGCCAATTAGATTGATAAAGAAAGTGCTTTTATCCTTTTTGAAACCTCGGAAGATCAGAAGGAGGTTGTGTCGGAGCATAGCTAGATAAGTTTAGTCTTTTGGTTCTTGGTTCTAGAGTCTATATACTTGATACTAATCTACTCACTTTTCAGACTCTTCACCGGATTCATCAGCGCTGCTTTGATGGATTGGAAACTGACGGTAAGCAGGGCTATCAGCATCGTCAACGCCCCCGCTCCTACAAAATACCACCATCGTAGGTCTATTTTGTAGGCAAATCCGTCCAGCCAATTCGAAGTCAAATAATAACTTAAGGGCAATGCGATAAAAATGGCGACCAATACCATTTTGGCGAAATCACCGGACAGCAATTGTATGATTTTCCATTCACTGGAACCCAAAACTTTACGGATGCCGATTTCTTTAACCCTTCTTTCGGCTGTGAAGGCAGCCAAACCGAATAACCCGAGGCAGGAAATCAGGATGGCTATTCCTGCAAAATACCGGGAAAGTACAGACACCCGTTGTTCTGCTATGTATTGAGCTTGGTATTCTGCATCCAGAAATTGGAAATCAAAAGGAAACCCCGGATAGAATGTCTGAAAAAGCGATTTAAGCTGGTCAATAGTTTCCTGCTCTTTACCTGCTTGCACTTTGACTGCAATGGTCGAGGTCCTCTGAGGAGCTAACCACATTACTACCGGCTTCACTTCTGAATGCAGTGATTCAAAATTAAAATTCTTCACAACACCTATAATCTCCCGTTCCTCTCCAAACACCTTGGCACCCTTACCTATCGGATCAGTAACTCCCATGTGCTCAATTGCCGCTTCGTTAAAGAGAACCTTTGCAGAATCCGTACCGAATTCTCTGGAAAATGTTCGCCCTGCCACCATCTCTATTCCCAGTAGCTCCAGCATATCATAATTAACTGGCATCATCTCAAACTCAGTTATATCATTCGGAGCTTTGGCAGGCCACTGTACACCTTGCGTAGAAGCTATGTGCCCGGTCATATCGTGGCCAATGCTGGAAGTCCCCACCACTCCATGTAATTTTCTGATCTCTGAAAGAAATGTTTCCAAATTCTCTGCCGATCCCAATCTGTTAAAATAGAGGACATTCTCCTTATTGTATCCAAGGTGTTTGTTCTGGACAAATTCTATTTGTTTATAAACGACACATACCGCAACGATCAGGATAATAGATAAGGTAAACTGTACTACAACCAAACCTTTTCTGGCCCACAGTTCCCCTACTGATTTGTCCACATATCCTTTCAGTACCTTGGCAGGATTGAAAGCCGAGATGTATAACGCCGGGTAGCTTCCCGCTATTAGTCCGGTGACCAAAGTAATCGAGAGAAAGGACAGGATAAGAAATGAATCTAGGGGCAGGTAAAGCTGTTTGCCGGTAATTTGATTGAATTGGGGAAGAAGCAATACCACTAATCCAATGGCTACGACCAGCGAAATCATTGCCATCAGTGTAGATTCTCCAAGGTATTGAAGAACCAAGGTAGAGCGCCCGGCACCTACGGCTTTTTTAATTCCCACCTCTTTCAATCTCCGGGAAGCCTTGGCCGTGGACAAATTCATGAAGTTGATAGAGGCAATAAAGAGTATAAAAACAGCAACCACTGAAAATAATCTCACATAATCTATTCTTCCACCAGCCTGTTTGCCGTTTTCATAGGTGCCATAGAGGTAAGTCTGGGAGTAAGGGGCTGCAAATAATATACGATGGGTGACTTCACCGTTGGTTTTCCTTTCAATAAGATCAGCAATCTTCTCATTCAATTGATCCACATTGGTTCCAGGCTTTAGAAGCGCATACGTAAGCGGCCAGGCAGTTCGCCAGCGGGAAGCCCACCCGGCATCTTCCATATATATTCGAAACGGCAGCACAAAATCAAACTGCATCGAGGAATTTTGGGGCACGTCCTCAAAAACTCCTGTCACTTGGTAGTGCTCCTCGTGCTGCCATTCTATTGTTTTACCCACCGCGTCAGTCGTATTAAATAGATTCTTCGCCAGGGACTCGGATATCACTATAGAACTTCTATCATTTAGCACGTGCTCCTCATTCCCTTGTATAAGGGGAAAAGAAAAAACTTTAAAAAAAGCCTCTCCCACATATTGGCCGGCAGCCTGAATATCCTTGTTATCCACGGAAAGTGTATAATCCTTAAGATCAAAACAGGTAACGGCATATTCCACTTCTGGTATTTCCTCTTCAAGGGTTGGAGCAGTCAAAGCTGAAGTCCTAGTAGATAGCCCGATTTCACTTTCCAATATTCGATGTTCCATCACCTGGTACAGACGGCTATCATTTTCATGAAACTTATCCATACTCAGTTCATCCCTTACCCAAAGAAAAATCAGAAGTGTACATGCAAGTCCGGTGGAGAGTCCAACCAGATTTATAATGAATGTGCTTTTGAACTTTTTAAAACTTCGGTAGATCAGGAGGAGGTTGTGGAGTAGCATGATTATCGGGAGTGATTCAATCTATACTGGCGAGTTTTGTGCCAGTGCAAATCTGCATTTCCGACTATTATAGACTACTTAACATCTATATTGAGGAAAATTTCGAACAAAATCGTTCGTGAACGGGCAGATAGGAAAAGATGAAAAGGCGGAAGGTTATAAGTTGGGAAGTTTTATCGTTATCTCTTCTCTCCAGTCTCTTATTTCTAGCTTCTTGACATTTGCTTCTAGCTTATTTTTGTCTCTTTCTTCTTAATACTTGATGCCTTGCTACTCATTCGCTCTTCAGACTCTTCACCGGATTCATAAGTGCAGCTCTAATCGCCTGGAGACTGATGGTAGTTGCACCAATTACCAATGAAGCAAATCCTGCAAAAGCAAATATCCCGAATGTCAAATCGATTCGATACGCATAATCTTGTAACCAATAATTCGAAGTGTACCACGCAATGGGAGCAGCTATTAAAAATGAAATGAGAATAAGTTTTAGGAAATTAGCCGAAAGCAAAATTAAGATTTCTGAGACTGTCGCCCCTAAAACTTTTCTAACTCCAATTTCCTTTATCCTTTGGTTAGCAGATAAATGAGCCATACTAAATAAACCAAAGCAACAGATTATAAAAGCTAGTGATGCAGCAGTGTTTACTATTTTCTGCCAACGCTGCTCTTGTACATATTCTTGGGCATTCAACTCGTCCAAAAAGTCATATTCAAAAACGGCATCCGGCATCGCTTTTTTGTAAGCCTTTTCCAAAGCTGCAATAGCCTCCTGCCCTCTTGACTTTTCAAATTTCACTACGATTTGACCGTATGGGATTTGCGACATTGATAGCACCATCGGCTTAATAGATTCTCTTAGTGAGCCAAAATGAAAATCTTTTACTACCCCGATGATTGCCTTTGCTTCACTGTAGGCTTCCGCTTCATTCAGTTTTATTGTCTTACCTATTGGGTTATTAAAATTGCTTTCTCTTATAAAAGCTTCATTCACAATTGCGGAATTAGTAAAATCAGTTTGGAAATCGGAAGAAAAATTACGCCCAAGAAGGATTGGTATTTCCACAGCTGTCAGGTAGTTTTCACCTATAGCTTGGAATATAGATTCGATTTTTTGATCATCAACTTTTACATTCCCCGAAAAACTAGTTTGGACAGAAGACACCGACTCTATGCTTGATTCTTGGGACAGATCTTCTTTCAACAGTCTCCAAACAGCTTCGTAATCTCTATTTCCTGTAATTGAGGTTTGGATTATTTGATTCGGATTATACCCCAAATTTTTGGTTCGTATATATTCCATCTGCGAATGAATAACAATGGAGGAAATAAGCAGAAAAATACCCAAAGAAAACTGTATAACCACTAATCCACGACCTACCAAATTCCTGCCTCCCAACCGAAGCTTATTATACAACACTTCAGATGCCCGGAAATTAGAGAGCACAAAAGCAGGATAAAAGCCCGTCAGTAAAATGATAAAACCAAAAATCAAGACAAGAGATAAGATCAATTGCGTCCCGAATATTTCTGAGAAGACAATCTGCTTACCAGTCAGATTATTGAATAGCGGCAATAGAATATCCAATGCTAAAAGAGAAATAATAAATGAAAAACCACAGAGCAAACCGGATTCAATAAGATACTGGAAGATAATCTGACCTCTATTCCCTCCTGCTATTTTCCGGATACCAATTTCTTTAACTCTATTCAAGGAGTTGGCTAAACTGATATTTATGAAATTGATTGCCGCCATTAATAAGATAAGTAAAGCAATAGCTAAAAAAACAATAGAATAAATAGGGTTACTACTATTTCCGATTCCGCTCTCACCATTAAAATCATTGATACCCAAAAGGGGGTGCAGGTGAACCTCAGTGATTTTTTGCAGGCCGTAGTTAATTTCAGAATCGAACCCGTATCGGGCTATATTTTGTGACAATTGCTCTTTGGCATAGGTTGCAAAAACCCGGTTGAACTTTTGTTTAACCTCTTCCAAATCAGAGTTTGGTTGTAAAACCACGAAAGTACCCAAGTAAGCATTTAGCCAATTCGTGTCTTCAAAAGATAGTCCAAGAAAATTGAATGGAAGTAATATGTCAAACTGTATGGAGGAGTTTTTAGGAGGATCATTTGCCACAGCCGAAATCACCAGTGGCTTTTTCAATCTTTGATAAGAAGGGTCGGAATTCATTTGTAGTACTTCTCCTACTACATTGGTGCTGTTGAAAAGCCGTAATGCTGTACTTTCAGATATAACTACGGAGTTAATCTCCTTTAAAGCGGTTTGCTTATCACCGTGTATTACAGAAAAACTAAAGACATCGAAAAAACTATCATCTACAAAAAGAGACTTTAAACGAAGTGTTTTTTCATCGGTGGAAATGTCATTGTAGATCTCACCGCCCATTACCCGGGAATAATTTCTCACTTCAGGGACAGCTTCTCTAAATGCGGGGCCTTGTACTTGTCCTGTTACTCCTACTGTTTTTGGATCAGCACCTTGCTTCTCAACGGACGTTGTGGTGACTCTGTATAGATTTGGATTATTGGTATGAAAGTCATCAAAACTATGCTCATCATTCCAATAGACCACAGCTAGGATTAGACAAAGGGTAGCTGCTGCAAGTCCGGAAATATTTATCAGCGAATAAAGTCTATCCTTCCACAAATGGCGAAAAGCAATTTTGATGTAATTCCTTAACATACTATTTTAGTTAGATTCACCATCATTAATGTACTCAACTGTCGTTATTCACTCTTTAGGCTCTTCACCGGGTTCATCAGCGCTGCTTTGATGGATTGAAAACTGACGGTCACCAGGGCCATAAACCAGACCAGTACCACAGGAAGAATCAGCATCCACCAGCTGATCTCCATCTGATAGGCGAAGTTTTGTAGCCATTTTTGCATAAAGAAGTATATGACAGGAAGGATAATTATACTGACAAAGCCCACTAGTTTCAGAAAATCCTTGGAAAGCATGCTTACCACAGTGAAGACAGTTGCTCCTAATACCTTCCTTATTCCAATTTCTTTGGTACGCTGTATGGTCATATAAGAAGATAGGCCGAAAAGCCCCAAGCATGCAATCAATATTGCCAAACTGGCAAACAGACTGAAAACTTTTGCAAACTGCCTGTCCGACTGATATTGGCTGTTGAAATAATCATCAAGAAAAAAGTATTCAAATGGACTTCCTGAAAATGCTTTTTCCCAGCTACTTTGTATTTGTTTTAATGTCTTTGGATAATCAGCAGCTGTGATTTTGAGAGAATAATATTCCCCCGCCCATGGAGCATTCAGGTACTCTTTCAGAGCAAAGACAATAGGCCCTACTTTTTTGTGAAGAGATTCCTGATTGAAATCCCGGATTACCCCAAGAATTTCTTTCGAGTGCTGATCATTATCTGCTTCATCCCAGATAACCGATTGTTGAACCGCTTCTTCTGGGCTATTGAATCCCAGTTGCCTAATGGCTGTTTCATTAAAAATGACGGCTCCTCGGTCAGAAGAAAACTCATGCGAAAAGCTTCGGCCTGCTAAGAAATCAGTATCATATAATCCAAAAAAATCTTCATCCACAGCGATGATATTCACATTTTTTCTGGTTTCGGGCTCCGCAGGTTGATAAAAGGCCCTTCCCCAGCCCAATTGTTGTCCCGGAATATTGGATGATACACTTACTTCCTGCACCATGGGCAGCTTTTGCACTTCGCTTTTAAAAAAATTCAATTGATTCTGATAAGTAGAATCCTTGATGCCCGGCCCTTTCACGATAAGGACCTGATCTATATTCATCCCTATATCCTGTTGTTGCATAAAGACCAACTGTTCACGTACACCTAGGGTTCCTGCTATCAAAGCAATAGATGTGGCAAACTGAAATGCAACCAAGCCTTTTCTCAACAAAACTCCATTTCTGAAGTTTGGAAGACTCCTTTTAATCATCTGGACAGGTTGATACGATAAAGCCACTGCCGGATAAATTCCTGAAAAAAAAGTCCCTAGCAAAAACAAGCCTAAGATGCCTATTCCCAGTTCTGCATCAAATACCGGGGCAAAGTATCCCAACGTGAGTGCTTGAAACGGAGTCATCAAAAGCTGTGAAACCACAATTGCCAATACCGCTGCTATCAAATTGACCAGAAACGATTCTGACATAAATTGGAAGATCAATTGCGCTCTGTTTGATCCAACCACTTTTCTAATCCCAATCTCCTTGGCCCGTTCTATTGCCTTAGCAGTCATCAGGTTCAGGTAGTTGATCCAGGCAATAATCAATATAAAAACGGCAATAAGTGTAAGGAACGAGACGGTCCGACGGCTTCCGTTTACTTCCGCTTCCGCTTCCAAGTTTGAATCCAGATGTATTTGCTGGATGGGCTGCAGGTCAAATTCCTGATAATACCCTTCCTTTCGCCATTCGGCTAATGTTTCTCCCTTGTATTTTTCCAATATATCATAGAGTTTGCTCCTTACAACTTCAGGATCACTTTCTGACAAAACTTCGACATAATTGTAAAAATTTCCCCAATCCCAGTTTTCATCGAGATTCCAGGGGATTGAATTGAACGAGATGATAAAATCAGTCTTAAGATGGGAATTGTGTGGAATATCCTCAAAAATCCCACTGACTTCCAACTGCGTCTGACCTCTATCTCCCATAAAAAAAGTGATAGACTGCCCTAATATCCTGTCAAGATCGGGGAAATATTTCTCGGCCATTGACTCAGACAGTACCACATAGCCTGGCTTTGACAGTGCATTGCCAGAATTCCCTTGCACCATCCTATACGAAAACATCTCCAAAAAAGAAGAATCACCATAGTAAATTCTTTCCTCATGGAAACTGCGATCACCCACTTGGATAACAGGATCTGACATCAATGGGGCAGTATGGACTACCCTGGCCGCCTGAATTACCTCTGGAATATCCCTTTGCATTGCGGGAGCAATTGCAGGAGCGGTTTGGGCCCGATTTTCTACCATTTCCCCGTTCAGGAATGCTGAACTTGTTACGCGGTACAATGTAGGTTTGCGAAACTCATCATAACTCAGCTCAAAATTCACATACCTGAAAATTAGAAGACACGCCGCCATTCCAATAGACAAACCTAGAATATTGATCAACGAAAACACCTTATTTCGCCAAAGATTTCTGGTTGCAATTTTGAGGTAGTGATATAGCATATCTAATATCTTAATTGTTTGTACAAATCATGGGTCTTGGTTCCTAATTCTTGATTCTATTTACTTTGAATTTATTAGATCATTGTACTCATTTGAGATTGCCACGTAGTCCTACGTTCTTCTCAAAATGACGTAAAACCAAAAACCCGAGATCAACAATCCTACATTTTATCACTCGCTCTTCAGACTCTTCACCGGATTCATGAGAGCTGCTTTGATGGATTGGAAACTCACCGTAAACAGGGCAATGAGCATCGTCACAGTACCCGTGACTACAAACACCCACCATTCTATTCCCACACTGTATTGGTAATTATCGAGCCATTGATCCATGACATACCAAGCCACCGGAACTGATAGGAGAAACGCTATGCCAACGAGCTTTAAGAAGTCTTTGGACAGCAACATGGAGATATTTCCCACACTAGCGCCCAATACTTTCCGCACACCGATTTCCTTGATCCGGTTTGCTGCCATATAAGCCGATAGACCGAATAAGCCGAGGCAAGAAATGACAATGGTGAGTATGGTGAACAACATGGACAGCCTGGCAGTAAGTATGGTTTCATCAAACTTCTTGGCATATGCTTCATCCACAAAATGATATTCAAAGGGAAAGTTTGGGTTAAACTGGTCAAAAACACTTTGGACAGACGCCAGACTTTGGGAAACAGGCTGATCGGGATTGAGGCGGATATGCAAGACGCTAAACCATGAAGATGGTCCCATGACCATCAAGGGCTTGACCGGATCATAAGGAGACTCAAAAATAAAGTCTTTGATAACACCGACGACGGTGTATTTCTCATCGCCCCTAGATACAATCTGCCCAAGGGGATCGTCCAATCCCATTCTTTTTACGGCTGTTTCATTCAATAAGATGGCTGAAGAATCGCCCGAAAACCGGTGGATGTCTATGTCCCTTCCTCCTACCAGTTTTGTATCCATTACTTTCACGAAATCGGCATCCGTACTGAATTTTATGAAAGTAAGCTTGTAAGCCTCCAGAGTACTTCCCGGCCAGGAATAGCCCCAGTTGTTGCTATATTGTTCCGTAATGGGGCTCATGGATTTGGTCACCGCAAGGGACGAGCCGTTGCCGAGCAACGACTGTTTGATGGACTCATATCGTTTGTCAATATCGCCCTGTAAATTCACGTAGATGAGGTTCTCTCTATTATAGCCCAGCTCCCTGTTTTGTGCATGGCTGATCTGACGCTGAATAATGATGGTGGAGACGATAAGCACAATGGCAAAGCTGAACTGAAGTACCACCAATACTTTACGGGGATTGACCGCCGCATTTGCCAAGTGGAAAGTACCTTTCAGCACCTTAACCGGGCTAAACGAGGAAAGGAAAAAAGCCGGGTAGCTTCCCGCCAATAGACCTGTAAACAGGGTAAACCCGAGTAATTGTGCCCAAAAGACCAGGTCACCGTATGGCAGGAAAAGCTGTTTGTCCACCAGCGTGTTAAAGGGCGGTAGGACAAGCTGGACAACCAGAAGAGCCACCAGTCCGGCAATAAAGGCAATTAGTGTGCTTTCTCCGATAAACTGTGTTACAAGCGATGCCTTGCCCGCACCCACCACTTTTCTGAGTCCCACTTCCTTGGCTCGTTTTTCACTCCGGGCTGTACTGAGGTTCATAAAGTTGATACAGGCGATTGCCAGGATAAAAATTGCGATGAAGGCAAACAAGCGTACCGTGATGGCTCGCCCGGCCACCAACTGACCGTTTTCGCTTTTGCCGTAAAGATGCACCTGTGACAGCGGATAGCTGAACACTTCCGTGCTTGATTCCCCATTGGTGTGCTCCTTGTTAATGTCTTTGACTTTTTGGTCAAATGATTCTTGCGATGCGTTTCCACTCAGTAAAACATAGGTATCCACCGAGGTATTTCCCCAATCTTCATCGTCCCTACCCAATTTGGTCATATAAGACCACGGAAGAATATAATCGATCTGGAAGTAATCGGATTGGAAGCGGGTGTTGTTGGGCAGGTTTTTCAATACTGCGGTAACTGTGAATATATCGGCACTATCAATTTTGACGGTCTGTCCCACGGCGTTCTCTGTGCCGAAAAGCTTCCGAGCAAAGTCCTCCGTGACCACGATATTATAGGGATTATCCAGTGCGGAAGAAGAGTTGCCTTCGAGCAAGGGGAAATCGAATACATCGAAAAATTCTGGATCCACAAAGACACCATTCTCATTCAGTTTTTTATTCCCTACAGTAATCAGGAAATCGGCATAATCGGTAACTCTGACTGCTTCCTCGATCTCCGGATAGTCTTTTTCAAGCGTAGGAGCCAATATTTTGGGGGTACGGTTCCAAGCCCATAGCCCGCCGCCGAACGTATCCCTGCTGTACATCATATAGATCCGGTCGGACTTGGGGTGTTCCCGATCCATGCTTGTCTCATTCTGTACCCATAACAAGATCAGTATAGCCGAAGCCATTCCGATGCCCAGCCCTGCAACGTTGATGATGCTAAATGCCTTACTTCTGGTAAGGTTCCTCCAGGCGATTTTAAAGTAGTTTTTCAGCATTTTATATGGATTGGAAAATTTTGAAATTCGAAGATTCCGGGTTCTAATATCGTAAGATGGCTCACTGTGTCAGACTGAGCGAAGTCGAAGTCTCTTCTCATTCGTAAATCCTTTTTCTTAGCTCCAGCCTTATTACTTTTTACACAAAAATCTTAATTCTTGGTTCTTTGTTCTTGTCTCTTGATTCTAACATCTTAAATCTTATGTCTTAATACTTGCTACTAAATACTCTCTACTCGCTCTTCAGACTCTTCACCGGATTCATCAGCGCAGCATTGATGGATTGGAAACTGACGGTAAGCAAGGCAATCAGCAAAGTCAGTACACCGGCTCCGATAAAGAACCACCATTCCAGGTCTATTTTAAAAGCGAAATTTGCCAGCCATTCCTGAACTATGAAAAAGCTCAAAGGCAAAGCAATCAGTATTGCCAACAAAACCATTTTTGCAAAGTCCCCAGATAAGATACTGACGATTTTCAGCTCACTTGCTCCCAATACTTTTCTGATTCCGATTTCTTTGGCCCGCCTTTCTACTGTGAATGTGGCCAAGCCAAACAGCCCCAAACAGGAGATCAATATGGCTATTCCTGCAAAATACTTAGACAAGGTAGCCACACGCTGCTCCGAGACATATAGCGCTTGAAAATCCTCATCCAAAAAGCGATAATCCAATAGAAAGCCGGGATTGAATGTGCTATGTAAAGCCTCTATCTTTTTGATGGTTTCCATTTCATCACCAGCATTGATTTTAGCTGCCACCAAGTTGGTACTCTCTGGACTATAATAGAAAAACAATGGCTTGACCACCTCATGAAACGAGTCAAAATGGAAATCTTCTGTCACGCCAATTATTTCCTTATCGTCTCCCCATAAACTGATCACCTTCCCTATCGGGTCTTCTATTCCCATAAATTCGATGGCTGCTGCATTGAAAATGATTCTTTCTGACTCTGTTCCAAACTCATCGGAAAAAATCCTTCCTTCTTTCATCTGAATCCCCATCATCTCAATCATACCGTAATTGACCGCCATACGCTCGAACTCCGTCTTGTCATTCGGATCTTTGCCTGGCCACTGTATCCCGTAAGTACCTCCATTGTGGCCTGTCATATCGTGACCGGAACTGGTAGCACCCACTACACCAGGCACAGCCTTCAGTTCAGAAATAAAAGCTTCCGTTTTTTCTGTATTTGCAAGCTCTCCTATTTTACTGATCAGTAAAACATTGTCCTTATCATATCCCAAGTTTTCGGTCTGGATATATTCTATCTGCAAATACACCACCCACACAGAAACGATTAGAATCACGGAAAGCGCGAATTGAAATACTACTAGTCCTTTTCTAACCCATAACTCTCCCCCAGCACTGCTTATTTTCCCCTTCAAAACTATTGATGGACTAAAACCGGAAAGATGCAATGCAGGGTAGCTTCCGGCGATTAGTCCTGTGATCAAAACGATGGTGACGATAGCCATAATCAACATAGGACTGAAATCCAGCGTAAGCTGCTTCTCGGTAATGGTATTGAACTGGGGTAAAAGCAAAATAACCAGCAACAACCCCAGCAAAAGCGACAGAAATGCCATCATAGTGGACTCTCCCAGATATTGAAAAATCAACTCTCCACGTTTTGCTCCCACAGCCTTTTTAATCCCCACCTCTTTGATCCGCTTGGAAGCTTTGGCGGTGGAAAGGTTCATGAAGTTGATGCAGGCAATCACTAAAATAAAAAGAGCAATAATGGAAAATAGCTTCACATAGGATATTCTACCGCCTGATTGCACTCCATTTTCATAGTTTCCTTGTAAATACCTATCTGAGTATTTGGTAACAAATTGGGACCTGTGCGTGACGTTTCCCTCAGTTTTGGTCTTTACAAAATCCTTGATTTTGGCATTAAATTCATTCACATCAGTTGCTTCCCGCAACAGCACAAAAGTGGTTGGCGCTGTATTTCCCCAACTTTGCACCCATTCGTTTTCAATCCAGAAATCCTCAAACGACATCACAAAATCAAACTTCATGGATGCTGTGGCAGGCACATCTTCAAACACTCCCGCAACACTCAAATCCTTCTCATGATCCCACTTTACTGCTTTTCCGACCGCGTTCTCAGAGGAACCAAAAAGTTTGACAGCCAGACTTTCAGATATAACGATGGTGTTGGGCTCCGATTTAACATTTTCTTTATTCCCCTGAGTGATGTTATAAGGGAATAGTTTAAAAAAATCAGCGCTGGCATACAGCTTTCTAGCGGCTATATCCTTTTCGTCAAATGACAGAACATCACTGTTGATGTTATTGGAAAAGGAAGTAACAGCATATTCCACTTCAGGAAAATCATCTTTCAATGCTTGTGCGGTGGGTCCAGCCGTTGTTTCCCGTGTAATCACTCCCCCAGCCTGATCTACGTTCTCCAATAATTGATACAGCTGTGAATCCGTGGCATATCCCTTGTCAATTTGCAGTTCATCATTGACCCAGAGAAAAATGAGTAAGACACTTGCAAGGCCGGTGGAAAGCCCAATTAGATTGATCAGAAAAGTACTTTTGTCTTTTCTGAGATTTCTATAGATAAGAAGAAGATGATGTTTTAGCATGGTTTTCTTGATTTAGAAGTTGGAAAGACTCGTTCTCCTTGGCACTTTCTAACACTGAAAGATTATATAGTTGGAAAATAGCAAAGTAGGGAATGCCTCTCTTTATTCTTGTTTCCTAATTCTTGATTCTATTTACTTTGAATTTATTAGATCATTGTACTCATTTGAGATTGCCACGTCGTCCTACGTCCTCCTACCGATGACGTAAAACCAAAAAACCGAAATCAACAATCCGACTTCTTGTCATTCACTCTTCAAGCTCTTCACCGGATTCATCATCGCCGCTTTGATGGACTGGAAACTGACGGTAAGCAAGGCAATCAGCAAAGTCAGTACACCGGCTCCGATAAAGAACCACCATTCCAGGTCTATTTTGAAAGCGAAATTTGCCAGCCATTCCTGAACTATGAAAAAGCTCAAAGGCAAAGCAATCAGTATTGCCAACAAAACCATTTTTGCAAAATCTCCTGACAGAAGCCTGACTATTTTCCATCCACTGGCTCCCATTACCTTGCGGATACCGATTTCCTTTGTCTTTCTTTCGGCAGTAAAAGCCGCAAGGCCAAACAACCCCAGACAAGAAATAAGTATGGCCAATCCGGCAAAATAGCGTGATAAGGCAGCTACCTGCATTTCTGACACATACAATTTTTGGAAATCCTCGTCAAGAAACCGGTACTCGAAAGGAATACCCATGTTGTGCTCCTGATAAAATTCCGTAAGCCGGACCAAAGTCTCTTGCTCTGTTCCTGCCTTGATTTTGACCAGGAAGTTATTGGCTTTTGGCAATAGCCTGAAAAAGAAAGGCTTCACTTTTTCGTAAAGTGTCTCAAAATGAAAATCTTTGACCACGCCGACAATCTGTTTTTCCTCTCCCCATAAACTAACCGTTTTGCCGATAGGATCCGCAATCCCCATGTTTTCAATGGCCGTTTCATTAAAAATAAGTTTTGAATCTTCCGAACCGAATTCTCGTTCGAAAGAACGTCCTTCGGCCAGTTCTATTCCAAGAGTTTCAATCAGGTCATAACCAACCCCTAAAAGTTCGAAATCAACAACTTTGTCGGGGGCTTTACCCTCCCAGTCAACCGCAATGGTGCCGCTGTGAAGACCAACAAGATCTCCATCCATATAGGATGCATCAATGATTCCATTTAGTTTTTTTATCTCTGATAGGAAAGTTTCCGGTGATTCAGCAGCCTTTCCTTCTGCAGTAAACTTAATGACATTGTCGCGGTTAAAGCCAAGATTTTTCGTTTGCACCAGCTCTATTTGCTTGGATATGATTACCACTGCTACAATCAATACCGTGGAAAGTACAAACTGAAAGACCACCAAGCCCTTTCTGACCCACACCTCACTTAATGAAACCTGAAGTTTCCCTTTCAGTACCGAGACGGGATTAAAACCGGATAGATACAAAGCCGGATAACTACCGGCTGCAATCCCGGTAAATACCAGGATGATCAGGCTTATGAAAATTGAAGTCCAGTCCAAATCCATTGACAGGTGCTTCCCGGTGATCTGGTTAAACAGGGGTAATAATAATACGACAAGAGTGATCGCAACGAGAAAAGACAAAAAAACCATCGCCAAGGATTCTCCCAAATATTGGAATACCAGCGTTTTCCTGCTTGCACCTATCGCTTTTTTTATTCCCACCTCCTTTATGCGTCCTGTCGCTTTTGCCGTGGACAAATTCATAAAATTGATGCAGGCAATCAGGAGAATAAAAGCAGCAATGATAGAAAATAGTCTAACATATTCAATTCTCCCCCCTATCAATACCCCGTTTTCATACGTGTTGTACAGATATCTGTCTGAATAATGGCGGGCAAACAGGGTAATTTGTGATTCGGGTTGTTTTGATTTGACGAAATTGAAGATTTTATCATTGAACCCGGAAAAATCTGAGCCCCTCTCCAAAAGAAGATAGGTACTTGGACCGCTATTTCCCCATTCCAATAAACCTGGGGAGCTTTCCAAAAGTAAGTCATAGTTGAATAGGATATCAAATTGGATGGAAGCATTGGATGGAAGAGACGCAAAAACTCCGGATACCATAAACTGCCCTTCAAGCCTTTCTCCTTTCCATGCTACAGTTTTTCCGACCGCTCGGTCAGCCGTTTGAAACAGACTTGCTGCCAAGCTCTCGGAAATGACCACGGAAGACGGCTCGGATAGGGCCAAGTTTTTATCACCCCAAAGAAGTGGGTAGCTAAACACATCGAAAAAATCCATATCGGCATACTTCGACCTGGCTTTCATATGGGTCTCGTCTAGGGATAGCACTCCATTAAAAGTGTGCTCAGCAGGGGGGAAAACCGATACAGCTAGTTCTACTTCGGGCATCTCCTCTGCCAGTACCCTTGCAAGCAAACCTGGGACATGCTCTCCTGTGTGGATTCCTTGAGCATCATCAAGATTCTTCATCACCTGAAATAGCCGTGAGTCATTCTTATGAAACTTGTCCACCTTTAACTCATCATTCACCCATAAAAATATCAACAACACGCAGGCCAACCCAGTAGACAGGCCAATCAGATTGATCAAGAATGTGCTTTTGAAACGCTTGAAGCTACGGTAAATAAGGAGAATATGATGTTTAAGCATAGGTCATGGGTTTTCGTTGTTGTTGTTCAGGCAGGTCGGGTTGTCATTGTTGTCAGGTTCTTATTGTAAAACTCTCTATTTGATGCATTAAACTATATACTCAGTAATTCACTCGTAGGACTTGGCACATCTACTCACTCTTCAAGCTCTTCACCGGATTCATCATCGCCGCTTTGATTGCTTGGAAGCTGATCGTCACCAGTGCTACGATTACCGCCAATACACCTGACACAAGGAAAATCCACCAATGTATAGGAACCTGATAGGCAAAGCTTTCAAGCCATCTATTCATCACATACCATGCAAGCGGAGTGGCTACGAGAATCGCGATCAAAACCAGTTTGATAAAGTCTTTGGACAGTAGCCCTACAATGCTTCCAATGTTGGCACCCAGCACTTTTCGGATTCCGATTTCCTTGGTTCGCTGCTCGGCTGTATAAGTGGCCAAGCCTAATAATCCCAAGCAGGCGATCAAAATGGCTAAAACCGAAAAGGTGGTAAAGATTTGTCTGAACCTGAAATCTGATTCGTATTGCTTATTGAAATCCTCGTCAAGAAAACTATAGATAAACGGCCTATGGGGAGCCAGCTGCTTCCAAACTTCTTCCACCTGAGCAAGCGTAGCGGGTAGGTCTTCACCTTTCACTTTCAAACTCATATACCTACTCGCATAGGCTTCAAAAGGCAAAGTCAACGGCTCCACGGTATTATGCAGAGAGATATAATTAAAGTCCTTCACCACTCCAATCACTTGTCCAGCCCTGCCCCACTGATCAAACTTTTTCCCGACTATATCCGCGGGATTAGAATAACCATACTGCCTAGCCGCAGCTTCATTGATGACCAAAGCCGACGTAGAATCTGAGGGATAATCTCTGGAATACGATCTTCCTGCTAACAGCTCAAGGCCATAATGATCGATAAAATCCAATCCTATCTGAAATATTGGCTGTGCCTGCCCGACCATTTCCCCATCAAGAGTTTCCAAAGTTGTATAGGCATTTGGAAAATGACTTCCCGGAACACTTCTTGAAAAAGCTACAGAAAGAATGTTGGGATTTTTCTCCAACTCGCTTTCCAAGGACGAAGAGACATTATTGACCTGCTCATCATAATTGTAATCCAATACCACCATGTGTTCCTTATCAAAGCCCATGTCCTTATCCAGCAAGTGACTCATTTGACTATAAACAATTATTGTCCCGGCGATCAGGGCAATAGATAAGCTGAACTGGAAAACCACCAATCCCTTTCGGAGATTTACTCCTCTGGCATTTGATTTATTTATTCCTTTGAGAATCATCACCGGCTTGAAACCCGACAAAACCAAGGCGGGGTATGAACCTGCCAAAAGACCAATCGCAAGCATAATTACAAGAAAAGCAGGGATTGTCTGCCAGTTGATTATACGGCTGATTTCAAACACCTTTCCAGTCATATCATTCATCAAAGGCATTGCGATAGTCGTCAATATAATACCGACTATGGCAGCCAATACTACGATAATTAGCGATTCTCCCAAAAACTGAAATATCAAACTTCGGCGATCTGCCCCGATAGATTTACGAATACCTACTTCCTTCGCCCGCTCCATAGATCGGGCAGTGGAGAGGTTCATAAAGTTGATCATCGCAATAGCCAGAATAAACAGTCCGATGATGGAGAATACATAGATATTTGTCAAGGAACCGGTATCACCAGGTTGACGCAGGGCATCAGTTCTCAAGTACACATTTTTGAGTGGTTCGATTGCGATGGTATAACCGTATCCATTATCACCATTTCTTCGCTCAATAAAAGCCGGAATTCTTGCTTCAAAATTCGCTTTATCAAACTGATCATTTACCAAAAAATAAGTGTAAGTATCCACGTACCCCCAGGCATCAAAAATCCCAGGTCTGGACTGTTTGAAAGTGCTTAGGGATAATAAGGTATTGAACTTAAAATGAGAATTGGAAGGAAGATCTTTCATCACTCCGGTCACTGTATAATCACCGGGATTTGACCTTCCGGCGGCTTCACTTCCCTTCATTGTTTTTCCTACTGCATTCACCTCTCCAAAGTATTTTCTGGCAGTTGACTCGGTCAAGACCACACTGAACGGAGCTACTAATGCAGTCTTGGGGTCTCCTTCCAGCAACTCCCAGCTGAATACATCAAACACAGTGGAATCCATAAAAAACACGCCATCTTCTTGCTGCGTCTCCTCGCCTACGGTAAAAAGGATATCCGCTCTTCCTGAAAACTGAACCACTTTTTCAATCTCCGGAAAATCCAGCTGCAGGGCTGGACCAATAGGCGCATTTCCCCAAACCCAAAAAGTGGAAAGATCAGGTTCTACTCCTTCCTGCGCCGCACCGTGAATTACTCTAAATATCCTGTCTCCTTTTTCATGGTACTTATCATAGGAAAGCTCATCCTGCACAAACATAAAAATGAGTACACAGCAAGCCATTCCTATTCCCAGACCAATGATATTGATAAAGGAATACACCTTCATTTTGAGAAGATTTCTATAAGCGATTTTGAAGTAGTTTTTCAGCATTGCGTTTTCGGTTGTCTATTGTACTTCTGGTTCAAAGTCTCCCGACTTGGACCCGTTTGATTTAAAGTCCCTGTCGAAGCCTTGAATTTGACCTTAAGGAAGTCACATAAAGACATTTCTACTTTTATGCCATATAAAAACCTCCTTTCTCTGCTCGAATGGCATATTTGAAAAATTGGAATTATATAGCTCGGACATTTTTGTTCGCTCTCGGGCGATTTTCGTTCAAGATTCTAAACTATTGTCTATAGTTTTACCTCCTCGATATCAGCATACAACGATCGACATTGATTGATGCCCCGGTTCTTTCCAATCGATGCCGCATACCCGACAATGAGATTGCCGCACTCTTTCGTCGTTCGCGACCGATAGCTCTCTGACTTTGACCTCTCGATACAAAGTTTGGACAGCCCGCTCAAAATGAACATCTCAAAATACAAAGGCGGAAATGAGATCAACACATCCCATCTGAAACCGGGAGATTATGTGATTTCCATGTTCTACCAAGGCAAAGTGATCAATCAACAAAGGATTGTTAGAATAAAAAATAGCCCTAAAGCTCCCCTTCATCTGCACACGAATAGTATCCTAACACGGTCATGATCAGATGATCCAATACCGGGATATCCAGAATCTGTTCGACTGAAAAAAAAACCTCATCCAGACTGCCTGTTTTAGGGTAGCAGGTTTTCCCGAACTGCTTGCCTTATATCACATGTCGCATGATAATCTTTACTATAATTCCTATTTTGTAAGTTCATCACTCCCAACACACCCTTACCCATGAAAAAATTCCTGATTCTATTCTTCTTTATTCCAGGTTTGCTTTTTGCCCAAGCTAAAGTCGATACCATAGAAGTATTCAGCAAGGCCATGAATAAAACGCTGAAAGCAGCGGTAACGATGCCTTCCAGCTATGATGGAAGCAAGCAATTTGCTACGCTCTATCTACTTCATGGTGGAAGTGGTGCTTTCAGTGACTGGCATCAAAAGGTAACTGAACCCGGACTTATCAATCGCATGGCTGAGCAATATGAGCTGATCATTGTGACTCCCGGAGTTGGCCCGTCCAGTTATTACTTCGATAGTCCTCTGATGGACTCCGTGCAATACGAAACTTACATCACCGCTGAGCTTATTCCTCACATCGACAAAACCTACAATACAATAGCCAAGAGAGAATCTAGAGCCATCACAGGTCTCTCAATGGGTGGCCATGGAGCGATCATGCTCAGCGCAAAGCATCCTGATTTGTTTATTTCGGCTACCAGTATGAGTGGCGTAATGAATATTGACACCCGCTTATGGAAAGTTCCTGCCGAATTCAGAAAGCTACGCCAAAGTCAACAGCAGGAAATGCTGGGTATAGATCTGCAATACGATGCTCCTTTTAGCACCTATACGGTGGTGGGGTTGGCAGATAACATGAAAGAGAATGAAATTGCCTTACTTATGGATTGCGGTGTGGACGATTTCTTACTGGAAACCAACAGACAAATGCATCAACTGCTCCTTGAAAACGGGACTCCGCATGACTATACAGAGCGCCCGGGAGCACATACTTGGGAGTACTGGACTAGTGCACTTCCCTTTCATTTGCTCTTCATAGATAAGCACCTCCTTCGATAGTTCTAAAGTTTATTAATTTTGATAGATGTAAATTAGCTTAGAATTCTAAGCTAAAATTTGCTTTTTGCAGACCACCCTAAAGATTATTATGTCGCAATTTGATTCAATCAGGCCATTTTATGACGCAGAAGCCAATACTGCAATTCGCAAGATTGTAGATGACCCTATGCTGGAGGCAATGATGAGTTTCACATTTCCTACAGATACCAAGGAGCATTGGAAAGATCTGATGGTGCATACCCATTCTTTGAGAGACTTTCAGGTCAACTTTATTTATCCAGGCGTGCAAAAAGTCTTGGAGAAAAGCTCTGAAGGATTGACTACTGGTGGTTTTGAGCAACTGGAATCCAATACCGCTTATCTGTTCATCTCTAACCATAGAGATATAATTTTAGATACCTCTTTGTTAAATTCCTGTCTGTTTGAAAATGGTTTAGTTCTTACTACTTCGGCCATTGGGGATAATTTGATCCAAAAGCCCTTCCTGCATACGCTTTCCAAGCTAAATAGAAACTTTGCTATCAAGCGAGGCCTTCAGGGAAGAGCTTTGCTGGAAAGTTCGCAAATGGCTTCCGCCTACATCAAAAAATCGCTACTCACCGAAAACAGATCCGTGTGGACTGCCCAGCGTGAAGGAAGAACTAAAGATGGAAATGATGCTACTCATCGCGGAGTCTTGAAAATGCTCACCTTGGCAGAAGAAGGAGCTAATCCTTTTGGCTATTTTGAAAAAATCAAAGTCGTCCCAATCTCAATCTCCTACGAATACGACCCTACAGACGTCTTGAAGATGCCAGAATGGCTAGCCAGGTCTCGTGATGAAAAGTACGTGAAAGGAGAAAATGAAGACTTCCTAAATCTTCTCAGAGGAATAATGGGGACTAAAAAACGTATCCATCTTCAGGTGAATGGTATTATAGCTAAAGAAATCAAGGAAATCTCGAAAATGGAGCTAAGTCAGCCAGATAAGCTTAGCAAATTGGCCGAATGCATAGACCAAAAAATATGGGCTGGCTACAAACTTTGGCCGAGTAATTACATCGCACATGACCTTCTCTATGGAGATAAGGAATATGTGGACTTTTATACCGAATTCGAGAAAAAAACCTTTGAAAAACGAATGCATGAAAAGGTCAACACTAAAAACGAATTCCTGATCAAAAGCTTTTTGGCCATGTATGCCAACCCGGTGAATAACCAAAAAACTGCCGCTGATTTTAATTCACCTTCATCTCAATCCTAAACTTAGTGCCTACTCCTAGTTCCGAATTAATCTCCATACTTCCTTCCTGCTGTTTCACTAGTTGTTTCACTAGATTCAATCCCAGACCAAATCCAACTTCCCCGTGAGTTCCAATATTGGTGGAAGTCCCTTCTTCTTGGATCTCTTTTATTTTGGCGGCACTCATACCCATCCCGTTATCTTCCACACAAAGCTCCAGAATCAAATCCAGCTCCAGACGTTTCAAATTCATGAGTACCGAAATTTCACCTCCGGGATTGGTGAATTTGATGGAGTTGGAAAGCAAATTCCCCAAAATCTGCAACACATATTTTTTAGAAAAAGACACGAATTGATTGTCTTCACAGAGCTCTATAGTCAAGCCTATGTCTTTGACTGTTGACTGGGGTGCCAATAGCTTCAACATAGCTTCTTTGAGTTTGTATAGATTGGTATCACCTTCACTGAAATCGCGGATTAGATGTGAACTACCATCAAATTCCTGTGTTAGAATAGATTTAGACAAATCAAGCAATGACATACTGCTCTGTCTGATCATTTCTGCATATTCTACTATTTCTGTGCGCTCAATGAGATCATCTTCATCCAGAATCAAATCCGATAGGCCAATTATCCCTCCTATTGGGCCCCGAATATCATGCGCCAATTTCTTTTGAGTCAATTCGGACTGTTTGACATTATCCATAAGATTTGCCACTAGATTATTCACTTGCAACCGATCTACAATCTGCTTGGCAATCAATTTCAAATTCTCCTTGACATGCTCAGAGAGATTTTTCAAACCACTGTCCATTACACACAATGCCCCAAGATTGTAACCCTCAGGTGAGGTCAACGGCACCCCCATGTAATAGCGGAGATTAGGCTCGCCTTTTACATAGAACTTATTTTTAAATCGCTCATCAGCGCTTAAGTCTTCCACTTCAAACCCTTCTTCAGGATTCGTATGAATGGTATATTGACAAACGGAATCTTCTCTTGGCATCTGATCAATTTCAAATCCATAGGAGGAAACACTCCACTGCGTAAAGGAATCTATAAGATTGATAAAGGAGATTTCTGTACCTGCTATCTTGGCTGCTAGCTCTGTAAGATGGTTTAGTCCATGCTTTGGATCGTAGTAGTCAACCCCAAGGTTACTGAGCGCCAAAAGCCTATCTAATTCATCCTCGTTTAAAGAAGATTTTTGATTCATTTTATTACTTTTAATTCTCTTGATATAGGAGATCTTTATTTCAATTCCCAATCCAAACGAAATGGCAATTACTTTTCTTAATAATAACTTTTATGCCACAAGTGAGAACTCCTGAAGGATTACACAGATTAGATGGTGATTACACCGTTTTTGGCCAGGTGATCAATGGTATGAATGTAATTGAGCAAATCGTCCGTGTAAAGCGAGACAGCAAGAACCAACCCATCAAAGTTGTAACCCTCTCGGTGAAAATCATTAGACTGCCTATAGAGAAGGCAATACAACTATAGCAACAACTCAAACTTAAAATAATTCAACTTAATCTAAAACCCCAAAACATGCCTAGCACTGAAAAATCAATCCGGATTTTAGTAGTCGGTTGCGGAAATATGGGAAAAGCACATGCTACCTCCTACCACAATTTCCCTGAATTCGAAATCTGTGGGCTGGTTTCACGCGGTGATTCCAAAATCAAACTAAACGAACAACTTCAAGGCAATTTTCCTCTTTTTTCAGATTTCGATGAGGCACTGACTCAGTCCAAACCTGATGCAGTTTGTATTTCTACATATCCTGATACTCATGAAGAATTTGCGCTGAAATCACTTGAAGCAGGTTGCCATATTTTCATTGAAAAGCCTCTTGCAGATACGATAGTTGGCTGCGAACGGATTATAGCAAAAGCGAAAGAAGTTGAGAAAAAAGTTGTGGTAGGTTATATTTTGAGACATCATCCTTCTTGGATACGATTTATCGAAGAAGCTGAAATGCTGGGCAAACCGCTCGTGATGCGCATGAATCTCAATCAGCAAAGTCAGGGCTACATGTGGGATGTGCACAGAAATCTGATGAAATCCCTTAGCCCAATTGTGGATTGTGGCGTGCATTACATCGACGTGATGTGCCAGATGACTAGGTCTAAACCTGTTTCAGTTTCTGCTATCGGCGCTAGACTGACCGATGATATTGCTGCAGATAATTACAATTACGGCCAACTTCAGATCCGCTTCGAAGATGGATCTGTGGGCTGGTACGAAGCTGGTTGGGGGCCTATGGTTAGTGAAACTGCCTTTTTTGTAAAGGATGTTTTCGGACCAAAAGGCGCAGTTTCCATCACGGCCAAAGACGCTGGAGCCAGTGGGCAATCTGACCATGTGGATTCACATACCAAAACTGAATCCATTCGTGTTCACCATGCTTCTATTGATTCGGAAAATAAGTTTACAAAGCCAGACGAATGGATTGACATGGCTGATGAACCCGATCATCAAGAGCTTTGCAACTGTGAGCAGCGCTATTTTCTCAAAGCTATCCAAGACAACCTCAATCTGGACAATCACTTGGAAGATGCCCTGAACAGTCTTAAAATTGCTTTTGCCTGCGATGAATCTGTAAAAACCGGTGAGACAGTTAAACTTTAATCTATATAAAATTCTTTGGCACTAAAAAATGCAGGTGCTACCTTCCACTTTGCTTTAATTATGGAAAATAAAACAGTACTTATTACAGGCGGAGCCTCAGGAATCGGGCTCGCTATGGTTCAGCTTTTTGCAGCCAAAAAATCAAAAGTTTACTTCATAGATATCAGTCCTGAGATAGGAGAAAAAGTAGCTGAAGATGAACGGAAAAAAGGCTTGGACGTGACTTTCCTTTGTGGAAGCGTAGCCGATCCAGAGGTAATCGAATCGTTATTAAAATCCATACCTGGAAAAATCGATACCCTAATAAACAATGCTGGAGTTTCCCATGTAGGAAAAGTGGAAACTACTTCCACCGAAGACTTTGATAGGGTTTTTCAGGTAAATGTAAAAGGCATGTTCAACTGCATCAAAGCAGCCCTTCCAAAACTTAAAGAAAATGGTGGCGGTTCAATTCTGAATATGGCATCGGTGGCAGCTACGATTGGTATCCCTGATCGATTTGCCTACAGCATGACCAAAGGAGCTGCGCTGTCCATGACCTTAAGTGTGGCTCGGGATTATGTTGCTGATGGCATCCGCTGCAATTGCTTGTCACCAGGACGCGTTCACACGCCATTTGTAGATGGCTTTTTGGCCAAAAACTATCCAGGTCAGGAGAAGGAAATGTTTGAAAAACTAGCCGCCACTCAGCCGATTGGTAGAATGGCTTCTCCTTCTGAAATTGCTGAACTCGCCTATTTCGTGAGTGCAGACACTGGAAGCTTTATGACTGGAACCAATATCCCTATTGACGGTGGATTCTTGGGGCTGAAAATGTGAGGCTGATTTGAGATAGACGATTTACGATTTGGGATTTACGAGCTCAATGCAGTTATTTAGTTCATTTTAAGTAGTAACTCAAAACATCTTGATTCTTGGCTCAATTCTCCAATCTCTTTTCTCTATAATCTAACATCTTAAGTCTAACATCTTAATACTAACTACTTGATACTAACTACTTGATACTAATATGAAATTAATACGATTCGGCGCAGCCGGCAAAGAACAACCTGGTATTCAGGACGCAAGCGGTAAATACCTAGACTGCTCAGGATTCAATGAAGATTGGAACGAAGACTTTTTCACTAACAACGGACTTGCCAGATTGGAAGAATGGCTGGATGCCAATCAGGAGAATTTGAACGAAATTCCAGCTGGATCCAGACTTGGTTCCCCGATCGCCAGACCTTCCAAAATCGTCTGCATTGGTCTTAACTACCGTAAGCACGCCATCGAATCTGGAATGGCTGTACCAGAAGTTCCTATCATTTTCATGAAAGCCACTTCTTCACTTTGCGGACCATTTGATAATATTTTGATCCCTAAGAACTCTGTGAAAACTGACTGGGAAGTGGAATTGGCAGTGGTAATCGGCAAGCGCGCAAAATATGTAAGTAAAGAAAACGCGATGGATTATGTAGCTGGATACTGTGTACACAATGATGTCTCCGAGCGTGATTTCCAATTGCACCATGGAGGACAGTGGGTGAAAGGAAAGAGTGCCGACAACTTCGCTCCTCTTGGGCCAGTTTTGGTCACCAAAACTGAGATTGAAGATCCACATAACTTGAGACTTTGGCTGAAACTAAATGGCAAAATGCTTCAGGATAGCAATACTTCAGACTTGGTTTTTGATATTCCAGAATTGATTGAGCACCTGAGTCAGTACATGACTTTATTACCGGGCGATGTGATATCTACTGGAACTCCAGCTGGTGTTGGCCTTGGTTTGACCCCTCCTACTTACCTGAAAGAAGGCGATGTGGTAGAACTGGGTATCGACGGACTCGGCGTATCTAAACAAATAGCAATCAACGACCCTGAAGCATGAGACTGGATTCCCACCAGCACTTTTGGAAATACAATCCTGAAAAACACTCTTGGATCACCAACGAAATGAAGGTGATCCAGCGAGATTTTCTTCCTGATGACCTCATTCCTATTTTAAGCGAGCACCAGATCGACGGTTGCGTAGCGGTGCAGGCTGACGAGAGTTTCAGAGAAACTGCCTTTTTGTTGGATTTGGCAGAAGAACACGAGCAGATCAAAGCTGTAGTGGGCTGGGTAGACTTAGGAAGCGATGATGTGGATAAGGATTTGGATCAGTTTGCTTCGCAAAAAAAGCTCAAAGGCTATCGGGAGATTCTGCAGTCAAAAAATGTGGATTACATGCTCCGAAAGGAGTTTATCCGTGGCATTAAGAAAATAGGGAAGCGTGGCTATACTTACGATATTCTGATTTTTCACAATCAACTGGAGGCCGCTTTACAGTTTGTGAAAAAAGCTCCCGAGCAACCCTTTGTGATCGACCATATTGCCAAGCCAAATATCAAATTGGGTATTTGGAGACAATGGAAAAAAGAGATGGCTCCGCTGGCTGAGCGGGAATATATCTTCTGCAAAATATCCGGAATGATCACCGAGGCCGATTGGAAGAAGTGGACCGCAACAGAGCTCCAAGTTTATCTCGATGTAGCCCTTGAGTTATTTGGGCCAAAGCGGCTGATGTTTGGAAGTGATTGGCCAGTATGCAAGATAGCCGGAGAGTACGAGCAGGTTTTGGAAGTCATTGAGCGATTTACTGATAGACTTTCCAAGACGGAGAAAGAAGCGATCATGGGAAATACGGCTGCGAAGTTTTACGGGGTGGTATAAATTGTGATTGTCCGCAATGATGCCAGGAGCTCTATTCTCTTTGCTTTACTGGACGGAAGACCGAAGACGGGTGACCGAAGTGCCTTCACGCAAGTGTTTTCCGAATCCTATTATTGCTTTATTGCCAGAAAAGCGAATATATACATGTAGAATTATCTTCTTCTTTGAATAAGAAAAAAACGTTGAATGATGCAGTTTGCTGAAAGATTTCCTAATTATCAAATTGTCGTGCCACTGTCACGACAATTGAGCTGGTCGAATATATTACGCTAATTCAATTGAAAAAGCCTGAGGTGATATTATTAAACGTGGATAAAAAATATGAAAATATACACTAAAGCTTGAAAGGCTGACAGAATTATAGCATTTCGTTATTTTTTGTGAGCATCAACCCCAAGGGGGTGATATTATTCGCAGAATTGATAGAATGAACAACTATAATTACACCCTTTCAGGGTTAGCCTATTAAAATTTTTCTTATTACTATAATAATTTCTGCCCCTCGGGCTTTACTAAATTGTAAAAAGAAAAATCTTCTCTGAGTGGGGCAGTTAGCTACTTTTTTTGGCTCCCCACAAAAAGTGTCGCCACTGGCGACAAAATTATGCTGAAGATATCTGAGTTAACAATAGAACAAAAACAACTCTTAAAAAATGAACCTAAACCTAACCAATAAAGTCATCCTGGTTTCCGGTGGAGCCAAAGGTATCGGTGGTGCAATTTCCCGAGGTTTGATTGCCGAAGGTGCAATTCCGGTGATGATTGATCCTTCCAAAAAAGAAGGAGCTGAAATCCTCGCTTTGGGCGAAGCTTTTCAGATTCCTATCCGGCTTTTCCAAGCTGCTGATTCAGAAAAAGCTGTCAAACTTACCCTTGAAAAGTACGGGAGAATAGATGGCCTTGTCAACAATGCCGGAGCAAATGACAGCGTAGGATTGGAAAACGGAAGTCCGGAAGCATTTGAAAAATCCGTAGCCAAAAACCTGAATCATTACTATCATTTGGCTCATTATGCTTTGCCTTATTTAAAAAAATCCAAAGGCAGTATCATCAATATATCCAGCAAAACGGCCGTGACTGGCCAAGGGGGCACCTCAGGCTACACCGCTGCAAAAGGTGCTCAACTTTCCCTTACCCGTGAATGGGCAGTAGAGCTTCTCCCCTACCAAATCACGGTAAATGCCATCATCCCGGCAGAAGTTTATANCAAAAGGTGCTCAACTTTCCCTTACCCGTGAATGGGCAGTAGAGCTTCTCCCCTACCAAATCACGGTAAATGCCATCATCCCGGCAGAAGTTTATACCCCACTATACGAAAACTGGATCAACACATTTCCAAATCCTGAAGAGAGACTAGCCGAGATCACCGCCAAAATCCCTATGGGAAAACGTATGACTACGCCTGAGGAGATTGCTGCTATGGCTATTTTCTTACTTTCCAACAAAGCCGCACATATCACCGGACAGCATCTATTTGTAGATGGCGGATACACCCATCTTGACCGAGCTTTATAACATACCCATGACCCAAAAACCTGCATTAGTCCCAAAGGAATTAATCATTCCCTTTATTCTTATCACGTCCCTATTTGCTCTCTGGGGCTTCGCAAATGACATCACCAACCCCATGGTGGCAGCATTCAAGCGAGTCCTTGAACTGAATAACACACAAGCTTCTTGGGTGCAAATGGCTTTTTATGGTGGATACTTCACCATGGCCTTGCCCGCCGCTTTTTTCATCAAAAAGTATTCTTACAAAACAGGAATTCTGCTCGGTTTGGGCCTTTACGGTTTTGGGGCTTTACTATTTTACCCTGCAGCAGCTTGGGAAAGCTATGGCTTTTTCCTTGCCTCGCTTTATATTTTGACATTTGGACTGGCCTTTTTAGAGACTACTGCCAATCCCTACATATTGTCCATGGGGCCAGAAGCCACAGCCACTCAGAGACTGAATTTAGCGCAGGCTTTTAACCCTATGGGAGCTTTGGCTGGTTTGTTCGTAGCCAAGCAATTTATCTTGAATGCACTTCAATCAAATGCAACCGATGCAAATGGAACTATCATTTTCTCTTCGCTGGATGAATCGGCAAAAGCAGTGATTCGAACTGCTGATCTGATGGTAATTAGAAATCCCTATGTGATGCTTGGCCTAGTAGTTATCGGGATTCTTGTAGTCATTGCCATGGTAAAAATGCCAGAAAGCAAAGAAAACGGTAAGGTGGAATTCAAAGCCACAATGGGAAGACTGCTGAAAAACAGAAACTTTGTAGAGGGTACGCTGGCGCAGATGTTCTATGTAGGAGCTCAAATCATGGTGTGGACCTACATTTATCAATACTCGGAAGTATTGGGTATTTCCAATGCGGAGGCAGTGAATTACGGTTATGCTGCACTGGTTATCTTCTTGGTAGGCCGATGGATTTGCACCTTTTTACTACGCTACATTTCCCCTACCAAGTTGCTGAGTATCTTTTCTGTACTTGCAATTTTATTCACCACGGGAGCAATTTTCCTACCCGGGATGAACGGACTTTATTCTCTTGTGGCGATTTCCTTCGCGATGTCTCTGATGTTCCCTACGATTTACGGAATAGCGCTGGATGGCTTAGGTGAGGATTCAAAGTTTGCCGCAGCATACCTAGTGATGGCAATCGTGGGTGGTGCCATTATGCCTACACTTCAGGGAATGATCATGGACATCGGTGGTGTCGGATATGATGACACCTTGATTTTGGGTGTTCCTGAAGTCAATTTCTCTTTTATTCTTCCTCTCGCCTGCTTCGTGATGGTGTTGTTGTTCAGTTTGAGGGTTAAGCAATTGGAAAATTGAAGAATTGGAAATTGGAAGATTACTACGCTGCTTTTGGCGCAAGTCTCATGATCTATTTATTTTGGCGCAAGTCTCACGACCTGCCTGACCGGTAGGCAGGCTTGTGCCGAGTCCAATTGCAGTCTTCAGACTGCCAATTAAAAGAAAAACCCCAACTTTTGCAGTCTGAAGACTGCATTATAATGTGTCCAAGTCATAAGACTTGAACAAGAGATTACAGATTTTGAATTATTTGATTAAGACAGAATTATGAAAACCCAAACCTTTGTATTGATCTGTGATCTGAAAGACGACAAGGAAGCGATTCAAGCCTATGTGGAATGCCATAAAGCCGTGGCTCCGGAAATCATAGAAAGTATCCGGGTAGCAGGAATTTTGCAAATGAGCATCTTTCGCTGGCGACACCGACTGAGCATGATACTGATTGGGGATGAAAACTTTACTTTCGAAAAGAAAGCTACCTTAGATAACGCCAACGAGAAAGTGCAGGAATGGGAAGCTTTTCTCGGACAATACCAAACCAACTTGCCCGGCACACCTGATAATTGGCGCTGGCAGCTAATGGACAAAATTTTTGAATTCAACGCCTAAAATAACACATATGAAAAAGTCACTTCTAGTGTTCAGCCTATTTATGACAAGCATCCTCGTCAACGCTCAAGAAATCATCCTTCCACTCTGGGAAGGCACTCCTCCACTTCAGAATGATATGGGATTGGAGGAAAAAGCCATTGAAGAGGGAATCATTCGGATAGAAAATGTACAGATTCCCCAGATCGAAGTTTTCTTGCCCAGCAAACAAATGCGCACAGGCCAGGCAGTCGTGATCTTCCCTGGGGGAGGATATCATATTTTGGCTTACGATTGGGAAGGAAGAGACTTTGCCAAGTGGCTAAATACCCAAGGTATCGTGGGAATAGTCGTGAAATACCGTCTTCCTGATTCCAAATCCCTAACAGATGCTAAGGAAGTTCCCTTACTTGATGCACAGCGTGCAGTCCGCCTTGCCAGACATCATGCTGAAGAATGGGAAATCGACCCTGCGAAGATCGGAGTAATGGGTTTCTCTGCCGGCGGACACTTAGCCTCCACTGTCAGCACGCAATATGCTCACGAAGTGGATAGACCGAAAGATTCAATCGATGCACTTTCTGCCCGTCCTGATTTCTCAATTTTGGCCTATCCTGTTATTTCATTTAGAGATGCGGGTGCGCATTCGGGTTCTAGAAAAAATCTTATCGGCGAAAACGCCAGCCAAGATCTGATCGATCGCTTCTCGGGTGAATTGAATGTGACTGATGAAACACCACCAACATTCCTAGTTCATGCTCAAGACGATAGCGGAGTTCCTATAGAAAACAGCTTTCTTTATTACAAAGCCCTACATGCGCACCAGGTGCCCGCTTCTTTGCATATCTACCCTAAAGGTGGCCATGGCTTCGGATTCGGATTGGGAAAAGGCCCGGTAGATGGCTGGAGAGAAGTGTTGTTGAATTGGTTGGAAGATTTGAAGTAGTGGCAATGACGACCATAATCATTCCACACTCCAATTTTCAATTTTAAAATTTCATGATAAAAGTAATAGCCTTTGATGCTGACGATACACTTTGGATAAATGAACCGTTTTTCCGTGAAGCGGAAGAGGAATTCGCGGGATTGATGGAAGCATTTATGCCTAGGCACAGCGTCATCAAAGAGGTTTATCAAACAGAAATAGACAATCTGAGCCGTTATGGCTATGGCATCAAAGGTTTTATCCTATCAATGATCCAGACTGCATTGCGTATTTCTGACCATAAAATACCCGTTAAATTCATTGACAAAATCTTGGATATAGGATATGATATGATGGAAAAGCCAGTAGAATTATTACCGGGAGTGGAGGAGGTTTTAGCTGATCTGCATGATGATTATCGTCTTGTCATGGCCACCAAGGGAGATCTGGTGGATCAAGAAAAAAAACTAAAGAAATCAGGTTTAGACCATTATTTCCATCACATTGAGATCATGAGCGAAAAGAAGGTAGCTGATTTCGCAAAGCTAATCCGACATCTAGATGTGGCCCCTGAGGAGTTTCTGATGATGGGAAATAGCCTGAAATCAGACGTCCTTCCAGTGCTGGAACTTGGAGGATATGCCATCCATATTCCTTTTCACATTACCTGGGAGCACGAACGAATCGAGCATGCAGTCGAACATGATAACTTTTATCAGGCTGAGAATATCACTCAGGTGCTGGAAATGATAAAAGGGATGTAAGATTGATCGCACTAACTAAATTCAAATAACTGGCTAAAGATGTATAGTTATTGTATTTTAGAAGTGTATACGCATTTTAGAGATAATGGAAAAAGTAAGAAAAATAGCGGTAGTGGCAAACCATATTAAAGCTGATGATGAAGATCGGAAAGACGTGATTTTTTGGCTCAATAAAACAAGCTCAGAAAGACTTGGAGAAGTTTACCGATTAAGGAAAAACTATTATAATTGGAAAAATGGCTTTTATCCTTCGAAAATCGAAAAGGTTGTTCACTACGAAAAACTATGATCTTTGAAGAGGATTTTGTAAGAATTACTTGATTATCCGTAATGATGCCAGAACCCTTTTTTCGCTGCTTTGGCGGAATGAAGACCGAAGTCAGGTGACCGAAGTCTTCCGTCTTCCGTCTTCCGTCTCCTGTCTCCTGTCTCCTGTCTCCTGTCTTCCGTCTTCCGTCTTCCGTCTTCCGTCTCCTGTCTTCCGTCTTCTGTCTTCCGTCTTCCGTCTTCCGTCTCCTGTCTTCCGTCTTCCGTCTTCCGTCTTCCGTCTCCTGTCTTCTGTCTCCTGTCTCCTGTCTCCTGTCTTCCGTCTTCCGTCTTCCGTCTCCTGTCTCCTGTCTCCT
>NZ_JAYEEY010000003.1:0-274161 GCF_035156415.1 Algoriphagus persicinus
TTGCAATCCAACTCGCTGTGGAAGCGTTGACTGAACTCTATAATCTCCTGACCTCGAAAAATATCCATTTCTTGCATTTTTAACAGTATAAATATATGCAATTATATGGACACCTCTATAAACTCATTTCTGAAACTCTAGGGTTTGAGTTTTTTGACAGTTCTAATTTCGGTTATGATGTCAAAATTGAAAATCAAATTTCATATTCGGATAGCCATAGTTTCTTATGGCATTTGAAAGACTTATTTAATTTAAAAACTAGCGCGATGAAAAAAATTTCAATTTTGTCAATTTCTTTATTGACCGTAGGATTATTATTTGTGATCGTTTTAAACACAGAGGCACAATCTAATAACATCAAGAATGGCAACAGCCTTTTAGTTGAATTAAATGCAGATGAATCAATTAAGAGAATCGAGACTGTTTTTACAAATAGCTTAACTCTTGACAGCCTTGTTAGAGTCAAAAACGAGTTACAGAAGCTTGGAATTTCAGTTGATTACAAGGCTTTAGAGTTTGATGAAAATAATCGGTTGCTAAGCATTAGCTGTGATGTCAACTGTAACGATGGATTTAAAGGTAGTTTTGCAATAGGTATGTTAAATGCAGTCAACAAAAACAAAAGAATAGGATTCGTACGGGATTATTCAGCAACTGTAAAGTCTCCTTTTTGTACCGGAGGATGTGGACTCTAATGTAAAACCATCAAATAGCTTCTCTTGAATAAAGGATTTGTAGGACTCTTTCAATCACCCTCGTCTGTGTCTTCACAGACCGGAATATGTCTCCATAATGTCCTATGAGGACACAGGCCATGGACAGAGATACGAGCCTTAAGTAGTAAACCATCACCCTCCAATCGCAATCATACTCCGATTATCAGAATGCAAAGCAGGGTCTGATAATTTCTCCATACTGTCCATGCCGGCACGAACGGCTTTTTTCTTGAGGATAGATTCCAAAATCAAGGTTTCCACATCTTCACCTGCCCGCATAGCGGAAAGCAAATCACTTTCCTGATTGGAAAAAAGACAGTTTTTAATTCGACCATTTGCAGTTAGTCGGATTCGGTTGCAGGTTCCGCAGAAAGGATTGGTTACCGAAGAGATGATTCCGAAATCACCTCGGTAGCCTTCTATTTTGAATTTTCGAGCAGTAAAATTGTCCTCGTTTGGTAGAGATGAAATTCGCTCCGTTCCAAAGTGAGATCCAAGTTGTCCCAATACTTCCTTCTCAGAAACCATCTTAGATCTGTCCCAGCGATTGCCGTCAAAGGGCATAAATTCTATAAAGCGCACCGATACGTTGAAGTCTTTAGTCAGATTCACCAGATCAACCAATTCATCCTCATTGGTTCCTTTTACCAAAACAGTGTTGATCTTGAGATTGAAGCCCTCATCGTGCAAAAGTCGGAAATTATCGAGTGTTTTCTGGAAACCTGTTCTTCTCGTAATCTCAAAAAATCGATCTTCTCGCAAGGTGTCCAAACTGAAATTGATATTTTTAACACCCAATTTCTTGAAGTTATCCACATGCCTGTCGATCAGCAAACCATTGGTTGTCAGTGATAGATCTACTGGGAGTTTAGAGAGCCCTTCGAGGATATCCCCAATGTCTTTTCGAAGCAGAGGTTCTCCACCTGTAAGTCGGATTTTATTCACTCCCAGGCCCACAAAAATCCTAGCAAATTCCAATATTTCCTCAGCGCTCATTAGCGAAGCCTTCGGGCTTAGTGGAATTCCATCAGCAGGCATGCAATAGTTGCAGCGTAGATTGCACTTCTCTATCAGGGAGATCCTCAAGTAATTGTGAATCCGTCCAAAGGTGTCTTTTAGTTCTTGACTTTTAGCCGATTGGGTCATGATTCGCTCCTTTTAATATTTTAAATACATGCAATAAATGCGGGAAAACTGCATCCATTGATTCCTTTGCTCCATTGGTAGATCCTGGTAATGCCAAGACTATGCTATCACCTATCGTGCCTGCCACAGATCTGGAAAGCATCGCGAAGGGCATGATCTTCTGTCCATAGCTTCGGATCGCTTCCTCTACACCCGGCATTCTCCGTTCCAAAATTGGCTCCAATGCCTCAGGTGTTACGTCCCGTTGAGAAAGACCTGTTCCTCCTGTGAAAATTACCAATTGATGTTTCTCGGTAAGTTCAAAAGCCCGTGCCCGTATCAGTTCCAATTCATCTGGGATGACTTCATATGAGCTCACTTCCACTCCATGTAACTTCAACTTATCCACAATTGCTTTTCCTGCACGATCTTCTTTTATCTCCTTGGAAATGGAGTCCGAGCAAACTACAACCGCCGCCTGAATTTTAGTTGGCTTTATATCTTTAAAGCTGGATTTACCTCCAGTTTTCAGCACCAAACCGATTTCACGAATGGTAATTCCCTTATCTATAGGCTTAAGCATGTCATACATTGTAAGTGCTATCACCGATGCACCGTGCATTGCTTCCACTTCCACGCCGGTTTTATAGACTGTTTTCACCGTAATATAAATCTTGATCTCCAGCCCGTCTATCTCATATTCTACTGCGGTATATTCTACTGGAAGAGGATGACAATCAGGAATGGTGATATGTGTATTTTTCACTGCGAAAAGCCCTGCAACTTTCGCCATCTCAAACACATTTCCTTTTGGAACTCGATTTTCCACCACTGCTGCGATAGTTTCAGCAGAACTGACATGGACAATCGCCTGTGCTTTTGCAGTGCGAAGCGTAGTGACTTTATGTGTAATATCTACCATTTATTTATCTGATTATCTGAAATCATGCCTGTTTCCATATTTTCCTTGTCTACCTGGCTGGAAGACCGAAGACGGGTGACCGAAGTTACAGTGAGCTAATGTATACCCTTTAATAAGTCGCTTTTAGTCTTTTACTGGAGCTTTTTGCGGATTTACTAATTTCCTTCAACTATTTACTTTCCACTGATGCTCAGCATTGTCAAGGATTTCCTTTCCGAAAATCGGAACATGCTCTTTTACTTGATTGACTAGCCATTCAGTGGCTTCATATACTTGCTTTCTTCGCTTGGAGGAGACAAAGACAAAAATGCATATTTCTCCAACCTTCACTGTACCCAAACTATGGTAAATATGTAGGCAAGTCAAATCGAATTTCCCGAAAGCCGACTCACGGATTTCATGCAGTTTTTCATTGGCCATTTCCTCATAGGCGGTGTATTCTATAGCAATGACTTTTTGATCATCCACCTCATCTGCACGAACTTGACCTAGGAAAATATTATGTGCGCCGATGCTATGCTTGCTTTGATGCTTCGCAATAGAATCAGCTATATATTCAGGAGAAATTGCTCCTTCAAGAAATACTTTTTTCATGCGATTATTATTTTTTTTAAAAGTCACAACTTGTTCCATGATGAAGGAAACAGGATGGAATTCACACTAGACTAATTCACCGTTCCTATGGTAAATTAAGTTGTCTTGCTCATTTCATGTTCTATCAATTTCAAAATGTCTTTTGCCCCACCCCGGATGGATTTTACTTCAGAGAAACCTGCTTTTTTCAACAACCTTCCTGCTTTTATCGCTCTTCCGCCAGCCTGGCAAAACAGGGCGATTTCGCTGCCTTTATCCAATTCTCCCAATCTACTTTCTAATTCTGAAAGTGGGATTTTAAGACAAAAACCGGAAGGAATCTCGGGTTGCTCGCCAACTTCTCTCACATCAATAAGAATCCCTTTTTGCGAAAAAGCCGGTTCAGGAGTTATCAAATCAACTTTTTCAATCGTTGTTGTGGACGAAGATTCTAAGTGCTGATCGGCAAATTGGAAAATTTGCTGATCATTCGTTAGCGAATTATAAATCAGGAGTTGACCTGAAAGCACCTCTCCGATTCCCAGGATAATTTTAAGTGCTTCGTTTGCCTGAAGCATGCCGATAATCCCCACTGTTGTTCCTAAGACGCCAGCTTCTTCACAGTTCAAAATTACCTTGTCTTCTTTGGGAAAAAGGCTGATGTATGAAGGTCCTCCATTATAATTGAAAACCGAAACTTGTCCCTGAAATCTGTAGATAGACCCATAGATCATAGGCTTCTTAAAACTACCGCAAGCTAAATCCAATAGGTATCGAACTTCTAGGTTATCAGTGGCATCGATGATCAAATCATACCTTTGAACCAAGTTATCCACATTGTCTTCCGACAAAAACTCAGAAACTATCTCAATCTGAGTAGTAGAATTCATTCGCTGAAGCGCTTGCTTGGCTACTTCTACTTTCAGTTTTCCTATCGAACTCTCAGTATATAAAATTTGCCGATGAAGATTGCTTTCCTCCACGTGATCCCCGTCCACAATTCCGATTTTCCCTATTCCGGCAGCAACCAAATAAGGTAAAACTGCACAGCCCAAACCACCTGCACCTACGACCAACACGCTACTTGCTATTAGCTTATGCTGGCCCGAAGTTCCGATTCCCGGAAGGATGAGTTGTCGCTGGAATCTTTCCATATCAACCCCCTGCAAATGGTGGAAGTAGAGCAACTTCGTCCGATTCTGAAATATTCAAAGGCTGTTGCTTTGAGACGATTTTTCGATTCACAGCTACTTGGAAAGGGTATTGTCTAATTGCATATTTTGAATCCAGCATGTCTAGCAACTCTGCCAAACCCATTGATTTGTGGTCTAGTGTTTCAGAGTCACTTTGCACTGCTTCTGCGATATTTCCGAAATAGTTTACTGTAATCATAGCTTTAATTTAATACAGATAGCTCGAATTAATTACTAAACGGCAAGGTATTAAGGTTTTGGAAAATAAACTCGTCCTCCAAGACCCAGTCTTCCTTGAGTTGCTTTTTCACTCTTGCCAGATGCACCACCTCGCCAATAACAATGACTGCAGGAGTGCCAATTCCTTGACTCTGGCTGATATCCACGATATTTTGAATTGTGCCAACAACCTCCTTTTGCTCCATTTTGGTACCATTCTGGATGATAGCTATTGGCAAATCATGCTTTCCAAAAGAAGAATAAATTTCAGTGATCTCCTTTAGTTTGGCCATTCCCATCAACACCACAACTGTTGCTGATGATTGAGCTGCCAAAGAGAGATCTTTAGAAAGCTCTCGGTCACTAGTCGTTCCTGTGATTACCCAAAAACTCTCTGCAATGCCTCGGCTAGTTACAGGAATTCCCACCGAGGCCGGAACGGCAACACTGGACGAAATTCCCGGGATTACTTCAACTTCTACTCCATGCGCCAAAGCATACATTTCTTCTTCTTTTCCCCTGCCAAAAACAAATGGGTCTCCGCCTTTTACACGTACCACATGTCCAAATTCATTTGCATAGTCCACGATCAGCTCATTAATCTGTTCCTGAGTATGACTGTGCTTTCCTTTTCTTTTTCCCACGAAAACTAACAAAGCCCGGTTTGCATGCTTGAGAATATCCTCATTAACCAGGGAATCATAGAGCACAACGTCCGCGTTATTTAAGGCTTTCACCCCTTTAAGAGTAAGCAGCTCCGGATCGCCTGGCCCGGCACCTAGAAGGGTGACTTTTGGGGATTTTCCTGTGATGGTTTTCATTTGTTTACAATTTATTTTTTAAAGGCCACATAGCCTGTCCCGTCCCGATTGTTATCGGGATGGATTCGGGAGAATCTCGCATGGTCAATAAACATCCCTCTGTGTGTCGCTTTCGTCATGCTCGATTTCATTGATCTAGTAAGTTGAGTGAAAGTAATTCGGCTTTGCTATTGATATTCTGAACGAGTGATTTTTGGGTAGAATTAATTTTGATTTTGTCATGTGAGATCATATTCACGAGCGGGCAAAGTTTCAATTTATTTGCTGCAATGGCATCAGCGAAAGCTTCCAAGGATTCTTTTCTATAAACACCTATCAGTGGATAATCATTCTTTCCATCGCTGAGAAAGGTTACTAAGGATTCTTTTTCCTCTGATTCCATTGTCAGCATTCTAAGTAATTCCACGTTGATCTTTGGCACATCACAGCTGAGGATTAGATTTCGATGTGATTTGCTATGACTCAATGCTGTATAAATTCCGCCAACAGGGCCCTTATCTGCAAAAACATCTTCTATCATTGGCAAGCCTACCAAATTGTAGTCTCCGTTGCTGGTAACCAAAATAATATTGGAAGTAATCGGCATAATGGCCTCAATTATCCAACGGATAAAGGGTTTGCCTCTGTACAGAACCAAGCCTTTTTCCGTTTGCATCCGGACACTTTTCCCTCCACAGAGTATATAAGCAGCTATTTCTGTTGATTTTTCCATGGGCTAAATTGTCATCAATTTTATAAATGCAATGAATAGCACAATGGAAAGAATGTATTTCAAAGTTACATTGGAGAACTTTTTACTACCGTAAATTGCACCAAATGTCCCACCGACGACTGCAGCGGGAATGAGATAACTGGCTTCTATAGGGATTTCACCTCCACCCAGTACAAAGCCCAAGGCTCCGGAAAGGGAATTGACCCAGATAAATAAGGCGGACACTGCCGCTGCTTCCTTCAAATTTCCCCAACGTAGCAATAAAATCACCGGACTGAGAATAATGCCACCTCCTATACCGATCATTCCTGAGAAAAACCCTATTCCCAAACCAATCAACAAGGCTAAAGTAGTTTTCACCGGTTCATTTTGATCTGTACTAGTTTTGCCGAATACACCCAAGATTCTCAGGATGGCAATCAGAAGAAACACGCCAAGAATCTGTTTATAGAGTGTTGCATTGACGGTGATCATGCCTCCGGCAAAAGCTGCTGGGATCGATGTAATGGCAAAAGGATAAAAGAGGTTCCAGCGAAAATGCTTGGCTTGCCGGAAGAATACGAAGGAAATCCCTGCTACGAAAACATTCAAAATCAAAGCTGTAGGCTTCATTACCAGCAGCGGAACTCCCGCCAAAGCCATCATGGCGAGATAGCCACTGGCGCCACCGTGCCCTACACTGGCATACATAAATGCCACCACCGCCAATATTGCGGAGAAGATTACTATAAAAACCGGGTCATGAAAATCGATCATCCTAATTTCTATTTATTGGCAGGAAGTACACGGACTCGCCTGCTTCTAGTATCTCTCTATCCTCAGGAATCATCACTAATGCATTTCCCAAAGCATAAGAAATAAGCATACTGGAAGCTTGCTTTTCGAAAATTTCAATTTCTCCATTTTTTTCTGTTCCCAAAAGAAAAACGGTCTTCCCAGATTTATTATGCGTGCGATGCTTCAATATTCCTGTTTGTAAATCTAAGTTGAAAGCGGTGTTGCCAGACATGATTTTCAGCGCTGAAAGTGCGTAAATCAGAAAGCAGGTAAGGGAAGAGGCAGGATTTCCAGGTAAGGCAAAAACCAGCGTCTTTTCCCTCTTACCAAACCAAAGCGGTTTGCCTGGCTTTTGATTCACTTTGTAGAAAATCTCTTGGACATCATTTGCTTTTAACGCCTCATTGACGAAGTCGTAATCCCCTACAGAAATACCCCCGGAGAGCAGCAATAGATCACTTTCCAGTCCTAGGGCAATTGTTTTTTTGGTTGCTTCCAAATCATCCGCAACCTTTAGAATCCGAACTGAGTCAAATCCTCTTGACTTCAGCGCAGACTCCAGCATAACTGCATTGCTTTCGTAAATGCATCCGGGCTTCAGGTGACTTCCTGCCTCCTGTAGCTCATTGCCGGTTACGATAAGCGTGATTTTGGGTTTGTTAAAGACTAAAACCTCCATGATCCCAAAACCGGCCAAAAAACCAATTACGGATTCATTGATCTTTGTCCCGGCAGGCAATACATGATCACCAGCCTGCACTTGCTCGCCAATTTCGCGCACATTCGTGCGCCTTTCCGGCATATTCTGAATGGCTATTTTACTGCCTTTCACTTCCACGTGTTCCTGCATGATAACTGTATCAGCTTGATCTGGCACGCGAGCTCCAGTGAAGATGCGTATGGCCTGATTTTCACCAAGCGCAAACTCTAGTGCATCTCCTGCTTTGCATTCCCCGATGACTTCCAGCTCATTGATTTTTCCACTTCGAAAAGCATATCCATCCATTGCTGATTGCCGGAAAGAAGGCAGGCTGATCGGAGCTAAAATATCTTCTACCAGAAAACATCCATAGGCATCTTTGAGAGGTATTTTTACCTCAGGTAGCTGGTCTGTGTGAGTTTTAATTAAATCTAAAGCTTCAGAAACTGAAATCATTTTGTTGGGGAATCTTGGCTAAACTTATAAAAAATTACGTATAAATACTTACTTTTCTACGTATTTATTTACTAGACTTGGCTTTTAGTAGCTTTATTTGCTTCTATCAATGAAGCTCTGGTATTTTTGGCGCAAAAAAAAACGCTAATCAAAGCGTTTTTAATTTTTAAGACGTCGTTCGTATCTTCATAAGGCAACTCTTAATGAAACCAATTCATTTATGAGAAAGCAACTCCATGTGTTAGCTGCTTTATTCATCTCCTAACGAAAAAAAAGGGGTTATTTGACCTAGTGTTTAAGGCCTCTTCGGTCTTCGGTCACCTGGCTTCCAACTCATTTACCAGCCGCCACCAGCTCCGCCACCCCCGAAGCCACCGCCTCCGAAGCCACCGAATCCGCCGCCTCCTCCGCTGCCGCCACCAAATCCACCACCGCCGAAGCCGCCGGATGACCGGCCTCCGCCACCAAGCATTCCTGCCAGCATGATCGTAGTCCAGAGACCCACTCCTCCGCCTCTGCCACCCATGTGGTTATTATTGTCATTTCTATTTTTCAAAAGAGGAAGAACAACAAAGAGGAATATGAAGAACAGAACCATAAAGATTGCTCCACCACTATTACCCTTTGACTCTATGTCCTCGGCAGTGTATTCTCCTGATGCGAGCTTAAAAATCATATCCGTCGCCCCATTCAGCCCTTCGAAATAGGCTTCCTTTCGGAAATTGGGAAGAATCAGGTTCTCCACTATACGTTTTGCCAATGCATCAGGAACCGCGCCTTCCATGCCATAGCCGGTCGCAATAAAAACCTTGCGATCGTCCATTGCAGCTAGAATCAAGATGCCATTGTCATTGTCTCCTCCGCCAATACCCCATGCCTGGCCAAGTCGAAAAGCATAGTCAGAAATATCGTATTGACCTACAGATCGCATCATCACGATGGCTATCTGTGTGGAAGTGCTGTCGTTGTAAGCAACCAATTTGTTTTCCAACTGCGCCATTTCTGCCGATGAAAGCGTATTGGTGAAATCATTCACCAGCTTTGGTGGATTTGGCGCAGAAGGGAAGTCCTGAGCCTGAAGGCTAAGTGTGAAAAGTAATAAAAGGAATAAAAGGGGACGGATCTTATGATCCAAAAGAAATCTCATCAGGAAGTTCGTTTATGTCTGAATCACCCTGATACGGGAAATGCGCTCCAAGTTGCTCGCCGGCCATGTGAATACCGTCGATCAGACCTTGTGTAAATTGACCTTGCTTAAATAAGCCGGTCATATGTTCTTTTATTTGTTCCCAGAAATCCTCCGGAACTACTTCATTGATGCCTTGGTCTCCTAAAATCGCAAAGCGCTTATCGATTACGGCAAGGTAGAATAATACGCCATTCCGATCTTTAGTTTGATGCATTTTGAGGGTGTCAAACACCTTCACAGCTCGATCGAGAACCGCGCCCTTGCAGTGACTTTCTATGTGAACTTGGATTTCTCCAGAGGTGGAAATTTCAGCCGACCAAATCGCTTTGACTATAGCTTCCCGGTCAGCTTTTGAGAATAATTTCTCAGCCATGATGATATTGTGTTAAAACTGAACTGAAGGCGCATTTTCGGATCCTGCGGATGCCTCGAAGTAGCCTTTCTGCTCAAATCCGTACCAACCCGCAAAGATGTTGTTCGGGAAAGTGCGGAGATTTGAATTGTAATCCTGAACGGACTGATTGAAATTACGTCTGGCTACAGCGATTCTATTTTCTGTGCCCTCCAGCTGAGCTTGGAGTTCTAAGAAATTTTGATTTGCCTTTAGTTCTGGATAGCGCTCTACGCTTACCAATAATCTACTTAAAGCACCGCCTAGTTGATCTTGAGCACCTTGGAATTCGGCAAGTTTTTCAGGTGAAAGATTTGAGGCATCCACATTTACTGAGGTAGCCTTTGCACGTGCTTCAATCACGCCGGTCAAGGTCTCCTGTTCAAATTCGGCATAGCCTTTTACTGTATTGACCAAGTTGGGAATCAAGTCAGATCTACGTTGATATTGTGTCTCTACCTCTGCCCATTGGCCGTTGATCACTTCTTCTGTTTGCACAAAACTGTTATAAGTCCCAACTGCCTTGGTATAAATAAAAATACCGAGCACCAGAAGGATTCCAATAGGAATTAAGAATTTTTTCATGTGGTTATAATTTGTTTTTTAATGGTCACATGGAATCTCGCCTGGAGAATAATAATCCCTCCGCGTGACGCTTCAGTCCTGCTCGATTTCATGTTTTATTATTGATTTTAATGGCTAGATTACTCACGTGTATGAGAAAAAGAGGTTTGATTCTTTTCTTCTTTGATTCGCTCAAAATTACCGTTTTTATCTTAATTCAATCCAAAAAGCAGTTAAATCTGCTTCCTAAGGGTAAAGGTGAATGTGTGGTCTTTGTATTTAGTGAGATCATCTCCCTCATAGCGACGCACTTCTAGCACTATTTCCTTTCCTGGCTCCGATCTCAATAGCTTGTTGATCTCTCCAAGATCCCAAATGAAAGTAGGGACTTTGTTTATCGAAAGTATTTCGTCGAAAGCTTTTATCCCAACACGATCCGCCGGAGATCCTACCCGAATGTCAGAGACATAGATCCGGTTATCATCATTGGGAATCTTTTTAAGCGACATTCCACTCATGTCGAATTCAAAGGGTGCATAAAAATTTTGTGCCTTGCGCACCCACAAGCGATTTCTGGGATAATCAAAAATAAGTTTGGACCTCCCCAGTACCTCTGCTCCCAAACTCCCAAAACGGCCAGAATCTTTAATAACGTAGCTGAAAGGCGTTTCCTCAGGGTAGGAAGTAAGCACCTCATCCAATTTGAAGTTAGCAAATGTCATATAGTCAACACGACCTACGTAGCCGTACAAAACGCCCCCAAGGCTTTGCCCTAGGGCTGATTCGATAAAAAGTGGAGGCATGGTAATGGCATCGGAAGTCTCACGGTTCAGCAATAATCCATGATTTGCCCCAGTATCGATAAGTAGCTTAGGATAGATGAATGTGCCATCTTTTTGCCTCACTTTAGCATAGATATAGGGTTTATTATCTTCTATGGTCATTTCCAGTTTTCTGTATAATAGAGGTTTCCACTTTAGGGCATTAGACTTATAAAAGACTATTCTCCCTTGGTCATAATTGATTTTTATAGGATTAAACTTGAAAAATTCATAGCCTAAAATCCCATAGATTGGGACTCCGATGACGGATTCGAGTTCTAGAAATTCCCGCTCCAGCACCACTAAGCTTTGAAATATGCCTTCAACAGGCCCTAAATCAAAGTGATTGATAGGAGATACGGATGCCATTAAGTCATCACTTCCATCTGCTCCCACCAGCTTTATTCGCCGTGTATATTCTAGCCCCAAAGCATCACCAAGGGGTTTGCTAAACATAATATTAGAACGCACTCCCGTATCTACCAGGAAATTGATGGGAGTATTTCCATTGATCGAAACTGGAATAATGATCAAACTATTAGAAGCAATAAAGGGAATGTTGACCTTACGCTTATCTTCTTTCATGAAAAACCCAGGAACCTGGGCCGTGCATAGAATCGGCGCAGTGAGGAGAAAAACCAGAAAAGAGAAAATGCGTTTATTCATAGATTATTTAAAACACTGATGCTTCAAATAAGTTACTCTGATTTATGAAAATTATAAGGATTCTTACAAAAACTATCAGTTTCATCTATTCTGTTTACGGATTAAAAAGGTTTAGTTTTAATTAGATTGAAACCAAATTACTGAGTTTGGTCAATCATGTTTGTCAAAAAATGGAGAATGACTCATCTTTATTTTAAATTATTTCAATCCCATGGCAGACAAGGCCCTGATAGAAAAGGCTAAAAAAATCTTCGAGAATTTCCTCACAAAGCAAGGAAGTAGGAAAACCCCCGAGAGATTTTCAGTAATAGATGAATTATACTCTCTTCCGGAAGATGAGCATATGGATGTGGAAGGACTATTTCTCAGCATGAGAAATAAGGGTTATACTATTAGCCGGGCTACTATTTATAATACGCTAGACTTATTGGTAGAAAGTGGGCTGGCGGTAAAGCACCAGTTCAAAGACAAAGTAGCACTCTACGAGCAAGCATTGACCTACAAGCATCATGACCATCATGTATGCAATCAATGCCGAAAAATCAGGGAATTTTCTGATCCCAAAATCAACGAGATAAAAGAGGAAATAGGCAGGTCTTTCAGATCATCCATCAAAAGCCACTCACTCGTACTGTATGGGGATTGTGAGATAGATAACTGTGAGAATCTAGAGGTGATCTAAGCGAAAATCTTCTTGTAGATAGGTTTTCGGTATAAAAACTGTAAATAAATAACCGGAAACAAAAGCAAGGTAGCCAATCCAAAAGGTGCTGAAAACTCGATTTCATCTCGGATTATCGAATTATTTCTCTCTTTGATTATTCTATGTTTGTGTCGCCATTTTTTAAGGAAAAAAGGAAGTTTTGTTCCAATATCCACAAAGTAGTATTCTGTCTCGGTAGTTTGAGTCTCACTGATTTCACTGGTCCATTTTTGCTTAAACAGTAAGAAATTCAATTCCAATGAAACAATATCTCCAACCTCTGAACCGTCGAATCTCGCTAGTTTCACAGGTGGGAAGGGAGGGCTTAGCTTAGTGAAAAGCGTTTCATCAAAGCCGTTTTTAACGGATAAATAGTCTTGCTTAACCTTAGTGGCTAGATTGATTTTCATTTTTTCAAAAGCTAATGACAAATATGAGAAATAGAATCAGCCAAATCCCATCCATAAAATGCCAGTAAAAGGTAAATAAACGAACCCGCATTTTTTCAAATGGATTGGTGTGAAGGATTAACTTTTGAATTTCATCCTTTCTGCTTTTGTCGAGCTGGAAATACAAAATCAGCGCAAAAATCATCGCTCCCACGAGGTGGAAAATATGAATGCCACTCAGGACGTATAAAAAACTTCCGCTTGGAATGCCTGTGAATTCTATGCCTTTGGACTGCAATTCATACCATCCGATTACCTGCAAGACAGTAAATGCCAATCCTAGCACAACCGTATTTCGAAGTGAGCTAAGTAGTTTTCCCGTGTTTTCTTCCTGGTAAGCAATTCTGATGGATGTAGCCGAAAACCCACTCACAACCAATAAAAAAGTGGAAATCAGAAAGGCAATGGGTACCGTCTGATGCATTCCAGCAAGGAGATTTCGGGAGGAAAAGAGAAAAGCAAAAGTCAGGAACAAAAATATCAACCCACTCCCGATCATTCCCAAATAGAGGAGCGTTTCGTATGGATGAAGCCGTTCAATCCGCTGAAACAGGGTTAGTTGTTGCTTTAATTTTGTCATTACTCAGAAAACAGTCAAATGAGGCGAACGTTCAGAGAATTGTAAAAGAACTTGGGTTTATCGCTTCGAGATCACATTTCCTTTGAATCGAACTTTGATGTTTGTGTCTCACAAACATCGGCGGAATGACAGAACAAACGTGGGCTGAAGGATTTCACAATTCTTTCAAATCGAAATCAAACACGAAAAACTCGAGTTCTTCGGTTTCGCGATTGTGTACCCACAATTTCCCATTGCTGACGAAATAATCGAAAATTTTCCCCTGAAAATTTGATAGATCTTCCTCATGAATAAGCTTTAGATCTTCATCAAAAATGAATAAATACTGATATGGAATATCTTTGACGTCTTGACTTTCTGTCCATTTACTGGCAACCCTATAGTAACGCTTATTGCTAGCATCATAGACAAGTGATCGAAAGTTGATTTCTTTCCCTCGCTGATTAAACATTAGTTTAAAGCTTTCACTACCTGTTTCGACATTTTTTGGATAGTTCCCTGGCTTTCTTTTCTCTACCGACTTAAGGCTATAATCATGAAATATCCACGCCTCAGTTTTTGGATCAAGGGTGTATAAATCAATTCCATCTCCATGAAACACGGTGATTTCTCCATTCAAATAGACCGCATCTATCAGACTATTGTATTCCCCTCCATTTATAAGGACAACTAAATCATCTCTATACTTCATGCTGTCTAAGACGACTTCATGGTAGATTGAGTCATTCAAATCAATCCAGCCAAGCATTTGCTCTTGCTCGAAAGTACTGGTCATTCCAAACAGGTAGTTTTGATTAGGAGAAATGCGTAAGGATTGGAAGAACTTTTTTTCATCAGGAACATCAAACAGGTTATCAAGTTTATCTGAAAAGTAGATTAGACCCCCGTTTTCATCCAGTTTTACGAAGTTTCTGGGTACAACAAAAAAAACTGTTTGATCGGCTGCAGGCACATAGTCCTGAGGCATTGGTATTCCTTTCGGCCCCTCTTTGTCCATGTCAATGGTCGACACATACTCCTTATTAACCAAGTCTACCTTTTCTATAGCATGGGCTAAATTGTCATAGAAATAAAGAAAATGCTCATCAGGGGAAAGTCTAGGTTGTTGAAGTCCATAGCCTGCAAAAAACAAATGATTTCCCGCATCGATCTGAATGGTGTCTACTGAATATGAGAAATCATATGATGTAGTTTGTGTGCTGTTTTTCTCTGGATTACAGCTTAAAAGTGCTATTCCTAGAAGGAGGATTATATATCTATTCATTTTTGTATCAGTTTTTACTTGTCGCCGGATTTGATCGAGTCCCACAAACGGGATTCTGAGACCTTATTCTAAGAAGTTTTTCATGGATCGGAATATTGATGTTTGTGAGACACAAACATCGGCGGATAGACAGCACAAGTATTGGCGGGACGACAGCACAAACATCGCTGCTAGTCATTTTCGAAGCTTGGTTTTAGACGGATAAAAGCCAGCTCTTTTTCTTTTTTCAAAAATGAATAAATCGAACCATTATGTACAAAGGTCTTTCCCTCAAAGTATTTGCCCATAATCGGGATGCTGTTTTCAAGCTTTTGTTCGTGGATTTGATCAAGTTTTTCATCAAAAACAGTTAAGACATATACGTACCTAGGCTTCTGTGGGTCGCTTTTGTCCAGCTCGCGGCTATACCGGTAGAATCGTTGTGCAGCATGGTCTTTGACTAAAGGGCCAAATACTACTTCATCATTTTTACGCTTGACCCAGTACATATATAGGGGCTGGTTGGTAATATCCTTGCGGTAATTTCCAGATTTCTTGTCGGAAGTGATTCTACTATGAAATTCCTTATGAATTACTGTGTCATTTTCAGCTACATAATACCAGAGTTCGTTACTCGCTGATGTGGAAAGAATGATATCTGGACCATTCAGCAGCAAAAACTTCAATTCCGGAGAGCTGTTTCTCCTACCAATATCGTAATCTACCGTGATGGTATATTCCTTCAATTGATCCCAAAAGTCGATGGGAATAAGCTTTAGAGATCTGTCCACTAGATTTACTTTCGCAATCCCCAATACATTTCCTCCAATTTTGAAGTTGCCATAGAAGCTCGCCAGATAGGACCCATCTGTGGAGATCTCGCCGAGCCCATCTATTTCTGTATCGAAGGGAAGGCGATCTCCAGATAACTCCCGGTTAATGAGTTCATATGAGCCTATTTTCTTTCCGGAGGAATTAAGCTTGTGGATCACACGGTATTCTTTGAAATAGGTGTCTCCAAGGAGAGTTTTCTTGATCCCGAAAGGGAAGTATTGCTTCACACTATTTGGTCCATTGACTTGGTAGTGGATCACACTATCAAGCTTCAGGCTATCCATATTGATCACCTCTACACGACCGGATTCTGGGGTCAGGTTATAGAGACGTCCCTCATTCACAGCATAGTCAGACATATTAAGATCCATGTCCAGATAGATCCTGTCTTCGCCGGCATCGATGTGTACTGTGTCTAACACATAATTAAAGTAGGGGGAAACATTGGCTACTGGCAACTGTACTTCCACAGCTTTTTCTCCACAGGAGATAAACAATAGAAAAAGAACTAGGGCACAGGTTGGCTTCATTTTCTAAAAATTAGAATCAAAAATCCATAAAGCCAACTTATTTCGAATGTTCATAGTATTCAGAAGTTACTATACTTCGAATTTTGGTATTAGTCTGACAAAGGCGAGCTCGTCATCTATGTTGAGAAAGGTGTATAGCATCCCATCTTTAAAAAATGCTTCTGGCATGCTTCTAAAATTTTCGATTTTTAGCTCTTCAAGCATATTGAATTCTAAATCAAAAAATGTGAGGTAATAATCATTTGAGAACGTGTCATCACCATTATCTTTCCCTTCACTACTAAATCTCCAATAAAGGCTTTTTGCAGGATCAGAAATGAATGGGCCAAATTGTATTTGTTTATTCTTTTCTCCTGATGCATCGAATAATGCCTCTCTAGTAGTTACGTTGGTTGGGAAATTAAGAATTCGCGCATTTTCTGTGAGTTGGGAATTGAATGTATGGTGGCGCAAACTGTCAATTTCAATGTCATAAACGTAGACTTCATTGAATGCAGAATTGCTGATAAACAATTGGTTTTCTACAAACTGTGAAAAGAAACTTTCACCAGTAGACATAGTTCCTCCTCCTTCCATTTCTAATGCAATCTGAAATTTGTCCAAGTCGGCAAACATATCCAGCGGAACGAATTGTAGTTCTTTTGTTACTTTATCTAAAATTCCTAATCCCTTAGAAGAAACCGGATAACTATTCCCGGAAATTGGTGCTGCATAAGTTTTCCCATCACCAGTAAATAAGCCACGATGACTTAGCCTGCTCATTTCGCCTAGATCATATCCATTTAAATTCTTGGAGTCAAAATCAAACTTTTCAACTAATTCGCCTTTGGGAGTTATTTCGAAAATTGTATTAAAATCATAAAGCATAATGTTTCCATTATCCAGAACTTGCATCGAGGAGATATAACCTCCTCCCACACCATTTGGGCCTTCTTTTTCCAACTTTATTGCTTCTTTGAATTTCAGATTATCCAAGTCTACCACTTCTAAAAGTAAGTCTTGAGGATTAAGATTATAAAGGTATTTCCGGTCTTTGGAAACATCAGATAAACTCAAACCCCAGTTGAGGAAAAAGAAGTGATCCCCAGCATCCACCATCACCGTATCGACCGTGTAGGTGAAATCAAAGGCTTTTTCATTTCCTTCCTGAGATTCCTTCTTTGAAGAGCAGCTAAAAAGTAGTACGCCAAGAAATAGGTAGTTGCATTTATTCATAGTCATATTTTGGTGTCAATATTTCAAAAGCCATCTCGTCATCGATGTTGATAAATCGGTAGAAACTTCCATTACGCATAAAGGAAATTCCGAAATCTCCCATTTCTTCATGGATCAAATTCAGATCTTGATCAAAAATCGTCAGGACGCCTTTCCTCTCTACTTTTCCATCAGGTTTAGCTTCTTTCAAAAAGCTCACACGATAATAGTAGCCAGTTGTAGGATCGAAGTGAATCTCCCCGTACATAGGTTCCTTGTTTTTTTCTCCCATAGCCGAATTGAATTCTTCCATAGTTCCCACTTTCCGAGGATAATTCCCTGGCTTTTCTGCAGGCAATAATTCAGTTTCATAGGAGTACTCTCTTAAAGAATCCAGCTCCAAATCATAGACTGATATACCGTTCATAACTCCGTTAGAAATCAGGATTTTTGAGTCATTTAATATAAGATAGGATTGATCACCTGCTATGATAATACCTCCATTTTGTTCAAGGAGAAGCTTAAATTCGGTAAGCTTTTTTAAGGTGGGTAAATCCACCATTTTCAGCTTTTTGGTATTCAAATCCATGATGGCCAAACCATCTTGCTGTGGCTTTTCAGGAATATTCGAGGCAGTGTATATACCATAATAAGTGGAGCCATCGGGCGAAATTTTATCATTTCTAAATTCCAATACACCATTTTCCAATTGACTTAAGATCTCTTCATCCGTAGTCCATTTGATTTCTCTTTTGAGATTTCCGGAAGGGTCAAATCCCTTTATCTCTCGATAGACCGTGAAATAATAGTCTCCAGAATCCGTAACATTTATATCTCCTATTCCCATCTGACCTATTCCATTTGGGCCCTCTGGCTCTAATGCCAAAGAATCGGAGTACTCGAGTTTATCTAGGTCAACGATGTCCAGCCTGGAAAAAGGCCGGTTGAATAGGTAGAGTTTATTGGAGTCAGGAGATAAACTTGTTCCCATCAGCCCATTATTTAGGAAAAACAGTACCCCTTTTGAATCAATGTAAACGGTATCCAATTCGTAGGAAAAGGTGAAGTTTTTAGCTTCTATAGCGTCTGATTTCTTCTCTGAAGAGCAGCTTACCAAAACAATTGCGATTAGTGCGTATAGGTATTTATTCATGGGAAATTATTGGTTTTAGGCGCACGAAGGCAAGTTCATCCTCGATATTAATAAAGCTGTAAAGCATCCCATCTTTGAAGAATGGCTTTCTGAAACTATGGAAATTCTCTAATTCTTGCTCGTTGAGCATCTTAAAATCAGCATCAAAAAAAGTGGCGACCTGCTTGAAAACAACAGAATCCACAATCATACGGTCTTTGTCGGTACTCACTCTCCAAAAAATATTTTGCTCAGGCAATTTCAAGAACTCTTTAAAAGAAACTTGTTCGCTTTTTGCCTTCTCAGCATCAGTCCACTCTTTACTTGAGTGCACTTCGTTAGGGGAATTTCGAATTTTTTCGTTGTCAGTAAGGCTTGCTTTAAAACTGTAGTGAGAAAGGCTGTCAGAGCTGGTATTATAGCGATACACATCGTTATAAGCCGATGAGGAGATAATCAGACTATTGTCAATGAATCTCAGGTAAGTAGATTCCCCGGAAATAATACCAGGTGCATTTCCCTCTTGAAACATGATTTCAAATTGCTTAAGCTCTTCAAATAGTTTCAAAGGAATGTACTTAATCGAGTCAGTCTCTAACTCAATCACTACGATTCCTTTTGCTGGTGTTTTGTAATCAAAGTTGACTAGTGTGCTCGCGAGTAGTTTGCCGTCATCAGAAAGTACGCTGGTCCATCCAATTTTCTCTTCCTCTTTTTGATCGAAATTTTGAATTTTGATTTGATCAAGTTCTATGGTTTTAACAAGCTTACCCTGCTCAGTGACAATGTTGATTTTAAACTGACCAAACAAACTGATGTTGCCATTCTCCAAGACCTGAATTTTTTGATAATATTCACTTCCCACACCATCAGGACCTTCTTTTTCTAACTGAATTGTCTTTTTTAACTTGAGATCATCCAAGTCCACAATCTCCAGCAGGAACGTATTTGGATTTAGATTATAGAGCAGTTTCCTGTCAGGGGAAACATCAGCTAATTCCAAATCCTCGTTGAGAAAAAAGAAATGCTCCCCAGCATCTACCAGCACGGTATCCACGGTGTAGGAGAACTTAAAATCATCATTGTTTTCTGCCTCGGATTTCCTTTCTGAAGAGCAGCTTATAAAAGCTATTGCCAACAGTAAGTATAGGTATTTAGTCATGTTTAAAATTTGGTTTAAGCCTTACAAAGGCCAGTTCATCCTCGATATTCAAAAAGGTATAAATCATCCCCTTTCGGGCGAAGTACTTGTAGGGAAGCACGAAGTCTGAAGGCAGCAGTTCTTCGTGTAGTTGATTGAACTCTGGATCAAAGGCAGTTAGGACGGTTTTGTACTGGATTGTGTCTCCTTTCATATGATCCATTTCCTTGGCAAAGCGCCAATAGACGTCGTTATGCTTATCAAAAAAGAAGTGGCCATAGCTAACTTCTTTTTCATACTCTTTCATGATTTCGCTAAACTCTTCTTCTGAATCTGTCCGTTTTTGATAGTTTCCGGCAGCTTCTTTACTTGTGTATTTGCTAGAAAAACTTTTAGATGAAAGAGTGTCTGTTATGAAATTGTAAAAGAAAATCTTGTTTTGAGCAGTATTGGAATATAGCAAGGTGTCATTTCTCAATTGTAGATGGATACTTGCTAGTATGATATTCATGGGTTGATCTCCATTATAATAGAGCGCTGATTGATACTTATCCAAATCTTTAGATACATCCAAGGGTTTGTATTTTACAGCTCTGTTTTCTAAGTCAAATATTGCTACCCCTTCTGCAGAATCAAGTATTTTTTCACCACCAAAAAGCTTTACAAGCAGTTTCCCATCTTTGGACACTGTCTCACCAAATTGTATTTTTTTTCCTTCAGTCAGTTTCTCTCCTTCAAAATCCTGCTTAGCATAGTTTAGGGTTGATAGCTTGTTTCCTTCTTGATCAAAATGGTAAAATTCGTAATTATCAGATACATAAAAAGTATTATCAGGCACCATATAAACTTGGGAGATGTATTGATATTGAATAGCATTGGGTCCTTCCAAGCTCATAGGAATGATCCGTTCTAGGTTCAGATTCTCCAGATCTATAACTTCCAAGCCTATCGGGTTTCCGCCATTTTTGAAATTGTAGAAATACTTTTCATCAGCAGAAAGATCTGAAGTAAACAATTCCCAGTTTAAATGGACAAAACCATCCCCCGCATCGACTCGAACCGTGTCAATGGTGTAGGAGAAATCAATGGATGTAGCCTCCGTATTTTCAGCACCGTCTTTAGTGCCGCAACTGGCTAAAACTGCCAGAATAATCGGAGTAAATAGTTTGATTTTATTCATAAGTGGGTTTGATTCGGACGAAGCCAAGTTCGTCTTCCAGATTAATGTAAGAATAAAGCGAGCCGTCTTTGAAGAAAGTAAGCGAACCCATTTCAGAATAGTCCACTTTTTCCTCGTGCAGCTGCGTGAGATTTTGGTCAAAAATAGTTAGCACAATATTGTAGGTAGCTGAATCGCCAATCATGCGATCCAGAGTTGTACTGAATCTCCAGAATTTCTCATTCTGATCATCGTAATGGAACTTGAGAAAATTCACCTCCTTCACCTTTTCCAAAACGAGATCCATTAGCTCTCTCCGTGAGCCTGCAGTTTTCTGATAATTACCTTTCTTGGCATCATCTGTAAGCTCAGAGTGAAAAGACTTTTTCTCTACTGTGCCATCTGAAATGTTCACTACATAGATCTCATTATAAGTACTGGTAGATATCAGGATTTTTTCCTCAAATGGTACAAATAAAACTGTCTCTGTAGCGGAAATATTACTATTCCCATTGCTACTAAATACTATTTCAAATTTTTCGATTCTTTCAAAAATATCCAGTGGGACCTTTTTCAATTCCATAGAATTCAGATTGATCATTGCCAGCCCACTTTTTACGCTATTATCTTGTGCACCGTAAGCGCCAAAGTAGAAATCCTTATTATCTGACATAAATCCTTCAGGATAAATTATTTCCAGTTCTGACAGAGCATCTCCCTTCAATGAATCTGGCGTAAACCAATACCTGCTCATCTCATCTCGTGCTGCATTGAGTTTGATCATGTAGCTCCAGGTATTCAGGAAGAGTTCGCCACTGTCGGAGACATCCATCATAGGCATATATGAATTTGCAGCCCCTATCCCGGTAGGCCCTTCATTTTCGAGTTTAATGACTTCTTTATGGGTTAAATCATCCAGGTCAATTACTTCCAATTCAGGAACGGTGGGATTGAAGTTGTAAAGTGTTTTCTTGTCAGAGCTAAGGGATGAAGTATATAGATTGTTCGTCAGGTGAATAAAATGGTCAGCTCCAGGATTGACTTGGACGGTGTCTATTTCTACAGAAAAGCCTAGCTCCGTTGAATTAGTAGAATCGGAATCAGTTTTTTCCGAGCAGGAAGCGAGAATAATAAAGAGGAAAATTATCACTAATTTTTTCATGATAGATATTGTAATAAGTAGTTGGTGGGGTTAGAATTTATATCAGTTGGTTTCAAAAATCAAAAGTAAATACAGCGAAGCCCAACTCATCTTCGACATTGACATAAGACCAGAGCTTGCCGTCTTTGAAGAAAGAGAAATTGGGTCTGTTGAAATCCACCACTTCTTCATGAAGTTGATTCAGGTCTGAATCAAAAATGGTAATGACGTTTTTGAACGCAGCCGAATCTCCAATCATTCGGTCTAGATCAGTGGTGAATCTAAAGACCTTATCACTTTTGTCGTCATATAAGAAGTTCCCGAATTCAACTTGCTTTTGGGCTTCCTCTCTTATTTCCATCATTTCTTCAAAGCTATTTACGGTAGTCCTTTCACTTACTTTTTTAGCGTTCGCAGTAAGTTCAGAGTTGAAGACTTTGTGGGACAAAGAATCAGTCGTGAGGTCGAGAAGGAATGCTTCGTTGAAATTGTGTGATGAGATGATCAGCTTGTTCTTCAACTGGTTATAGCTCAGTGTTTCCCTGGTTTGAGATTGGAGATTACCATTTTCCATCCATGTTCGGACGTATTGGTTGCTTCGTTCAAATAGATCTAAAGGCACTTTTTTTAATTTTCGAGTGCTTAGCTCTACGATTGCTAATCCATTTTTAGCTTTTTGAAAATCCTCTGGTCCATAGGGAACAAACAAGAACTTGCCGTCTGTAGAAATATGGAAATCAGCATCCAAGGATTCATTAGCGTTTAACCCTTCAAATTTTTCTTTCGGGATAGTATAGGTCTTCAGAGAATCCAATTGAGCATTGAATTCTCTGACATCTACGAAACTTGTAAAAAAGAATTTCCTATCTGTAGAAATCAAAACACTACTTGGATCTCCTGTACCTAGTGGCCCTTCCTTTTCCATTTTGATTCGTCGATCTAGGTTCAGGTTTTCCAAATCGATGACTTCAAACTCAGGGATATCTGGATTGAAGTTGAAAAGCATTTTCTTATCTGGCGACATTGCAGCAGTGTTTAGCCATCTTTTCAGATAAATAATCCCATCTCCGGGATCTACCATGACCGTATCGATGGAATAAGAAAAGTCAAATTCGCTCTCTGTTGATCCATCAGGTTGTTTGCTGCAGGAAAGACAAATAATTAAGAGTAGAATAAGTAGAAATGTGTTTCTCATAGTTGTTTAAAAATTAAAAGTGAATACTGCGAACCCCAGATCATCTTCTACATTGACATAAGACCAGAGCTTGCCGTCTTTGAAGAAAGCATTGTAATCAATTCTATCTGTCAATTCGAGCTTTGTCTCTCCCATAAGATTTAAATCCCTGTCATAGGCTAGAAGAAAATATTCGTAGGTATATTTTTCTTCAGGGGTTTTAGGCATAAATACCTTTTGAGCAAGTCTTAAAAATATTTTCCTTTTCGGGTCCCAATTCAGCTTTTGATAATTAATCTGAGAATTCACTTTCGCCATTTCACTCATAAAACTTTCTACAGAACCTGGCTTATTCTCTATTTCCCCAGTCAGTCGATTTGGAATCACATGATGATCGATTTTTATAAACCTTGTCTCTTCAGTTTTAGGATCGAATTCATAAAAATCTCCCATCGCTGAGCATGAAATAAGGATTTTATCCTCATGCCGAGTCAGAAATACTTCTTGGGGAGATACCCTGAATGATCCATTTTCTTCGAGGGTAATGGAGTATTTTTCGACAATTTCCATTTCTGGAGTTTCAAATATTTTGGCGGAATCAGACTTCAAATCTATGCTTATAAATCCCAATGGTTCTGACCCTCTTTCCAAAGGCCAAGAATAGATTTTTTCGTTTTCCCAATCATAAAGACTATTGCCGTATAAGCTGAAGTGATTCCCGGCCAAATTTGCATCTATCCCCTTAGGCTTGATTTTTAGGTCCTCGATCTTTGTTCCACTTTGGTCATAAATTCCAAAACCTCCATTTCCTAATAATACGAGCTTACCATCCGTTCCTACTTCAATTTTTCCTACAAAACTCCCAATCCCATTGGGACCTTCTGCTTCAAATTCCGTTTTGCTGACCAAGTTTTTATTGTTCAAATCAACTTTCAGGAGTTTGGGGGGCATGTTTTCAAAATAATACAAGAACTCTTTGTCTGGAGATAAATCCAAGGATCGGATTCCCATTCCCAAATTGAAAATATCCTCTCCGGAATCCAGTACTACTGTATCTACGGAGAAGGTTAGATCTTCAAAAATATTAGAGGTAGAGGAACTTTCTTGTTTCTCAGAACAAGAAAAAAAGATTGCAATCAAAAATAAAATAGATAGATTTTTCATGATATTGGAGTTAAAAATCAAAAGTGAATACTGCAAAGCCCAGCTCATCTTCGACATTGACATAGGAGTAGAGTTTGCCGTCCTTGAAAAAAGGCATTTGCGGAACATTTGATAAACCTTCTAATCGGGTTTCTCCAATCAAATTGAATTCTCGATCATACACATACAGAAACACCTGGCTTGACTTTATTTGGAATGGACCATCCATTTGGGTTGGTTTTATTCCGATTCGGAAATAGATGGAGCGGGTTTTATCCCACATGAGCGATCCAAAATTTATCCCCATAAAATACCGGATCAACTCTTCCCGATACTCATCATCTGTTTCTACAATGTTTTTCAACTTGATATCATTTGCTACTGGGCTGAGCTGATGAACAAAGGAATGATAGGTCAAGGAATCAGTCTCCAAATCATAGCGATAAAATGCACTGCTGGACGGTGACAAAACTAAAATTTGGTCGTTGAGCTCCTTCAGGTACATGTCTTCAGCATATGCATAATGGGTAGAGTTACCAATCTTCAAGTCAAAAACCCAATCCATTTCTTTGATGGGGAAATTGGTGACTTCAAAAGTCTGCAAATCAATTTTTGCTAAAGTTCGGGGTTCATAATACCGAATCCCTGGAAGTGAAAAGAGGCTTCTTTGATCTTTGGAAAGGATAACAACATTGTCCAGCTCCTCCAACTCCGAAGTAATGGGAAGGGAAGACATAGAGTAATCTTTGAGCTTAACTCCTTCTTCATCGAAAATTCCCATGTTCCGATAAGAATTGATCAGGAATTTCCCTTCCCCGAGTGTTTGGGTAGATGAAACGACATCACTAATTCCATTTGGTCCTTCGACTTCAAAGTCGATGTCCTTTTCCCATTCCAGTTTATCCAAATTAATCTGCTGGATCTGTCTGAATTTCGAATTGAATAGAAAAAGGTACTTACCATCCTCAGAAACCGAAGAAGAGCGAGGACCCCTACTTAATTCAAAAAGTTTTTCTTTGGAATCCACCATGACTGTATCTACTGAATAGGTTAGATTATCGAGGATATTGTCGGATTCAGTTTTTTCGGAACTACCTTTTTCATTACAGGAAGCAAAGGCGATAAGGAATAGGGCAGGTAGTAGTTTTTTCATAGTTTGGTTAAAAATCAATGCTGTAAACAATAAAGGCAGGGTTTTCTCCTTGAACTGTGGGTATGTAGAACTTACCATCTTTCATAAAAGCAGAATAGGGTTGGTAGTCTAATTCTTTTACCAGTTTTTCTCCGGTCAAATTCCAATTTTTGTCATAAGAAAATAGATAGACATCACTGCCAATTTGCCTTTCTTCTGCATTGTATCGGGCATCCATGTCTGCAAATCTGAAATACATCTCTTTTTCTTTGTCCCAAAAAAGATTACCAAAAGTGATCTGCTTCTTTAGGTTTTTTCTTTCGGACATCAGACTTTCTCTGGAATCCACCGATTTAGAAAGCTCTCCGGTCTTTGATACAGGGACTAGTTTGTGGGGAAAATTAAGTAATCGGAGTGAGTCTGATGTCCAATCATAGCTGTAAATAGCTGATGTAGCTCCACTGTAAATGATAAATTGATTATTCAGGTAGTGAATTCTATCAAAGTCACCAATAGCAGTAGCCCCATTTCCCTCCCTAAATACAAGTTGAAAGTTGTTGGTTATTTCTAAGGCAGGTAATTCTAGGATCTTTGCGCTCATGTCGGCAGTATTGATCACTGCAAGCCCTTCTATAGGTTCCCCAAAAATACTAGGAAGGCTGACCATCGTGGTTTTATCTGGACTGATAAATAGCGAGTTCGTGAGTGAATACCCCGCATCATCGGGAATGCCCTCTAAATTCTCTGGTCTTACTTTGTAGTTAGCTACATTTTCCCCTGAAAGTTTAAAAACCCCAGTGTGAGCATATCCTCCCAAAAACACCTCATTAACCGGTAATATTTGAAAGCTATTAGGGTATTTTGGAATTGCGTCTGGCCCATCCTCTTGAAATACAAAGCGATTCAAAAGCTTCATGTTCTCAAAATCTATTTCATGGATTTCATTTTCCATATAGAGAAAGTATGCCTTGGATTGGTCTGGATTTAAATCTCTTACATAATAAGCACCAGGATTAAAAAGCTCATCGCCTACATCCACCATCACTGTATCAACGGATAAAGTCAGGTTTTCAAGGATATTCTCAGAGTCTGATTTTTCTGAACTGTCTTTTTCTCCGCAGGATGCAAAAGCGACTAGTAATAGAGCAGGAAGTAAGTTTTTCATAGGTTGTTTAAAAGTTAAAAGTGAATACCGCGAAGCCCAGATCATCTTCGACATTGACATAGGAGTAGAGCTTGCCGTCTTTGAAGAAGGCTGAGGGCGGGGTTTCCTTTAAATTTTCTAGATGTTTTTCACCGAGTAGAACCAAATCGGAGTCATAAGCAAATAGATAAATGTCAGAGCGATCAAACCATTCATTTTCTTCGTCTGGAATGGGTTTTATTGCAAATCTGAAAAACATTTCACGTTGATCGTCCCATAGAAGCTTATCAAAGGTGGTTTGGAATAAAAGTTTGGCCCTTTCTTTTTCAAATTCTTTTATATCGGAAAAATTGGTTTTAACTGTGCCTGTTTTACGTGGAGAAACCAATTTGTGCGGAAATGTATAAAGCCGCAAAGAGTCCAACACATAATCATAGCGATAGACATCGGAGTTTGCTGAGTTGGTAATGTAAAGATTGTCCTTTATCAGTTGAAGATTTACGGATTCTCCGTGTACAGTCCCTGTATTCCCTTTTATATAATAAATGGTGGAAGCTTTAGCCTGATCCATTGAGGGAATATCTTTGACCTTGCCTGTCTTGCTATCCGGATTAATTACAATCAGGTCAATTTGTGGTTCTCTGAAGTCGCTGGTGAGCGAAAACAGATGTTTTCCATCTGCACCTAGTGTAAGTTGTTTTGTGATCAGGTTTTCTTTTGGTAGATCAAGCCCTTCTATTTCCCTAGCATTGAACGTTAGGCTTTGCAGTTTTTTTCCTTCTTTATTGAAAATCCCTGCTTTTATTCCATTTGACACAATAAGGAAATTTTTTTGTCTTAAAGACTGAAAACTAGGAGGATTTGCCCCTATCCCGTCTGGACCGTCTTTTTCGTACTGAAAGTTGTTTGCCAGTTTCAGATTATCCAGATCTATTTCTTGGATTAGGTATCGCTTCCAATCAAAAATAAACAGTTGTTGATTGTTTGGGGAAAGTGAATAATTTCCCATGCCAGATCCTAAATTGATCAAACCATCTCCAGGATCTACCTGCACCGTATCCACGGAATAAGTAAGGTTTTCAAAGGTGTTTTCCTGTTTTATAGTCTCGAGTTCTTTTCCATCACAGGCAGCCAGTAATGTGAGCACTGAAATTGTAAGTAATTTTTTCATTTATCCATAAAATCAAAAATGAATACCGCAAACCCCAATTCGTCCTCAACATTGACGTAGGAGTAGAGCTTGCCGTCTTTGAAAAACTTTTTAGAAAATGGGTCTATCGGTAGTTCAGTTTCAGCAAGCTGGTTAAGTTCATTGTCAAATACTGTAAGTACATTTTTGAAGATCAAAGAATCTCCTCGTTCTTTATCGTATTGCCGGGAAATCCTACAAAATCGTTGGTGGGTTTTATCAAAATAAATAGGGCCGAACTTGACACTTTTTGAAGCTTCCTTCCTGAGCGCCTCCATTTCATTGATGGTTTCTGCTGATGTTTTGGAGGGAATAGCCGTTTGGTCTTGGGTCAGTTCTGAATGGAAAGTTTTCGTAGAGATTGTTTCACTTGCTAGGTCAAAAATAATCGCCTCATTAAAATAGGCAGTGGAGATAATGAGTTGATTATTTGCCAGTTCCAAATGGATGGGTTCATATGCTTTGTTGCTCAACCTTCCTTGTACAAAAAGCGAGAAGGTGAAAGGTTTGATTTTTTCAGCCAAATTGAGCTCGAATTTTTTCACATTTCTATCTTCCAAAGAAATGATTGCAAGCCCTTGAGGTACTTGTTCGATGTTTTCATAAATGCCATAGAGTAGGTTCCCATTTGTGATTTTTGGATTAAATGGAGCCAACATATCCGTCTTGAGACCTGTCAAAGCATCTTCTGAAAGTGAATACTTCATCATGGAATTAAGGTCTGGGGGAAAGACTCTTACTTCCATCAATCCATAAAAAATCAGATTTCCCTTTTGGTCAAATTGGATGGCATAAGGCCATCCTGTGCCGAGATCTCCTTCTTTATCGGTGACGATCTTTTTTAACAAGCTGAGATTATCCAGATCGATAATTTCTAGCTCACTCTTTGGCGAAAAATTATATAATTTCTTTTGATCTACAGAAAGTGTGGAATGACTTAAGCCACTTTGGAGAAAGAGTAATTCCTCACCCGAGTCCACCATGACCGTATCCATCCGATAAGTAAAATTAAATTCTTCCTGATTGGATTGATCTGTTGGATTGCCACAAGCCAGACAAATGCCGAGTAAAAAAAGAGGAGTCAGTTTTTTCATGAGTTTAGAAATCAAAAGTGAATACCGCGAAGCCAAGCTCATCTTCGACATTGACAAAAGACCAGAGCTTGCCTTCCTTGAAGAAGGCAGATTCTGGGATGCTTTTTAGATCATCTATCAAAGTCTCTCCGACCAGCTGCATTTCGCTATTAAAGGCATATAAAAACACCGAGATTTTTGCTGGTGCATCTGGTGCATCATTTGGTTTGGTTATACTACCAATCCTGAAAAACAATTTTCTGCTTTCATCCCACATCAGATTTTTGAAGGCTATTTGGGAGTTGACTTTTTCTCTTTCCCCTCGGGCTTCCTCTTTAGATGAAACTTCTTTTTTTGGAAATTCAGTTTTCTCCCTTGGACTTACTGAGATAGGGAAAGAGTAGAGTTCTAATGAATCCGATTGGAAATCGTAGCGATATAGATCACTAGTTACCGAAGAGGATAGGTATAAATAGCCTTGGTATTCATCTAGGAAATATTCTTCCATGCTGATTTCTGCCATTCCATCGCTGAAAAATATGATGCTAAACTCTCCTGTCTTATCCAAAGCAGGAATGTCAATCATTTTTCCAGAATTGGTAGAGCGATCTATCACGGCCAATTCTCTAGATCCCTCCATGAAATTTCCAGGAAGAGAATAGATAAATTGCCCATCCGCACTAGGTGTTATTTGAAAATTCAAATCCTGCCCTTCTTCTACCTCAAGTTCAGGATGTTCATTTGCCTCCAGTGTGATATCCTCCAGCTTAGTTGAGTTGGTATCAAAAATCCCCGCAGATTGAAATGTTGAAAACAGGAATTGTTCTTTTGGAAGCACCCTTAAGCCTGAGATATAAGTGCCTATTCCATTTGGGCCTTCTTTTTCGAAAGGAATTTTCCTTACTAATTTCAATTGGTCAAGATCAATAACTGATACAGAATGCTCATTCGGAGCAAACTGATACATAGTTTTGGAATCGGGGGAAACATCAGACATATAGAGTCCCATAGATAGATTGATGAGCTCATCACCGGGATCCACTACTAAAGTATCTACCTTATAGGTCAGGTTTTCGAGAATGTTGGTGCTGTAGGAGGAGGCCTCTTTAGTTTCGCAGGAATACAGAGAAACAATTAGAGTAGAGTAAAAAAATAATCTCTTCATAAACAGTAGGCTTAGCTATAAAACTAAATAAACTGTCTTATAAAACCCACCCTGAAAAGTTAAAAAATCAAAAAACTTTAAGGGGGTTTACAATAAAAAGATGAGTGAGATTAGCGAGCAGCCAGGTTAAGTAGCTCCATTCGATTTTCTGTTTTTGGGGTAAAAACCTGGTGATTGTTAAATAAAAGTTTCGCCCCTTCAGGGCTCCTAAACTTTATTAATTTCCAGTACCCTGCACTTCGTACAGGGTCATGAATAGTTAGGCTCCTTCGGAGCTGGCATAGGAATAAAGCTGATACTTTCTTTAAACACAGACTATGATGTTTGCTCAGAAATATTTGCATACCCGTATTTTTATAGATTGCCCATTATTCCTCAAAAAAGATCCGAAGGATTGCGACTATTCATGACCCTCGGCAGAGCCGGGGGATTGATAAGAACTGAACGACAGCCCCGAATGGGGCGAAACTGCTTTCTATTTCAGAAAATACCTTTCATCGATCTCAACACCATTTTCAATCAAAATCCTTCGATACTCTTCTTCAAAAGTCTCTGTTTTATGATGTTCTTTTTGCCCTTTGATGTAGTTTATCAATCTATCCTTTTCGTGAATTGAACAAGTGAAACATCCATACCCGTCTGCCCAACCAGTAAAATTTGGATGTGCTTTAGATTGTTTAATCCAAGCACTTGAATAGGCTTTTAAATCCTGCATAAAATCTGCGACTGCATTTGTAGGGTGTATATCTACGAGTAAATGAATATGATTTTCAATACCGTTGATTTGATAAAGTTTTGACTTTTTGTTTTTAACTATTCCCCATAAAAAATTATAAACATCCTTGGGGTCTGAATTCAAGGTAGGTTTATTCCTTTTGGTGTGAAAAATGATGTGATAATACATCTGTCTGTAAGAAGTCATCTTTTAAAAAGCTTGTTTTAAGGAAGTTAAGAAACTACAATGAAAGTTTCGCCCCTTCAGGGCTACTAAAATTTATGGAATTTCTATACCCTGCACTTCGTACAGGGTCATGAATAGTTAGGCTCCTTCGGAGCTAGAGTAGGAATAGACCTGTTGCTATTTTTATACACAGACTTAATCAAAAAAGATCCGAAGGATTGCGACTATTCATGACCCTCGGCAAAGCCGGGGGCTAAACGAATGTGGGAAGAAAATATAGCCCTGAAGGGGCGCAACTAATTCGTATAGCCTTTCAGGGCTCCTAAACTTCATTGATTTCGACACCCTGCACTTCGTACAGGGTTATGAATGGTTAGGCTCCTTTGGAGCTAGTGAAGGAAGACCTGCTGCTTTCTTAATCCACCGACTCCATCAAGGTGCGGAAGGGAATTGCCTTCTCACCATATCTGGCCTGAGTTTCGTAGCGTAGGGCATTTGCAAAGCGGCTTTCGTATTCGACCAGCTTTTTGGTAGTCTCTGCAAAAAACTGCACGCTGTAATTAGTCACACTGTCATCCGGGCTATTGAGCAGACGAAAGAATTTGTGCTCAATAAATAAACCAGTGGCGAAAATATCAGGAATGTGGGTATTGCTCATCCATTGCACAAAATCCTCTTCGATGTCATTGGAAACGGTAAAAGTGATGTTGTAAAGAATCATAATGGGAGATTTTGATGGGAATTTCGTTTTTTTGCAAACAGATTTGAGATTCTAAAGTTAGGAATCCAAACGCTAAAAAGTGATTATTCTTCTATCAAAGCTCCCCAATAAATGCATAAAATAGCCCAGGCTTCCCCAAAGGCACGAAGTAAGCGAGTGATTATTGCGAAAGTTGTGGTGGTTGCCTTATACGCAGTGGGTGCTATCGGTTTGAGCTTGCCAGAATACCGGGACTATTTTCTAATGCTTACTCCAGCTCTGCTGTTGCTTACACTTGTGTTGCTGTTGGGATTCCATCGAGGTTGGAGTGAAGCCTTTCCGATCTTTGCGGCAGCAGCATTTTGGATTGGTTTTGGGGCGGAGCTTATCGGGGTTCATACAGGCTATATTTTCGGTGATTATGTTTATGGTTCTACTTTGGGACCCATGCTCTGGGACGTCCCGATTGTGATTGGTATCAACTGGTTTATTTTGGTGTACCTGACGGGGGCGGTTTTTTACCGTGTGACAGACAATGATTTCTATGCGGCCTTGCTTGGTGCTACAGCCATGACAGTGATCGATTACATCATGGAGCCGGTGGCAGTGGCATTAGACTTTTGGTATTGGAAGTTTGAGATTATTCCTCCAGGTAACTACCTGACTTGGTTTATCGTAGCATTTTTGATTCATTTGATCTACAGAAAAGGGAATTTTGATAAGGGGAATCCTCTCGCGGCATTTGTATTGGTAGCGCTGGTGCTTTTTTTCACTATTCTTAATTTTACGCTGGAGCTGTGATTTTACCTTTAGAAGGTGTGAGGGAAATCACAGCATACAAAAACAAAAAGTAACTTCTAGGGTTGTAGCATTGATGATTGAAGCGATAGGTTTTAGCATTTTGGGATTTGTCTTGATGGAGTTGTCCGGCTGGGCAATTCATAAATACCTAATGCACGGGCCGCTGTGGTTGATCCATAAGACCCACCACGAGCATTCAGATTCGTTTTTCGAACTTAACGACTTGTTTTCATTTTTATTTGGGAGCATTGCTGTCCTCCTGATATTTTTGGGAATAGGGGGTTTGGACTACAGATTTTGGATAGGGATTGGAATTAGCGCTTACGGTATGCTGTATTTCTTTCTCCATGACATTCTTATCCATCGCAGAGTGAAGTGGCTGGATCGACCGAGAAGTGGTTTTTTGAAAGGAATCTTCCAAGCTCACCAAGTTCATCATCAAAGTAATAAAAGAGATGGAGCGGTGTCATTTGGGCTGTTTTTGGTGCCAAAGAAATATTTTAAGAATTTAGAAAAGTGAGCAACTACTCAATAAAAGATCTGGAGCAACTATCTGGAATCAAAGCACATACGCTGAGAATCTGGGAGCAGCGATACAAACTACTCAATCCCAAAAGGACTGATACTAATATCCGCTACTACGACGATGAAGATCTGAAGCTGATCCTGAATGTGGCTATGCTGAATACCCATGGGATCAAAATAAGCAAAATTGCCGCGATGAGTGGTACAGAGATTAGCGAAGAGATTATCCGTCTTACGGATCAATCCTTGGATCATAATGATCAGATTCAGGCACTCACGATTTGTATGATAGAGATGGATGAGGATAGGTTTGAAAAGATACTTTCTACCAATATTATCAAATTGGGATTTGAAGATACTATACTGAAGGTCGTCTATCCTTTCCTAACCAAAATCGGAATTCTTTGGCTTACTGGAGCCATCACGCCTGCACAGGAGCACTTTATTTCCAATTTAATCAGGCAAAAGCTGATTGTGGCAATAGATGGGGAAGTAGGCAAAGGTCTTGGTAAAACCTTCATGTTGTTTCTTCCTGAAGGTGAATTACACGAAATCTCCCTACTTTTTAGTTCCTATTTGATCAAAAAGCATGGGCACAAAGTTATCTATTTGGGTCAAAGTACGCCAAATGCAGATTTGGTCTCTGTATATAAAATGCAAAAGCCAGACTACCTACTCACAATTATCACCTCTTCTCCCACTGGGGAGAAAGTGCAGGAATACCTAGATATGCTAGGAAAGGAATTTTCGGATGCAAAGGTATTTGTGTCGGGCTTGCACACCTTGCAACAATCACTTTCTATCCCATCGAATATTTGTCTGCTGACTTATTCCAAAGAAATCAAGAGGTTTTTAGTCCAGCTAGAAGAGCAAGTTGTTTAAAGATTAAATAAATTTAATAAACAAAAGTATTCCTTGGGAATACTTTTTTTATGCTCAAATTTGAGTTAAAAGCGTATTTTATAGCTTTAACCCTTAGATATGTTTAAATATCTGATTAAATAATTAAAAAGAAGCTTGTTATTTTGTTTAATAGATATTAGGTTCGTTTAAACAAAAAGCATAAGACAATGACTTCAGTCGAATTCAGTTACTCCCTAAATCAACTCTCTGGTGTGCTCAAGCCTTTTGCGTTAAAATTGACAAGAGATCTAGACGATGCAAATGATTTGCTTCAGGACACTATGGTAAAAGCCTTTACGAATCGGGATAAATTTGCCGAAGGCACCAACCTAAAAGCCTGGCTTTATACCATCATGAAAAACACCTTCATCACCAACTATCAGAAGATGGTGAGAAGAGCCACTTTTGTGGACACTACTGATAACTTGCATTTCATCAATTCCAGTGGAGCCTTAATTGAAAACTCCGCATATGGGGATTTTGCTATGGAGGATATTTATGAGGCTATTGACAAGCTCGACGAAATTTTCAGTACACCGTTTTTGCTGTATTACAGAGGGTTCAAGTACCACGAAATCGCCGAACGCCTAAGTATTCCGATTGGAACTGTGAAAAATAGAATTCATATTGCCCGTAAGAATCTCAAAGAAGATTTGCTGGTATATAAGCACGTTAATTAACCCGATGGAGAAAAATCATGCGGTAGTGATAGGTTCTGGATTTGCTGGCCTTTCTGCCGCAACGCATCTTGCTGCCAGCAACTTTTCGGTTACACTCCTGGAGAAGAACAGTTCTCCCGGGGGTAGAGCTCGTAAATTTGAAACTGAGGGATTCACCTTTGATATGGGGCCGAGTTGGTATTGGATGCCAGATGTTTTTGAAGATTATTTTTCTCATTTTGGCAAAAAACCAGCTGATTATTATGACTTAATCCGTCTAGATCCTTCCTATGCTGTGATTTATGGTCAGAATGATCGATTGGATATTCCTGCGAATCTAGACGAGTTCAAAGCCATGCTGGAGCAAATCGAGGACGGTGCTTCTGCACAATTGGATAAGTTTTTGGCACAAGCCAAATATAAATACCAGGTAGGAATTCATGATTTAGTGCATAAGCCAAGCCGATCTCTACTTGAATTTACTTCTCTGTCACTTTTGAAGGATGTGATGCGAATGGATGTATTTCAGTCCATGGCAACACACGTACGGAAGTTTTTCAAATCGGAGAAGATCATTCGCCTGATGGAATTCCCTGTGCTTTTCTTAGGAGAAACTGCAGAAAATATCCCGGCACTTTACAGCCTAATGAACTATGCAGATATTGCCTTGGGAACCTGGTATCCCAAAGGAGGAATGCATGAAATTATTAGTGGGATGGTCTCTTTGGCAGAAGAAAAAGGAGTCAAAATAAAATATAATGCTGAAGTAGAAGAGATAGAAATAGCGCAAGGTGAAGCTAAGCGAGTAAGGCTGACCTCAGGAGAAATAGTTAATGCTGATGTGGTCATCGCAGGAGCAGATTATCATCATGTGGACAGGCATTTGATCAATCCTAAGTACAGTAATTACAGTGAAGAATATTGGGATAAGCGTACGCTGGCGCCATCCAGTTTATTATTTTATTTAGGAGTAGACAAGAAACTTGATAATCTCCGCCATCATAATTTATTCTTCGACGAACCTCTTGGCCCGCATGCCGATGCGATCTACACCAATCCGAGGTGGCCCGAAGCTCCGCTGTTTTATACCTGTGTGCCTTCTGTGACTGATGCTTCAGTAGCGCCGGAAGGAATGGAAAATTTGTTTTTGCTGGTTCCACTAGCACCTGCTTTGGAAGATTCGGAAGAGACTAGAGAAAAGTATTATCATATCATCATGGAGCGGCTGGAAAAACTCACCGGTCAGGAAATACGATCCCATGTGATTTTCAAGCGATCCTATGCGCATTCAGATTTTAAAGCTGACTACCATGCTTACAAAGGGAATGCCTATGGATTGGCAAATACCTTGAAACAAACAGCGATTCTGAAACCTTCGCTCAAAAACAAAAAGGTGAATAATCTGTTCTACACGGGTCAGCTCACTGTCCCAGGGCCTGGGGTGCCACCTTCGTTGATTTCTGGTTATGTGGTTGCAAAAGAGGTTATTAGGGAATATTCGAAGCATTAATGTATTTTAACTGTTATGGATGCAAAGGAGTTATTTGACCAAACAAGTCTGGAATGTGGTAAGCTGATCACCCAGCGATACAGTACTAGCTTTACGCTAGGAATTCAAACTTTGGACAAGAAGTTTCATCAGTCCATCTATGCTATTTATGGTTTTGTACGCTTTGCGGATGAGATTGTAGATACGTTTCATCAGCATGACAAAGCCAAATTGCTGGCTGAATTCAGAAAGGAAACGTATTTGGCTATAGAGTTAGGACTTTCATTGAATCCTGTGCTACACGGTTTCCAGCTGATTGTCAATAAGTATGATATTGACTGGGAACTGATCGAATCCTTCTTTCAAAGTATGGCGATGGATTTGGATTTCAGTACATACAATGACAACCGATACCAAGAGTACATCTATGGATCTGCCGAAGTGGTAGGGTTGATGTGCCTGAGGGTATTTGTGGAAGGTGATGAAGCGACCTACCAACGCTTGAAAAAGCCTGCACAAATGCTGGGGTCAGCTTTTCAAAAGGTGAATTTCCTACGTGATATCAAAAGTGACTATGAAGAGCGCGGTAGGGTGTATTTTCCAGGAGTTGCTTTTGATCAGTTTGACAAATCAGCTAAAGGGGAGATTGAGGAAGATATTCAAAAAGATTTTGACGAGGCATTAATTGGTATTGCGCAATTGCCGGAGGGGGCAAAATTGGGAGTGAAAGTAGCCTACTTATATTATCAGAAATTGTTTGATAAAATCAAGGGGCTTTCTGCTGCAAAAATCACCCATGAGCGTATAAGAATACCTAATTCGCAGAAGTTTAGCTTGTTAATTGGCACTTACTTCGGTAGCAAATTAGGTTTGAGTTGACGATGGAAAAGTACCTCTATCTGGCCATCAATCTGTTCGCAATTTCATTTCCTCTGGTTCGGTCTTTCGAACCAAAAATCAGATTTGCCAGTAAGTTTTTCGCTTTATTTCCGGCGATTGCGATCACGGCCACATGCTTTTTGATCTGGGATCATTGGTTTACCGTCATAGGAATTTGGGAGTTCAATCCCAGATATTTACTTGGATTTTTTATTTTTCAGCTTCCCATCGAGGAATGGCTTTTTTTTATTACAGTACCGTTTGCCTGTATTTTCATTTATGAAGTTTTGATATATTTTTTCCCTCAAGACATCTTCAAGCCTGCGGGAAAGTCCTTTGTCTTGGTAATGATCCCGATTTTGTTGATTCTGGCATTTTTGAATCTTGATAAAATGTACACCTCAGTTAATTTTTTGGTGGGTGCGTTAGCGCTGGGGATTCACTGGTTGATTTTTAAGGACAAATACATGGGCAGATTCTTGTTTGCTTACTTAGTTCACCTTATTCCGTTTATCCTTTGCAACGGTATTTTGACCGGAGGTCTCACACCTGAACCTGTAGTGCTATATAACAATACAGAGAATCTGGGGATTCGGATATGGACGGTGCCCATAGAAGACACGATCTATTCCATGACCTTGCTGCTCATGAATGTGTCGTTATTTGAATTTTTCAGAAAGAATGAAACAATTCAATAAGCTTAAAGTTAATAGGTTATGAAGAATCTTCACGTTCAAATTGATGCACATTCAGGCTTCTGCTTTGGGGTAGTATATGCTATAGAAATGGCTGAGGATATCTTGGATGAGTCAGGACATTTATATTGTCTGGGTGACATCGTGCATAACGATGAAGAGGTAAATCGGCTAAGACGAAAAGGGCTGAAAATAATTGATCATGAGATTTTAAATGGACTTCATGATGAAAAAGTGTTGATCCGCGCACATGGGGAGCCCCCCTCGACCTATGAACTTGCGATCAAAAATAACCTGACGCTAATTGATGCGAGTTGTCCGGTGGTGTTGAAGCTACAGCATAGAATCAAAAATTCTTTTGACAAAGGGGATCCCATTTATATTTATGGAAAACATGCGCACGCAGAAGTGATAGGCTTACTGGGTCAGACGAATAATGAAGCAGTTGTCTTTCAGGATATTTCTGAGTTGGATTTACAGACTCTTCCTAAAAACATCACGCTATATAGCCAGACGACTAAAAGCACAGATAAATTCTACGAGATAAATGAGGTCTTAAAAGAAAATGGAATATCGGTGAATACAAATGATACGATTTGCAGGCAGGTGTCCAATCGGGATAAGGAATTACGTGATTTTGCAACCAAGTTTGATAAGATCGTCTTTGTAAGCGGCACGAAATCTTCCAATGGAAAAGTGCTTTTCAATGTCTGCAAAGACACCAACCCAAAGACCTATTTTGTCTCTAACTCTGATCAAGTCGAAGACAGTTGGTTTGGAGGAAATGATCGGGTAGGAATTTGCGGAGCAACATCAACTCCCATGTGGCTCATGGAACAAGTGCAGGAAAGGATCCTAACTTTTTGAGAAAACATTGCCAAATTGCTGGAATGAAGTCAGAAATCAATCGTGCGTCCGTTGATCCAAAGGGGATTTTGATTGCATTGACTATTATTATTCTATGGTTTTCCTGCTTAATTTTCCTTTTGAATTATCAGATTTCTTGGACTGATCCGCTGGTTTATTTGGGGGTTTTGATCCAAATGCATCTATATACCGGACTTTTTATCACATCCCACGATGCGATGCATGGCTTGGTTTCTTCCCACAAAAAATTGAATACTACCATTGGCTGGCTTTCGGCCTTACTTTTTTCTTACAATTTCTATAGCAGACTCTTTCCAAAGCACCATGAGCATCACCGGTTTGTGGCTACTGCTCAAGACCCGGATTACCATGATTCGGATAATTTCCTTGCCTGGTATTTCAGCTTCATCAAGCAATACGTGACTATTTGGCAGATACTCTTGATGGCCGTGACCTTTAATGTACTGAAGCTATTTCTCCCGACTGAAAATTTGATTGTGTTTTGGATGATCCCTGCGGTGTTAGCCACTTTTCAGCTTTTTTACTTTGGCACCTACTTGCCTCATAAAGGTGCTAATGACAACAAGCATCACTCGTCAACACAATCCAAAAACCATTTTTGGGCTTTTATTTCGTGTTATTTCTTTGGCTATCATTACGAGCATCATGACTCTCCGGGTACGCCTTGGTGGAGGCTTTGGTGGGTTAAAGAAAACCAACCTAACTGACAGTTTGGAACACAGCCCCACTTATCCGAAATTCTAAATGAGGTTATATCTATTCGTTTTCTCTTTTTTTACTATTTCCGTCATAGCTTTTCCACAGGGAATTATTCGTGGGAAAATCAGCAACCCAATAAATAATGAGGCCGTTGCATTTGCTAATGTGCTTGTATTGGGCACTGAATTAGGGGCTACTTCAGATGAAAATGGCTATTATGAAATCACCAATGTCCCTCCGGGGTTGTACAATGTAAGAGCTACTTTTGTTGGGTTTAAGGCAAAGACGCAGTTCGAAATACAGGTGACTTTAGCCCGCCCCGTACAGTTGGATTTTCAGCTGGCAGAAGATGCTTCCGAGCTTTCGGAAGTAGTAGTCAGTTCGGAGTTTTCCCGATCTGAAGAAACGCCACTTTCTGTAAGAAAACTTAATGCTAACGAAATAGAGCGCTATCCAGGAGGAAACAGGGATATCTCTAGAGTAATCCAATCGTTACCGGGGGTAGCAAGTACACCAAGTTTCAGAAATGATATTTTAATTCGCGGCGGAGCACCAAACGAGAATAAGTTTTTCATCGATGAGATCGAAGTGCCGGTGATCAATCACTTCGCAACTCAGGGTTCTTCGGGTGGTCCGGTGGGGATTTTAAATGTCAATCTGATCAAAAATGTAGAGCTGATTGCAGGAGGATTTCCGTCAAATCGTATGGATGCGCTGAGCTCCTTTTTTGAAATTCAACTCAAAGAGGGGCGCAGGGATAAAATGGCCACTCAGCTGACAGTTGGTGCTTCAGAACTTACGCTCTCCAATGAAGGCCCCATTGGGGAGAAAACCACCTACTTACTTTCCGCCCGTCGCTCGTATTTACAAGGCCTTTTCAAATTGATAGGTTTGCCATTTCTTCCTACTTTCAATGATTTTCAGCTCAAAACGACCACCAAAATCAATGATAAAACTGAGCTTACCTTTATAGGTGTAGGCGCAATAGACAAGTTTGTACTGAACATGGATGTGCCTGAAGATGAGACAGAAGAAGAGCGTGAAAACAGGCTCTTCCTCTTCGATGTACTTCCAGTTCAAAATCAATGGAATTATGCTACAGGTGTGAAATTGAAGCGATTTCGGGAAAACGGTTTTTGGACTTTCGTGCTGAGCAGAAATATGCTGAACAATCATTCTGTCAAGTATGCCGGTAATGATGATAGTTCTCTAAACAACCTGCTTTTTGATTATTTGTCCCAGGAATCTGAGAACAAATTCAGGGCTGAAAACAGTATTTTCAGGAATGGGTTTACTGTGAAATACGGCGTCAATTATGAATACTCTAGGTATTACATCCAAAATTTTGACCGTGCTACGCTTGCCGGTAGTGGAGAAGTGATCAATGTAGAATCTACCACCAATTACAACCTCTATGGCGGGTTTCTTTCCACTAGTAAGTATTTCAATGATGAGCGATTTTTGATCTCAGGAGGTATCCGAATGGATGGGGCAGATTTTGGTGAGACTGCCAAAAATCCTTTTAAACAGGTAAGTCCTCGGGTCTCTTTTTCTTATCAGCTAAAGCCAAATCTCTTTGCAACAGCCAATGCGGGCATTTACTATCAGAAGCCGCCTTATACGGTTTTGGGATACCAGGATAGAGATGGAGGGCTAATCAATCAGCGAAATGATGTGCGTTTTATCCGCAGTTCGCAGCTGATTGCAGGAATCGAACTAGTGGTTCCTGACAAAAACCGGCGATTTACCGCTGAGGCTTTTTATAAGAAATACAGCAATTACCCTTCGTCTATCCGAAATGGAATTTCTTTAGCTAATCTAGGTGCCGACTTTGGAGTAATAGGAAATGAACCTGTGAAATCCAATTCAGAGGGAAGAGCCTATGGTCTGGAAATGCTTGCGCAGCAGCGCTTATTTAGCAACTTCTACGGAATTGCCTCTTTGACTTTGGTCCGCAGCGAATTTACCAATCCAAACACCGATGGATTCATCGCATCCACCTGGGACAATCGGTTCATCGTAAGTTTGACGGCAGGCAAGCGATTTGGCAATAACTGGGAGGTAGGTGCGAGATGGAGATTTTTGGGAGGTACACCGTACACGCCTTACGACTATGACGAATCAAGCCTGATCACTAACTGGGATCTGAGAAATCAACCTATTTTGGACTATACCCAAATTAATTCAATTCGACTAGAGGGTTTTCACCAGCTGGACCTGAGATTGGATAAGAAATATTATTTCAAAAAATGGAATCTGAACTGGTATGTGGATATACAGAATGTATATAATTTCAAAGCTGAGCAGCCACCACTATTGGTGCCCGTACGAGATGCGGAAGGAAATATTAGCGTAGATCCAAATGATCCTACCAGATACCAATTAAAAAACATCAGCAATCCTGCAGGATCGATCTTGCCAACGGTAGGCTTAATTGTAGAGTTCTAAATTGAGGCTAGAGAGTTAAGCAGTTTGATGATTCTATTCGATCTATCCTCGATGTTGTCGCTGCTATAGATATATTGTATCCATTGCTTTTGCTCTGACTGGCTTAGCGCTGCAAAAAGGTCAAATTTCCCGGGATCGTCTTTTAGGCAATCGATAAGCTCCTCCGGTATTTGGTCTGGGATTTCTTCTTTATAAAGCCTAATCAAGACCCGATCACCTTCATCTTTGCCGATTTTTGTGCGTATTGGTTTAGCTACTGGGAGAAAAATGTACCCATTTCCCATAGGCATGAGATGTTTTCCTTCGAAAGAAAAATTATCTACTGAGCCAGAAACCTTCATCATTCCAAAAGCTTTGGAAGATGGCATGATTTCCTTTGGGAATTTTACAAAGGTCCAGCCGCCTTTTCCCTGAAATCGTTCTAATAGAAATTCGCCTTCAACTAATAACAGTAGCATAAAAAAGAGCAAGTTTTGCCTGCTCTAATTATTATTGAACTTCATGGAATCTCCATCGGATATTGAGCCCGAAGACATCTGCGAAAAAGTTTGTGTCCTCAATCAATCGGAAAGTCGGTCGCCAGTCAGCACCAATTACTATAGGTACTTCATCAAATGCATATTCAATGCCTATCTCACCGGCCACACCCAAGCCAAAGGGATCTCCTATAAACAGGGAGGGGCCAAATCCAAGGTAATAGTTGAATTCACTGTCACCTACAGGTCGATAGATTGGATTCCAGAGCGCATCGATTCCTACTCCTCCTCCTCCAAAGCTTACATCTGCATGGATTCTGCTGAATTCTCCAAGAGCAAAAACCCCATCCAAGGCAACATTATTACCATAGAAGTTTCCAAACCTGAGACCTACTTCCTGCGCGTTACTCTCTATGCTAGCAGCCAATCCAAAAAACAAAACAAGTGATAAAATCTTCAAATACTTCATATTAATATGGGATATGTCATAACTGTAAAATAGCGAAGCACAAAGATTAACTTTTTTCTGAAATTATTCATTTGGAGAAAGATTTTTATACACAATCCTGCTAGCACAGCTAACATTGCTCCTGCAAGCTACACAAGCGAGGACGTACATCATGCGGATACATAAATCAATAGTTTCTGGTTTGATACTAAACGGCTTTCCTCTCCCATGTCCTATTGATTATACCTTAAAGAGGACAATGGCATATATGGGAAACGCTGACTCAGGCTGTGGTTTTTACTCCTCCAAAGCTTGCAGGCTATCTTTGTGTACGTCCAATAGCCTTTTGTTAACTTGAGAAATTATGTGCTTAATGCTTGAATCTGCTCTGATGTCAATAATGATTCCAATGATTATTCGAAAATTTATGTACTGGCCTGAAATGTGAGTTAAACGGTTACCTTTCTTCCAATAACCTAACCTGATATGAAATCGAGCATGACTCAAGCATCACAGACTGGGATAATTATCAAATATGCGAGATTCCATATGACCAATAAAAATCAATCATAAACAGATGAAAATTTTTGAATGTGGTAATTGTTTCCATCCCCTGTATTTTGAAAACGATAGATGTGAAAAGTGTGGACACCTTGCAGGATATTACGATGCTAGTTTGAAGATGCTAACCTTTAACTCCGCTGCCTCTCAACTAATTGCAGATCGGGATGGAAATGCTTACAAATATTGTCAGAATAAAGAATTTGCCGTCTGTAACTGGCTTATACTGGCTTCTGAAGAAAGCCATTTTTGTAAGGCTTGTGAGCTTAATCGGACTATTCCGAACTTGTCAGACAATGAAAACTTCCAAAAATGGCAAAAGCTAGAAATTGCCAAGCATCGCCTGATTTACCAGTTACAGAGACTAGCGCTGGCGATTCCGGCAAAAGAAAATCATTCAGAAATCGGTCTTTCCTTTGATTTTATTTCAAAGCAAGGCGATCATCGGATCATGACTGGTCATGAGAATGGGGTGATTACTATTTTACTTTCGGAGGCGGATTCTGTGCATAGAGAATACATGCGAAAACAGATGTCCGAGCCATATCGTACCTTGATTGGTCACTTTAGGCATGAGGTGGGGCATTACTTTTGGGATAGATTGGTGGCTACGAATCCCTCGGTGTTGGATGAATTTCGCACTCTTTTTGGGAATGAGCAAATCGATTATGGTGACGCACTGAAGCAACATTACCAGAATAGTTCTCCTGTCAGCTGGCAAAACAATTTTATCAGCCAATATGCAACTTCACATCCCTGGGAAGATTGGGCCGAGACTTGGGCTCATTATTTACACATTATGGATATGACTGAGACGGCCTATTATTTTGGGATGTCTGTAGAGCCGATTCTAGCGGACAAAAGCTTGCGGGGCTCTGTAGAATTCGATCCATATGAGATAAATGAATTTATCACGATCTACAAAGCCTGGGCGCCCTTGTCTTTTGCAATAAATAGCCTCAATCGTTCCATGGGAATTCCTGATGCTTATCCATTTGTGGTAAGTCCAGCCGTGGTGACAAAGATGAGATTCATCCATCAATTGGTATATAACCTCTAACACAAGGTTTTAATATTCGAGCATTTTCCCATTCACTTTTACATTTTTGACTTCAAAACCTTTAACGAATGAAGGATCAAAATCTGCGTTTTTGGCGCGTATGTTTAGGTTTTCGAAGGTAAAGTCAGCAAGCCTATCATGCTCAGTGATGGCTACGTCGAAAAATATATCGCAATCTAGATCAATGTTTTTCATAGTGATGTGGTCAGAGTACGAAAGCGGTACTTCCTCTTTTCCTTTTAAGTCAAAAAACTGAGTCCAAGGCTTCACATAGAGAAAACTATGCGCTTGCCCTGTGATGTTTTCTACAGTGATATACTCGTAATGCTGTGGAGTGTCCGGTCGCATTTTCAGCCAAAGTAAACGAACAGCATCCTGGACTTTGATGTTTCGCATAATCACATTTTTATTATGGATAGACTCGCTACCGTTGGTCAAAGCAGAGTGGCAAAAACCAAATTCACTATCCTCAATGATGATATTTGTGTTCTCTCCATTGTTTGGATCCTCATCTGCCCATGGACCTTTACCACCTTTGAGCGCTATCGCGTCATCATTCACCGCCAGGTAGCAGCCTTTGATCAGCACATTAGAAACGACGTCCAAGTCAATTGCATCGGTGCTTGGCGCCTTTACCGGCTCATGTGGCGAAGTAATGGTAAGGTCGAGTAATTTGATGTTTTTGCACTGATAGTAATGGCTGCTCCAGAAACCAGCATTGATCAGTTTTACATCCTGTACTTGTACATCATTGCTTTTCCAAATGAATACCAATCGAGGTCTAGACACTTCTAAGTTGGTACAGTTTGGGTCTTCTTTTCTGCGCTGCCAAAAAGCCTCCCAGAATTTCAATCCATTTCCGTTGATCGTGCCTTTGCCAGAAATCGTAAATCCATCCACACCATAGGCATTGACCAAAGCAGCAAAGTAATCCAAGTTTTGCCCCTCCATACGTGAAGGGATCAAAGGGTAATTGGCGATGTCATCTGAACCTTTCAACACGGCGTCTTCAGCTACATGCAGGTGGGTGTTTGGTTTGAAAAATAATGCCCCGCTCAAAAAAGTACCTTTTGGGACTATCACTACTCCGCCTGTTTTCGCTGCTTGATCTATTACGGCTTGTATTTGCTGAGTTTGAAGAAGTGAACTATCATTCTTTACACCAAAGTCGGTCAGAAGATATTGCTTACCGAGATCTTCCAGCTTCACCTTTGAATAGTCATGAAACCAGGGCGAAATTTCACTGCCATCCGGCCAAAGGTCCTTTGCCTTTTCTTGACCAAAGGAGTATGTGACACTTGTAAAAAGTAATAGAATTAGGGATAAACAGGTTTTCATTAGTAGTAAAGTAAGAATTATTGGTTGATAGAAGCTTGATTCTTAGGTGATGGAGTACTTGATTAATCTCCTCAATTGCGGTGATAAGTTATTTGGGAAGTAACCCAGGGAATTACTCCATCTTCCAAAATATAATCCCTCCAGCCTGCTTGCCCATATCTACGGATGCTATTTTTTCTGCTTTTTGGATATCGATCACATCCAGAGTCCCCGGTTCACCGCCTATTCCTTCTACTGAAACAAAGGCATATTTACTATCCGAAGAAATAGACACGCCATGAGTCACTTTTCGTGTATTCTTTATTCGCGGAAGTTCTTTACTGTTTTTCAAGTCCCAAATTCCAGTCTCTCCACTCCCTTTATAAGTGGCAACTAAATAGCGTCCATCTGGCGATACATCGCAATTGTATGGGGCTTTTCCAGTTTTGAAGCGGTTGGTGATTTCCCATTTTTCCAAATCCACTTCCAGAATCTCATCGGATCCATTTCCTGTCACATATACTTTTCCATTGGTAGGATGTGGCATCGCCCAGGTGGGTTTGGTAGCGCTGTGATACATAGGAGTAGATTCGCCCATCATCGCATGCCCCATTTTAGCATGATCCATCTTGCTATGGTCTATTCCTTCCATCGCAGGTTTTTCTTCCTCTTTCCCGTCCAAATTCAGCTTACGGGTTACTTTCATCTTTGCTGTAGAAATCTCAAAAAGCTCCCCAGACATCATGCCTACGGAGTAATGATACATGCCATCCGATGAGATTCTCGAGCCATGGGGCATCACGCCTGTTTCGATTTGATCGATCTCAATCATCCTTTCAGGATCCACTACAGAAACAGTACTTGGTGCCATTTCTCCATGTAGATTGAAATTCACGCAATACAATAATCCAGTGGCTTTTGACACTTGGAGTGAGGCGGGGAAAAGCCCCAATTTCACGGTATTTACTACCTCATTTGTCTCGGTAGAATATTTATATAAAGTTCCGTAGGGATTGCCATGTGCAAGGGAGAGATACCAATACTTACCATCCGGACTGATATTAATCCCATGGGGACCTTCAATCTCCGCTGGCCAAATGCCAACAGGGATTGTCTGTTCAATAGTCGCATTTTTTCCGTCAAATTTGATCAGTGAAACCTCATCTTCTGACTCAGCAGTGACATACACGTAGTAATTCTGTGCATTAGCAGCAAAGCTGAAAGTAACTAATGCGATTAGAAGGAAGGATTTAGACATGTGCGTCTTGCAGGTAAGTTGAATCATACTGTTTTTACTTAGCCTCTTCTAATTTGGTGTTTTCAGGCACTACGGGTTGTAATTTGGCAGACCATAGCCCACTATTCCAATCAGAATAGAAAATGTGTCCTTTGTGTGGCTGAGCTCCCCAAGTGAAGGGAGCATTTGCTACATATCCATCAGGATCCTCAGGTACGATCCAAGCTATTTCACGGCCTTGGCGATTTAAATCGCCAAGCAATTCTCCGCTTATATCAATTACTCGTACACCTCCGTTGTAAAATGCTGCATATAAGATGTCATCTTCAATCCAGAAATTGTGAGAACCTGCAAATGGTACCTGGAACCAGGCAACTTCTTTTGGGTTTTGAAGGTCTGTGAAATCAATTACATGTAGAAATCCGGCTGCTCTGCCTGGCTTACGGCCATCAGGGTCTAAGCCATAGGGAAACTCTTCGTCTCCCAAAATCACGTAGAATTTACCTGTCTTTTCGTCCTTGTATGGGAATGCAGCATGGTTTGAGCCACTCGGGTAAGCATAGCTGGCAAACTGTACCGGATTAGCGGGTGTGCCACCGGCGATGCCATTTCCCACATCTACTAGCTGCACGCCGTCAGACCAATTAGATGAATAAGCAATACCATCATGTACCCACACATCGTGAATAGAATGTCCCGGTGTATCCAGTTCAAATTCTCCGACGATTCTTGGTTTGGCAGGGTTCTCAATAGAGATAGAATAGTATTTTCTGCCCGCGCTTAGTGCATAGACGTGGTTTTTATAGATGAAGACATTGTGAACACCTCCTGTGAGATTTTCAGAGAATTCAGAGATCACTTTTACATCTCGCGGATTACTGACATCAATAAGTACTAAACCGTTTTTTCGGTTGGAAGCTCCCTCTCTGGAGATTACAGCAACTTTTCCATCTTCAGATACTTTCACATCATTTACCGTTCGGGCATCTACTTTCACAGAATCGATCAATTGAATGCCGGCTGGATTGGTCACATCCCAAAAATATGCGGTGCCATCTGCGCCCCAGGTTCCAGTTACTGCATAGTCTTTTCCGTCCACTCCTTCCCAAATCCATAAGTCAGAAGTATGTTTATTGTTGACCGAACCCTGACCTATCAGATCAATTTTTCTAGTAATATTTCTGTTATTGGCTTGCACAGTCAGAGAGGAAGCTACCGGCCCACACGTTGCATTCAATACATAGAGTCCTGGCTCATCAGCCACAAACTTTCCTTCTTGTGTAATCAACCCAGAAGGTGCTGCAGAAACATTGAAAGATTCTCCTGTAAAGGAGTAATTGATAGGCGCGTCGGTGATTTCATTTCCATTTTTATCCACAGCCAGCGCGGTCAACGTAAACACATCACCAGATCTCCCTTCCACCTTATCGGACCTGAGACGAATCTCAGTGATGGGGTTCTCTATCACATTTACTTCCACTTTTTCCGCAATACCATCAACAGTCGCTGTGATGATTACTTTTCCTTTTTCTTTGACAATCAGCTTATCAAAAGGAGCTATACCCACTTTACTTTCATCTGAAGAAGTAAGCTTGACCACTTTTTCCGGTCTTGCAAATCCCGCTTCATCAGTCACTGTAATCTTCAGTGCCAGATTGACCCCAGCATAGACCTGCTCGGGAAGAGCAGCAATCTCCACTTGGGCAATAGCTGCTGGTGCAATAGTTGCTTTAATAGTTGACCTTAGTTGAGGGTCGCCTGGACTGATCACGATCACCTCATATTCTCCATGTCTTATTGCAGTGGCCAAGCCGGTGCTATCTACTACATCCAACGCCCGCGGATCTATGGAATAAAATATAAAATCCCGATTTTTGATCTTTTTCCCATCTGCATTTACCACTGTAGCACCAAGCTGTATGGTTTGGCCGATTTTCATGGATACATTTTCTGAGCTTACTTCCAGGGAAAGATCTTGTGCTTGCAGTAAGCCTACACATAGCAACAAGAGGCACGTGAAGATTAAAAACTTTTTCATAGGTTGGATTTTAGATGGATTTTGAATTTAGCAAATCCAGTACACCAAACCATGTGAAAATTACATTAAGCCATAAAAAGGTGGTTTGATTTTCTTCTGAGAATTAAAAAAGCGACTGAGAATCCAATCCCAGTCGCGTTTGCATGTGTGATTTTCTGTTAATTCTTCAACGAAGCCATATCAATCACAAACCGGTAATGAACATCGCCAGCGATGGTACGCTCATACGCTTCGTTGATCTGGTCAATCGCTATTACTTCCACGTCTGAGACTATGTCATACTCAGCGCAGAAATCCAGCATCTCCTGGGTTTCTTTGATTCCTCCTACGAGAGAACCAACTAAGCTCTTTCTTCCAAAAATCAGCGAGCCAGCGTGGATTTGCTCCATTTGTGGAGGTACACCAAGAAGGACCATGGTGCCATCCGTTTTTAATAAGCTCAAATACGAATTATAATCATGCTGACCTGATACTGTGTCAATGATCAAGTCGAATGAACTGGCCATCTTTTTCATGTTTTCAGGATCTGTAGTCAGCTCAAAGTGATGCGCACCTAGCGCATCGGCATCTTTGGCTTTTTCTGGAGATCGGCTCAGCATGGTAACTTCCGCCCCCATGGCGGCTGCAATTTTCACAGCCATATGACCCAAGCCTCCAAGTCCTACAACAGCTACTTTATCGCCTTCCTTGGTATTCCAATGTCTTAAAGGAGAATAGGTCGTAATTCCAGCGCATAGAAGTGGAGCTACAGCTTCAAGCGGCAACTTGTCCGAAACAGTCAATACAAACTTTTCTGTCACCACAATGTGCGTAGAATAGCCTCCGTAAGTGATCGTTTTCTTATCCTGAAGAAATGAATTGTAAGTTTGGGAATGTCCGTTTTCACAGTATTGCTCTAGATCCTCAGCGCAATTAGTGCAGTGACCGCAGGAATCCACAAAGCATCCTACTCCTACAGTATCTCCTACTTTATGTTTGGTGACTTCAGCGCCAATAGCAGAAACTTTCCCTACGATTTCATGACCTGGAACAATTGGATACATGGTTCCTCCCCACTCATTTCGGGCAGTGTGAATATCGGAGTGACATACTCCGCAATACATTATTTCGATTTCTACATCTGTTGGTCCTGGAGTTCTTCTATTGAGGTCAAATGGAGCTAGAGGTTGATCGGCTTTCCGGGCTGCATATGCTTTTACTTGTGTCATAAAAATATTGGTTAATGGTTAGATATGACGACTCAACAAGTTGAACCTATATTAAGTTTTACTCACTTGGAATTTAGGGTGGAAATTGCAAATACCAAGCCGGCGGTCTGAATCTGTAGGCTTGGTATTTAATTCTATGATAGGATACTTTACTTTCAGATGCCTTTAGCAGCGTCTTTATCCAAGAACCAAATCAACTCGCCATGAAATGGCTGTACTAGGTTTGCAGGATAATGAGCGAAGTCTTTTTCCTTCTTGATTATTTCCCGGGCTTTTTCGGCTTTGCCAGCTCCAGTTACCAAGAATGCAACAGCTTTGGCATTATTAACGATTTTTCCGGTAATAGTTACCCGCTTTTGGCCAGAGTCAGGATGGGTTGCGACAACACAGTTCTCTTTGGCATCCCAAAGTGAAATAGAATCAGGGAAAATAGAAACCGTATGCCCATCATCTCCCATGCCCAGCGTCACAAGATCGAATTGAGGAATGCCTTTAACTTTTGGAAGTTCTGCATCCAGTACCTGACTGTATCGAACAGCTTCCTCTTTTGGGTCATTTTCTCCTAAAACCCGATGAATATTAGCCGCAGGGATCTCAATCTTCGACAGCAAGTGATCCACTGTCATTTTGTAATTACTTTCTGAATCGGTTGGAGCGACACAGCGCTCATCTCCCCAGTAGAAGTTGATTTTTGTCCAGTCTATTTCATTTCCAAAATGAGCTGCCAAATAATCAAAAACAATCTTTGGTGTACTGCCTCCAGAAAGTGCGAGGTGGATAGTGCGATTGCTCTTCGCCAACTCTCTGAAGTATTCAGAAAACCCCTTGGCAACTTGCTCTTTGGTGTCGTATATCTTAAGTGTCATTGTTTTTGTGATTTCATGTAGTCCCAAAATATTCAGGAATTGGGACTTTACTAGAAGGGATTGAAAGACTAAATCATAACCTGTGCTCTCGGTGAAATCCTTTGTGACCTTTGTGGTTGAAAATTTTCACCAAAATGCCGGCTTATAGAATGCAGAAACCTGTTTCGTCAGTCAGACGATTTCCCGGGTTTCTCCAGCCGAAATGACCTTCAAACATGTCGTCAGAATTTCTTGGCCCCCAAGTTCCCGCCGCATAGCCATAGGTTGGGACATCCTCATTTTCCCAGTATTTCAAGATTGGATCTACAAATCTCCAAGCAGCTTCCACTTCGTCCGCTCTGGCGTAAAGCGTAGCATCTCCCTGCATTGCGTCCAAAAGCAATCTTTCGTAAGCTTCCATAATCTCTGCTGAGTCGAGGTCAGAATAGTAGAAATCCATGTTTGCCTGCTCCACTTGAAATCCTAAGCCTGGAACTTTCACCCCAAATTTCATCAATATCCCTTCATCAGGCTGGATACGGATGATGAGTTTGTTGTCCTTTTTGTACACATCCTGACTCTTAAAAACCTCATGCGCCGGTGCCTTAAAGTGGATCACCACTTCAGTTACTTTGGTAGGCATGTATTTAGCCGTGCGGACGTAGAAAGGCACATCTTTCCAGCGCCAGTTGTCCACAAAAAATTTAACTGCAGCAAAGGTTTCTGTCTTGGAATCTGGATTTACGCCTTCCTCCTCACGATATCCCTTTACCTTTTTGCCATTGATGGTGGAGGCTACATATTGGCCTTTCATCGTATGGGTGGCCAATTCTTCGTCATCCTTCATGATTCGAAGAGATTTCAAAGCCTTGACCTTTTCATCCCGGATTTCCTCTGCGCTTGAATTGATAGGTGGCTCCATCACAATGAGTGAAACCACTTGAAGTAGATGACTTTGAAACATGTCGCGAAGGGCGCCTGACTTGTCATAATAGCCGCCTCGCTTTTCCACGCCTACAGTCTCAGCATTGGTGATTTCCACATGATGTATGTATCGGCGGTTCCATGTTGGTTCGAAAATCGAATTGGAAAAACGCGTTACCAGTAAGTTCTGAACAGTTTCTTTGCCCAAATAATGATCAATTCTGTAAACCTGAGGTTCGTTGAAATAGTTGTGCAGGCCATCATTTAGTTCCTTTGCAGTCGCCAGACTATACCCAAAAGGCTTCTCCACAATGATGCGTTTCCAGCCCTTTTCTTCCTGAGTCAATCCCGCTTCACAGAGATTCTTTGCGATTACTTCATATAGATTAGGAGGAGTGGAGAGATAGAAAATATAATTTTCTTCACAGCACTTTTCTTCATTCAACTGGTGAATCCGCTGAGCCAAGCCAGTGTATTTGCTATCGTAATTGCTGCCCAGGTCCTCGTAATATAACTTGTCGGTAAAGTCGGTAATAAATCCGTTGTCTTCCTTATTGATTCTATCCTTTAAAAATCCGCTTTCCTGCACGACTTTCTTACGAAATTCGGCATCCGTCATCGCACTTCTACTAGCCCCCAAAACCACAAAATTTTCGGGAAGATGCTTGCCTTTGTATAAGTTATAAAGTGCCGGAACCAGCTTGCGAGCAGTCAGATCACCAGACGCACCAAAAATTATGAGCATCTGGTTTTGAGTTTTTTTCATGTGTTTATAATTGTCTTTTAACGGTCACATAGTCTGTCCCGAACTTGATTCGGGAGAATCTCGCATGGTAGATAATCATCCCAGTGTGTGACGCTTGCGTCATGCTCGATTTCATCTGTATATTATTATTTTTCAGCGGTCATATGGAATCTCGCAGGATTTAATATCATCCCATTATGTGTCGCTTACGACCTGCTCGATTTCATCAGTTTGCGCGTATTTTTATGTTTTTTGTATCAAAAGCCGACTTTGGGCGGTCACAAATTTATCAATCTTACTAGAATGCCAACCTTCAATCCATTAATTTTGGACTCAAGAGAGGCAAAAATAACCCATATTTATTTCTAACCTTGCAAGCTATAGGGCTTAGAAGCAAATTTGAAAAATAACACTAAGAAACGATGGAGTACACGAATTATGATTTTGGATTAGTTGGCCTTGGAGTGATGGGGCGGAATTTTATTTTGAACGTCGCCGACAATAATTTCAAGGCATTTGGCTACGATCTGGATCAGGAGAAAGTGGATGCATTGAAGGAAGAAGGTGGTGATCTAGAGAAGGTAAGTGCATCCACGGATATCGAAATTTTTGTGCAGGCACTGACTTCCCCGAGGAAAATCATGCTCCTAGTTCCCGCAGGTAAAATTGTAGATCAGGCGATTGAAAGCCTTTTGCCATTGTTAGACAAAGGTGATATCATCATAGATGGCGGCAATTCATTTTTTACTGACACGGATAGAAGAGAGGCTTATTTGAAAGAAAAAGGCATTCACTTCTTCGGCTCTGGAGTATCCGGAGGTGCAGAAGGCGCGAGGAAGGGGCCGAGCATCATGCCGGGTGGGGATAAGGAAGCTTATGCTCATGTGAAGCCGATTTTCGAGGCAGTTTCTGCCAAATACAAGGGAGAGCCTTGCGTAGCTTATTTAGGCCCCAAATCGGCCGGTAATTATGTGAAGATGGTGCATAACGGCATTGAATACGCCATGATGCAGCTGACCTCAGAGTTTTATGATTTGTTGAAAAAATCCTGTGACCTTTCAAATGAAGAACTGCATCAGGTTTACGATACTTGGAATAAAGGCCGCTTGCAGTCATTCTTAGTAGAAATCACTGCAGAGATCTTCACCCAAAAAGATGAGTTGACTTCCGCAGATTTGGTGGACATGATCTTGGATAAAGCTAAGCAAAAAGGAACTGGAAAATGGACTTCCCAAAATGCAATGGATCTTGGTATACCCGTTCCAACCATCGATATGGCAGTAAGTATGCGTGAGATTTCTGCGTTGAAGGATGAGCGAGTTCAAGCGGACGAGCTGTATGCTAGACCAGAAGTGGCTCACATTGCCAAAGAGGAGTTAATCGCTCAAGCAGAGCAAGCTTTATATTTTTCCTTTATCATCGCTTATGCCCAAGGTTTGCATCAGCTATCTTACGCTTCCAGGGACTATGGCTATGAGCTGGATTTGGCTACTATTGCGAAGATCTGGAGAGCAGGCTGCATCATCCGCGCAGGACTTTTGGCGGATATTGCGGAGGCCTATACTGCGGACAAATCCATTCCTAATTTGTTGCTTTCACCTTCCTTTGTGCCCAAGGTTCAGGGTACATTACCGGCTGTTCGCGAAGTAGTAGCTTTTGCAGCCAAAAATGGAATTCCTGTTCCCGGACTTTCCAGTGCGTTAAGTTACTTTGATGCCTACACGTCAAGTAAACTTCCGCTCAATCTGATCCAGGCTCAGCGTGACCATTTTGGTTCGCATACCTATGAGCGAACTGATCGAGATGGGATTTTCCATACGGAGTGGGGAAAATAGGACTTGGCAGTGATCTGTCAAAGCCTCAGTATACAAAAGCTCGCCAAGGAATCCGGCGAGCTTTTGTGATTTAGTTTATCAAAAGAATAGCTGGAAATGGAAGCGATCAGAATTTTAACTGACTTTCAGAAGTAACTCCCCCTGTCTTTTCACCACTTTGAGATCGAAGTGCTGATTTATAAAAGCTTTGCAGTGATTTTCTGCCCATTGTGCTCGTGACTCGGTATCAAAAAGTAAAGTCAATCTCAGCATTGTTTTGACATACTGCTCATAAATACCCAATGTCTGCACATATGCTATCATTGCAGCAGACCATTCCTCTTGAAATTTTTCCAAATGTGTTCTACCATCAAAAAGCATTTCAAGCTGATTATCTCCATGCTTATAGCGATAGATACCGCAAAGCTGTCGGTAGATTAATCGGACACGATCTCGTGGAAACTCAAAGGTATCAAGAATCTGGGCGTATGTCGTATCCATCAACTGGAGCGGATTATACAGGGAAGTATAAGAACGCTTCAATTCAAAAACCATTCGATCAATCATTTCCTCCTCTAGCACAGACTGGGCCTGACGAAGGATGTAATTTTTGTCTAATGGGAAGAGTTTCTGGATCATAGCTGCGCAAAAATAAGAAATTATCTTTTTAGGACCGTATTAAATTAAGCTAATTGTTTGATGTCGGGGGGCCGATGTCCGCTTTTCCAATAAAAGAAACAGCTACTGAGAAGCGATATTAGTCAAAATCAGGCTAAAATTGGTCAAACTCTGGTTAAGCGTTACATCAGTCATCTGTCACTGAACACCCATCATTTCACCAATCGGCGGGTCTTTTTGGCTCATAAGCAGCCATTTGATCCAGCAGGTCTGCCGGATCATCTGAGATGATAAGTAATTGCTCCTGCTCTGCATACATAAATCCCTCCTCCATGGCGTGATTCAAAAAAGCAATTAGTTTATCAAAGTATCCGTTCACATTATAGAGCCCCAGTGGCTTTTGGATATAGTGAAGTTGGTTCAGCGTCATGATCTCAAAAAGCTCTTCCAGCGTCCCGATTCCACCCGGCATAGCAATGAAAGCATCTCCACGCTCAGCCATCAGCCACTTCCTGTCACGCATAGTCTCTACGATGATCAGTTCTGTGCAGCCACGGTGTGCCACTTCTCGATCTACCAATTTTTGGGGGATTATGCCTAAAACTTCTTGTCCGGCTTCAAGCATTTCGTCAGCGATTACTCCCATCAGCCCAACTCTTCCGGCTCCATAGACTAGTGAAAGATCGCGTTTGATCATTTCCTGAGCCAATGTCCGTGCACCGGCTTCATAGACAGTACTTTCTCCTTTTCTAGATCCGCAATAAATGGTGATTTTCTTCATGTGCTTGAAACGAATGTGAAATTCGAAATTACAGGATTCTCTTTCCTAATTCACAAGAGCGAAGAAGGTTTTACCAAAGCTTACCAAAGCAACTCTAAATTGGCCTGAATATTTGTCAAAGAAGTAGTTCTGCGTAGCATTAAAGTCTATTTTTGAAGGATGAAATCGAGTATGACTCAAGCGTCACACAGAGGGATGATTATCCTCCAGACGAGATTCCACCTGCCTGACGGCAGTCAGGTGTGACCTTTAAAAAACAATTATAAACTCATGAAAATTTGTTTTGCTACCAACAACCCCAAGAAGATCGAGGAAGTAAAAGCTGCGCTTGGCAATAGTTTTGAAATTGTTTCTCTGGCAGATATTGGATGCATGGATGAGCTTCCGGAAACCGGCGACACACTGGAGCATAATGCTTTTCAAAAAGCCAGGTACGTAAAAGAACATTTCGGCGTGGATTGCTTTGCGGATGATACAGGACTGGAAGTCGATGCCTTGGAGGGTGAGCCGGGAGTATATTCTGGGAGATACGCAGGCGAACCGCGAAGCGATGAGCGAAATATAGACCACTTGCTCAAGAATTTGGAAAACTCATCCCTACGCACAGCTCGATTTAAAACCGTCATCGCTCTTTTGCTAGGGAATGACCAGTACAAATTTGAAGGAATTGCAGAAGGCGAAATCGTACGAAAACGTAAAGGGAATGGGGGCTTTGGCTACGATCCAGTCTTCGTCCCTAAAGGCTATTCCAAATCATTTGCGGAATTGAGTATGGCTGAGAAAAATCAGATCTCACATAGAGGCAAAGCAGTGAGCGAGCTTATCGCCTTTTTGTGCCATATATAATTCTGTGAAATCGAGCATGATCAAATTGTCCCTATTAGAGATGAGTATCAATTATGCGAGATTCCATATGGCCTTTGAAAGACAAACTAGAATCATATGAAAAGCCAGAAATCACTTTAACTTTGCCTCATGAAATCGAGCATGACTCAAGCGTCACACACTGGGATGATTATTAGACTTGGGAGATTCTCCCGATCCGCCGCGGCGGACGGGACAGGCTATCCCGTTTCCTTCGTCACGGGACAGGTTATAGGCTTTGAAAAACAATTATAAACAGATGAAAAAACCATTCATCGTGGGCATTACAGGTGGCTCGGCCTCAGGTAAAACACTTTTTTTGGAGCGATTGCTTAGTTCTTTCGAAGAGGGTGAGGTTTGCTTGATTTCGCAGGATAATTACTACAAGCCAAGGGAGCTTCAGCCCATTGATGATCATGGAGTACATAATTTCGACAGGCCAGAGAGTATAGATTTTGAAGAATATGCTTCTGATATCCGAAAAATCCAGGCAGGAGAGACTGTGCATCGTGAAGAATATACATTCAATAACGCTGCAAAAACCCCAAAAATGCTGACGTTTAATTCGGCACCTGTGGTGGTGGTAGAAGGGATTTTTGTGCTTTACTATCAGGAGTTGGCAAGTTTGCTCGATTTGAAAGTTTTTATCGATGCCAAAGACCATATCAAACTGAAGCGTAGAATAATCAGAGATAAGGTAGAGCGGGGCTACGATTTGGATGATGTGCTCTACCGCTATGAACAGCATGTGATGCCAACTTATGAGAAATACATCAAGCCTTTCATGAATGATGCAGATGTGATTGTGCCCAACAATCAGAATTTCGATAAAGCCCTAGAAGTAATCCGTACTTATTTGCGTGCTAGAATAGTCTAAAGTGCAGTCCTTTTGTTTTGTTAACAGACTGATTTTCAATATATTGTTTTGATTTTAAGGTCTTGAAACAGAAATTCTGAGATCAGAAAGGCTGAGTTTAAATATTTGGCTATATTTGCGCCGCATGAAAGCAACTAAAAGAAATAGCAATTTATTCCAACAGCGCCTTACCGTGATGCTGGCTGTGCTATTATGTTTGTTTATTTCAAGTGTAGAATATATACCAGAGAGTGAAGAATCTGCCAAAGTAGAAAAGCAAGAAAAGCCCACTTCTCCGGAGCAAGATCAGACTTTTCTGAATGTAGCTGTAGATGCAGTTGTTCCCTTTGTGGTGCATGTATCACACAGTATTCTCTATCTTATCCATGATATAGTAAAATTTGAAGGATCTACCTTCCTTACTGAATCCACTTCGGCTATTCAGCCCAACCAGCTCATGCAAATACTTTTTGAGCGAATAATATCCACCAAAGGGCCCTAAATTTCTTTCTCTTTTCTGGTGAAATCCCGCTACCTGTCGAGCAGGCTAGCCACTAATTTGTAATTACAATCAATTAATAATTTAAATTTCTCATGCAAAACAAAGGTGTCATTGTGTTCTTGACGGTGATTGTTACAGCATTATGCCTGTACTATCTGTCATTCACATTTGTATCGAACAATATCCAACAGAAGGCTCAGGAGTACGCAACTGACGACTCTGGCAATGTGGATTTTTCTAAAAGACAAAGCTATCTGGATTCGATCTGGAGGGCTCCGGTTTATAATTTCTTAGGCGCTGATTATACCTTCCAAGAGGTAAAGGAAACCGAACTAGGATTAGGTCTTGATCTTCAAGGTGGTATGCATGTTACCTTGGCAGTTTCCCCGGTGGAGATTGTAAAGGGACTTGCTGGTAATCCTAAAGATGCTGCATTTAACAAATCTGTTGAAGAAGCACGTGAAGAAGCGAAAACTTCTTCTTCAAAGTATGTTGACTTGTTTAATGCTGCTTGGAAGAAAAATAGCTCTGGAAAAAAACTGAGCAGCATGTTCGCCACAGCTGCTAATAGAGGTCGTATTTCTTTGGAAACTTCAGATTCTGAAATTCTTGAGATCATCGACAATGAAATTGAAAACGCGATCGAACGTTCTTTCAATATTCTAAGAACTCGTATCGATAGATTTGGTACTTCCCAGCCCAACATCCAGAGAATTCAAGGTTCTGGTCGTATTCAGATCGAACTGCCTGGTGTTGACAACCAAGAAAGAGTTAGAAACCTTCTTCAGGGTGTGGCTAAGCTACAGTTTTGGGAAGTTGCTGAGACTAATGAGATCGGATCTGCATTGGAAGCAGTAAACAGTGCTTGGGTAGCTGCCAATAATTCAGCTCAGCCAGCAGCAGTCGATACAGTCTCCACAGAGAACCTTACAGGAGAGGATTCTTTGAAAAATGCGTTGGAGCAACAACTAGCTGAAATAGATCCAACTAACCCTAGAAATACCAGTACTTCCCCGCTATTTAGCCTTTTGAAGCCTAATTATGGATTGGCATACGAACTTCGCGATACAATGGCGATCAATCGTATTGTGAAGAATGAGGATTACAAATCCTTGCTGCCTAGAGATATCAAGTTGCTGTGGGGTGTAAAGCCATTTATAGCAGAAGATGGAACTGAAACTTTAGAACTTTATGCCATTAAAACTGAAAGAGGAACTGACGAAGCGCCATTGGAAGGTGATGTAGTGACAGATGCACGTCAGGTATTGGACCAGACCTCCAGACCTGCAGTATCCATGCAGATGAATGCTGATGGTGCCAGAAAATGGAGAAAACTTACTGCCGGGAACATTGGTAGAAGAATCGCTGTAGTTCTTGACGACTATGTTTACACAGCACCGGTAGTAAATGGTGAGATACCATCAGGTCAGTCAGAAATCTCCGGAAACTTCTCTCTTCAGGAGGCGCAAGATTTGGCAAACATCCTTAAATCAGGTTCTCTTCCAGCGCCAACACAAATTGTAGAAGAAAGTATCATAGGCCCTACGCTGGGAAAGGAAGCACTAAATCAAGGATTGATTTCCATGGTTGCAGGTTTAACCATCGTGGTGTTGTTCATGGTCGCATATTATGCTAAAGGTGGTTTTGTCGCTATCGCAGCACTGATTTTCAACATCTTCTTTATACTTGGTATTCTAGCACAGCTGGGCACTGCTTTGACCTTGCCGGGTATTGCAGGTATCGTATTGACCATTGGTATGTCCATTGATGCAAACGTCTTGATTTTCGAGCGGATCAAAGAGGAACTTCGAAATGGAGTTAGCTTGATGTCCGCTATCAGTGCAGGCTATGACAAAGCATTTTCAGCGATTCTAGATTCTAACGTAACTACATTCCTTACTGGAGCCATCTTATTTGCATTAGGTCAAGGGCCAGTAAAAGGCTTCGCAATTGTATTGATGATTGGTATCGCTTCTTCTTTCTTCTCCTCTGTATTTATCACCCGAGTGATTGTATCATGGATGAGTAAAAAAGGAGATAAGAGTTCAATCAGCTTTGCTACTCCATTCACTAAAAATGCATTGAGTGCAATGAATCTTGACTTCTTAGGCAAGCGTAAAGTAGCCTACCTGATCTCCTCTGCCATTATTGTAATCGGTCTAGGTATCGCTGCTATCAATGGATTGAAATTTGGAGTTGACTTTACAGGTGGACGATCCTATATCGTTGCATTTGATGAGCCGATGGCTGCTTCTGATTTAAAATCTGGTTTGGACAGTGAGTTTGATGGATCAGTAGAAGTGAAGACTTACGGTTCTAATAATGTCCTGAAAGTGACTACTTCCTATTTGGTCAATGAAGACGATGCGGCTTCTAATCTTGAAGTAGAAAGCAAAGTCAAAGAAGGAATAGCTGCAGTTACGGGCTTAGCCTTTACAGATGATGCTGCCTCATTAGATTCTGGTCAATTCGCCATCACCGGTTCTTCAAAAGTGGGTGCTACGGTAGCGGATGATATTAAAGCATCTTCAGCAGAAGCAATGATAGTAGCATTGGTTGCGATCTTCTTGTACATTTTATTGAGATTCCGTAAGTGGCAGTTCTCCTTGGCGTCTATCATTGCCTTGATTCACGATACCTTGTTTGTAATTGCCGCCTTTGCTATTGCAAGTGCATTTGGAGCGACCTTCGAGATTGATCAGGTGTTCATCGCTGCGATGTTGACTGTGATCGGATACTCTATTAACGATACCGTGATTGTGTTTGACCGAATCCGAGAGAATATTGAAAATAGAGGTACTGGTAAATTGGTGAAAGTCTTTAACGATGCGATCAATCAGACGCTTGGGCGTACCTTGATTACTTCATTTACTACCTTGATTGTAGTAATTGTATTGCTGATTTTCGGTGGTGAAGTATTGAGAGGCTTTTCCTTCGCACTATTTATTGGTGTGTTGGTAGGTACTTATTCCTCCGTCTATATCGCTACTCCAATTGTAGTTGATCTGATGAAAAGAGAAATTGACCATGAGGTTGCCGTCAAAGAAGCTAAAAAGCTTGTTTAAGTAGCTATTCTAATCGATTATTTTAAGGAGCGGGTATGTCACCCGCTCCTTTTTTTTGTCTTTTCGCAGGTAAAATCCTTATCTTTTGAGAAATTATCTCTACAGTTCTATTTTATTTCATCATTTGTTAAAACTACTTTTCTATGAAGATATCCAAGTCCGACTTCGAAAGCATGAAAGCTAAATATGACAAAGAAATCAAGAAGGGCAAACCCGCCAAAGACAAAAAAAACAAGGATAAAATAGACCAGACCAACTGGATATTTTTTAACAGAGAGACTTTAGAAGGCTTGTTGGCAAAGGCAGATAAAGATCCTAAAAAAGGAGGAGTCCAATTTTACATCACAGAATACACGAAGGAAGTAGCAGAAAAATACCATCCAAATTATACGGAACAATTAACTGGAGCATTAACACTGGTCATGAGGCCTGCAAACGTCGTAAACGAATTGGTGTCTGGTGTAGTTGGAGGTGAGGGAGGTGATTATGAAAATAATGGTAGGATTTGCCCACCCTTCTGTGAGCCAGAACCTACAGGATCTTAATAATGGATAGTAGGCTTTTTCAGGCATTTGTAAGTTGGTATTTAGTATCCATTGATCTCTTATTACTTTTAGGGATTTTTTATTTCGCTAAGTTACCTAAGGATAAAAGAGCCAATAGTCATTATTGGCTTCCTTTTTTAATACTGACCTTCACGGTGTTCTATGAGAACATGGGTGCTTATACAAACTACAATTATGAATTCAAAAAATGGGTAAATGCCTTTTTGGGAAATACAGAAAATCCTAATTATAACCTTTGGTTATATAATGTTGCCAATAAGCATCTATCCACTATCCTGTATCTATTCTTAATAAAATCATGGCTAGATCCCTCCAAAAAGAAATCCATTTATTGGATGATCATTTTATTCATTGTCATCATTCAAGTGTTACAATTTTCTGGTATAGAACCCATTTATTCCAATCAACCAATCATTTTTGCAATTGGAGCAAATATGATTTTAGTTGGGAGTGGGCTTTATTTTATTAGCTTAATAACAAATGATAATTATCTCAATTCAAATCCCTTGAAATTATTGTCCTTTTGGCAAATGACTTTTATCTTATTTACTTATTCCTTGACTTATATTTACTCGGTATCTCTATTATATCTATTTAAAGTTAACCCGCAACTACTAATTAGTATTGGACACATTGATATGGCTATGGGGATATTAAACCTTTCTATCCTTGTGCTGACTATTGCATCTCCTCAGTTATCAAGAATACTTGAACGAGAACCTTCTTATGAACCCTGCTGAAGATCAGATTTATGTTATAATATTTGCCACGATATTTCTTGGGGGACTGATGTCCACATTCATCATTTCCATGGTATTCATCCACAGACATAGACAAGCTCAAAACCGTCAGAAAGTGGATCAGATCAAATCGGAACATGAAAAGACCTTGCTGAATATCGAGAACGAAATTCAACAGGAAACACTAACCCATATAGGTCGGGAGCTGCATGATAATATAGGTCAGTTACTTTCGCTGGCAAAGTTGAATTTTGGATCTCTCAAACCTGAAAAACTAGCTGAAGGAAGAGATATACTCAGTCAGGCCATCCAAGAAGTACGTGGATTGTCTAAGCAGTTGAACCTTGATTGGGTGGATTCGATCAGTATCAATGAATTCATCTGGCAGCAGTTAGAGAAGATAAGGATTACTGGCTTTTGTGAGACGTCTCTGGATGCAGATTTTGAGCTAGCGGATGTACCTAAAGATCAAAAGCTGGTATTGATACGCGTCATTCAAGAATCTCTTAATAATGCAATCAAACATGCTTCGCCGGAAAATATCCTAATTAGAATGCGTGAAAATGGAGAAGTAAGACAAATCCTGATACAGGATGATGGTAAAGGATTTGACTCTTCCCAAAAATCTAAAGGCAGTGGGATGTTCAATCTAAAGAAGAGAATGGAGACTATAGGTGGTGAATTTGAACTGACTTCTACTGTCGGAAAAGGAACAGAAATCACTTTAACCTTGCCAAATTAGATTTTAGGGTATAATTTGAAGCTTAATCACCCTCTAATATTAATCTTCCCTACTCATGATCAGGATTGCCCTGGCTGATGACCATAAATTATTTGCTAAAGGAATAGAAGGAATTCTTCAGGAAGATGACAACCTAATAGTTGCCGGTGTCTTTCCAAATGGGCGCGAGCTATGCAACTATCTTTCTGAAAATCAGGTAGATGTGATTCTTACTGATCTCAATATGCCGATCATGGACGGTTTTGGAGTGTTGAGTCATTGTAAAAGGGAGCATCCAGACCTGAAGGTCGTAGTTCTTTCTATGTATGATGAGGAGAAGATTTTCAAAAAATGTATCGCACAGAAAGCCGATGCATTTATCCTCAAAGATGCAGATCCGGACGAGTTGATTTTTACCATTCATGAAGTTTTTGAAGGCCGACATGTGCTCAATTTTGACCGAGTAAAAAAGCAGGCCTTACAGGGTGCCTATTTCGATGCATTTCGCTTGAAGTATAAGCTTTCCAGGCGGGAGACTGAAATCATACATTTGATCAAAGATGGAATTCAAAATAGGGAAATCGCCAAACTGCTTAATTTAAGCAAGCAAACTGTAGAAACCCACCGTAAAAATATCCATCTGAAGCTACAAGTCAGTTCTAGAATTGAACTGGTAAATAGGGCACACGAAATGAATATCTAATCATGAGCAATTCTATCAAAACAGCCATCGTAGGCTTCGGCTCCGTGGCTGAAAAAATGCACGCACCACTTATAGCAGTATGTCCGGATCTTGATCTTGTCGCATCCGTGGAGCGCCGCACCAATCGTTGTGAAGGACTATATTCCGGCGTAACGACTTATAGAAGTTTGGATGCATTGCTCTTGGCAAATGTGGCTGATCTGATTGTAATCACCACCCCAAATGAGTTTCATTTTCCTATGGCTATGCAATGCCTGGAAGCTGGAAAGCATGTAGTGGTAGATAAACCGGTGACGATATTTTCGCATGAAGCTGAAAAGCTAAATCAACGTGCAAAAGAGAAAGGGTTGATCTGCTCGGTATTTCATAATCGCCGTTACGATGGGGATTTCATGACTTTGCAGAAAATGGTGAGAGAAGGGGATCTCGGTGATTTGGTGTATCTGGAATCGCATTTTGATCGCTTCCGTCCGGATGTTTCAGAGAATTGGAGAGAAAAGGAAGTTCCTGGAAATGGGATCACATTTGATCTTGGATCGCATTTGATTGATCAAGTAGTGCTGCTGTTTGGACTACCAAATTGGATTCAGGCGGATATCCGCCAGCAGCGAACGGGAGCCATAGCAGATGACTACTTCGATATTACATTGGATTATGGTTCGCTCAAAGCCAGAGTGACAGCAGGCGCATTAGTGAATGTTCCTACACCGAAGTTTTTGCTTTTAGGGAAAAATGGATCCTATCAAAAGTTCGGCTTGGACGTACAGGAAGCCGCTTTCAAAGCTGGAGAAAAGCCAGAAGGCCCAAGTTGGGGTGTGGAATCTGAGGAGAAGTGGGGAAAAATTTTCCTCAGTGGGGAAGTAAAAAAGTACGAAACTATTCCTGGGAATTATCGAATTCTATACCAAAATGTCGCAGATGCCATTTTAAAAGGCACAGTTCTGGATATTACCATTCCGCAGACCATCAGCGTTTTGAAGCTGATAGAGGCATCATTTAAAAGCGCAGCAGAGCAGCGGACAATTTCAAAATCAGAAGGAGGTTGGTGAAAGGGTAAGTTTGGCTCTTTTTTGGGGTAAAGGTTTAGAAATAATTCAAACCACCATGAAAAAGGTATTCTTATTAGCATTTGCTCTTTTTGCTTTTATCTCGATTTCCCAAGCCCAAGTAGCAGTGGGTATCAATTTCCAGACTTCTGATACTTTTATCACAGTAGGTACAGACCCGGACAAAGAATTCTTTGGAGAAGCCAGACTTGGGGTCGGGCATGACATTGGTTTAGAATTGATGGGAGGCTACAATTTTGTAAGGAAAAGCGAGGTCAATGCCTATGTTGGGGTAGGATTGGGTGTGTTAGGTGATCATAATCACCGGCATCATGACGACCATAATGATATTTATGTGGCTATTCCTGTAGGCGTATTGATCAAACCATTTAACACCAAGAATCTGGGCTTTTTAGTAGAGGCTGCTCCGGTTATTGCAAATCACTCCGATACGTACCTCAGAGGAGGAATTGGAGTAAAATACACCTTTAGATAAATCGACAACTAGCTGAGTAAAAAAGCCATTTTTCATCGAAGAAAGATGGTTTTTTACTTATTTAATAAACACTCGTTAGTTGCTTCATCTGATTTAGCAGTTTTTCACTCCCCAGATATCAATTTGTTTCCTTAATTTTGCCGCTATGGCAAAAACAGAAACTCCTGCGGAAAACGCGCAATTGAAAGATATTATTTCCCATGCTAAAGAGTATGGATTTGTTTACCCTAGTTCTGAGATCTACGACGGTCTCCAAGCAGTCTATGATTATGGCGCTTATGGAGTTGAATTGAAAAACAACCTGAAGCGGCTTTGGTGGGAGACCATGACCCGAGTGCAGGACAATATCGTTGGGATCGATGCCGCCATTTTTATGCACCCTACCACCTGGAAAGCTTCTGGTCACGTGGATAGCTTCAACGATCCTATGATCGATAACAAGGATTCTAAGAAGCGTTACCGTGCTGATGTGCTAGTGGAAGAGCATGCAGCAGTATTCGAAAGAGCCGGAGAGATAGAAAGAGCAAATGCATTGACAGGTGCGCTGGCGAGGCTTTTGGAAGCTGAGGATCTAGCAGGCGTGAGAGATTTGATTACTAACGAAGGCATCAAATGTCCTATCAGCGGCACGTCCAACTGGACAGATGTTCGTCAGTTCAACTTGATGTTCTCTACTCAAGTGGGCTCTGTGGCAGAAGACTCTACCACTATTTACCTAAGACCAGAGACTGCCCAAGGTATTTTTGTGAACTTCCTGAATGTGCAGAAGACGGCTCGAATGAAGGTTCCTTTCGGTATTGCGCAGATCGGCAAGGCTTTTAGAAATGAGATTGTTGCCCGTCAGTTCATCTTCCGTATGCGTGAGTTTGAGCAGATGGAAATGCAGTTCTTCGTTCGTCCCGGCACTGAGTTGGAATGGTATCAGAAGTGGGCAGAGACTAGAATGAAATGGCATTTGGCACTTGGAATTCCACCCGAAAAACTCAGAAAGCATAACCATGAGAAGCTGGCTCACTATGCCAATGCTGCAATGGACATCGAATTTGACTTCCCTTTCGGATTTAAAGAAGTAGAAGGAATCCATTCCAGAACTGATTTTGATCTTAAATCCCATCAGGAGTTCTCTAGAAAGAAGCAGCAGTATTTCGATCCGGAAGTGAATCAGAATTACATTCCTTATGTAATCGAGACTTCTATAGGAGCAGATCGCTTGTTCTTATTGACACTTTGTAATGCATACACGGAAGAAAATACTGAAGAGAAAAGCAGAACTTACCTTAAGCTTCATCCTGCTATCGCACCAGTGAAGGCGGCTGTACTTCCTATCACGAAGAAAGACGGCTTGCCGGAAAAAGGAAAAGAGATCCTGGAGCTATTGAAATATGATTTCAACATCATCTATGAAGATGCTTCTTCTATCGGTAAGCGCTATGCAAGACAGGATCTGATCGGAACACCATTCTGTATTGCTGTCGATCACCAGACACTTGAAGACAACACAGTCACTATCCGTCACCGCGATACTACCGAGCAGGAAAGAGTACCTATTTCTGAGCTTCATGGCAGAATAGCTGAAGCGACTAGCTTTAGAAGAGTATTTGAGAAATTGTAATAATCGTGCTGTTGCTCTTCGGGATTTGTAATCCCGAAGCAATGACGTAGGATTTTTAATTCGACAGTTTTAATTCCAGTAATAGCTTATCGGGCAGGTTTTGTACTGATTGCAAGTCCCGAGGAGTAGTGCATAAAATATTCTTACTTGACCCACAAGGCTCCATCTCGTTCATTTCTAAGAGTAGAACTGTCTACATATCGAAAAATTAGCTGATCGATGACTTCATCAGCTTTAGCTACGATTATTTTCTCACCTCTGATTTTGTAGGTAGTCCTATAGACTATATCCCCGCTTGGCAAGACATCGGCTATTCCATCAACCGATAAAGTAATAAAACTGCTACAGTTTAACTCGGGGTTATCACCCGGAATACATCCTTCAGGGATATAAGAATAGGTGCCTAAAATCTCGGGTTCATCAAGTTTTTCGCATGAGAAGAAAATTAATCCTAGCAAAGAAAGGAGTAGTAAGTTTTTCATAAAAAAAGAGTTAAGTGTACAATCAGTACGAAACCCTAGTCAACCTTGCTACAAAAGAGATAGTATTTTATAAAAGCCAATTCCTCAGGAATGCAGATTACAAAAAAGCAAGAATGATTTTCAAGCAGTCATAAGAAACTGAAAAGTATCAATACCTTAAAAAAAAATAGCATCGGGTCAAAGCCCGATGCTATCTAAATTTTGAGTTACAAACTGTAGCGTCTATTCAGGACTAGTTAAACTCCAACAATTATTCAGGAATAGAGCATCCTAAATAATCAATATTTGGAGTGTTAGTATTTTTAACTGACAAACTATTAACTTTTGTGTCTGCCCAAATTCTTGCTTGTCCGTCATTCGCATTTCCTGTGCCACAATCAGGACTGAAATCAAACTCAAATGTAGTTGCTGTTGCATCGGAACATCCAATATCACCAACCCATGTTAATACTGTCTGATTGATTGCATTATTTACGGAATACATTTTTCCATCTGGTGCAGTGTACTTGTCATTCTCATCCAAGGTCATACCCATAATCTGCGGGAATGTAAATTCCACCACTGCATCTGTAAGTTCAGAAGCTGCGTCATACGAGAAAACTACATGTAAATTCTCATTAGTTGCTACATAAGAGAAAGACTCATCATCACAATCAATGCATTCGCCAATTAACGTATATGACACATCACCAGCTTCTAAAGGACTTCCTCCGCCTCCTGTATTTCTCCATTGTTCTGTAATTACATCTCCAGCAACCCAACCAATTGGCAAAGCTCTAGAAACTGAAAAAGTAGAACCAATTGTTAAGGATCCTTGATTTACCCAATCACCCAAATCTTCGTCATAATATTGAAGATTTCCTCCATTTTGGCCATCAGAAGTAAGGGTAAATCTATATTCTATGGTAGTTAAGGTATTCCAAACCTCCACTTCCAAAGTTTTTTCGCTAGGGTTGTTTTGATTACCCCATTGCCCCGAGAGGCTTCCTGATGCCGAAAATTCATTTCCTGATTCATCAGTGATACAATCCACCAAGTAATCACCTCCACCTACAAGAATCATCGCATTCTCATTTCCACCAGTAGAATAAGGATTCAATACGAATCCCGCCTGATCTGCCTTTTCCAAAGAATTGGTCAGATCTTCATTTTCGTAAGTAGCCATTTGGCTACAGGCTCCTAAAAGCAATGCTGAGGTCACTAACGCCAGCATTTTGATTGTAAAAATTTTCATAGAAGTATAAAGTTTTCGATTTATGACGGAAGATAAATGTTTTTTAAATACAAAAGAACGTTGTTTAAAACATTTTTCTAAAATTATTTAAAGGGGTCATATATTTAGTCTAAATATTGAAAAGGGAATCTGGGAAAAGAATAGTTAAAACTCAATTACCATTATAAATAGGAAAGCAATTATCGTAGGTTCTGGCATAGCTGGAATTGCTGCAGCTATTCGATTAGCGGTGCAAGGCTATGATGTGGAGGTATTTGAGGCGAATTCTTATCCGGGTGGAAAACTCAGCGAGATCACGTTGGGTAAGTATCGATTCGACGCGGGACCTTCACTTTTTACACTTCCTGAACAAGTGGATGAGTTGTTTCGATTGGCAGGAAAAAACCCTGAAGATCACTTCGAATATGAGAAGTTGGATGTGGGCTGTCATTATTTCTGGGAAGATGGGACGCGATTGAATGCCTATTCAGATCTCAATCAATTTGCAGAGGAAGTACAGACGAAACTGGGAGAACCGGCATCAAGCATTCTGGGTGCGCTACGGAAATCGGCATTCATATACGACAGTCTCTCGCCGCTTTTCATGAATCGCTCGCTTCATAAATTTAATACCTGGACAAATCCTCAAGCGATGAAGTCTTACTTGAGAATGAGGAAATTAGGAATTTTCTCAACAATGAATGAGGCGAATAGAAAGCAGTTTTCTCATCCTAAATTGGTGCAACTCTTCAATCGCTACGCGACTTACAATGGCTCAAATCCCTTTGAAACCCCAGCGACCCTGAACATCATTCCTCATCTGGAATTTAATATAGGCGCCTTTTTCCCAAAAAAAGGAATGCATGACATCACGTTAAGCCTTTTCAGACTTTCAGAAGAACTTGGAGTGAGCTATCATTTTGGACAGAAAGTAGATCAAGTCCTTGTTGAAAATGGAAAGGCAAAAGGGATAACGGTAAAAGATGAAGAAATCCATGCTGACCTCGTGGTGAATAACATGGATATGGTCAATGCTTACAAAACCATTCTCAAAGGCCAGAAGCAACCTAAGCTTTTACTCAAGCAGCTCAAATCAAGTTCTGCCCTAATCTTTTATTGGGGGATCAGACGGAATTTCCCTGAATTGGGTCTGCATAATATTTTCTTCTCGGATAATTATGCGTTGGAATTTGAGCATATTTTCAAGCGAGGGACTATTTATGAAGATCCCACGGTTTACCTCAACATTACCTCTACACATAAGCCAGACGATGCACCCACCGGTTGCATGAATTGGTTTACCATGATCAATGTACCTAATAACCAAGGACAGGATTGGGATAATTTAATAGCTACTGCCAAAAGGAATATCCTCCACAAGCTAAACCGCATTTTAAAAACAGATGTGGAAGCGTTGATTGAAGTGGAAGAAATCTTGGATCCGCGGACGATAGAATCCAAGACCTCGAGTGCGCAGGGAGCGCTGTACGGTAATAGCTCCAATAATAAGTTTGCCGCCTTCCTGCGTCATGCTAACTATTCGGCTTCAATAAAAAATCTATATTTCTGTGGAGGGTCAGTCCACCCGGGCGGCGGGATTCCTCTCTGTCTGCTTTCTGCTAAGATTATGAGTGAAATGATTAAAAGTCGGTGAGCAGTATTCAGTTGCAGTTTTTTGGGTGAATTGTCTGGTTCTCATGACTTGGACCTAACATAATGAAGTCTATCAAGTGCTATTCCGAACTAGCGATAGTCGTTCGTGTCAACACGAACGGCGGCACAGTGTTACCTGTCATCGTCTCTACTATCTGGACAAGACATTTCAGATTTAACACCTTGGTTGAGTGGATAGAGATGCCCTGGAGGATATGCGGTTTTGAGACGCAGGAGCAGCCGTGAAGAAAATTGGCTAGCTCGCGACTTTGGAGCGAGATCCGCCGATTTTTAGGCAGCAAGGAGTCTCAAAAATCAAATCGGTCATCAATCTTTCTGCAAACTCTCTAAAGCTTCCTTCACCAAATCCATCTCAAAGCCCTTGTTCATTAGGTATTGGGTGACTTTGTACTTCTTTTTGTAGAGATCTGTTCCATTTGTGCTTTCCCACTTCTTCTCCGTCTGCGTCAAAAGTGTGTCGTAGTATTCCTCAGGATCAATTTCAGAGAGTCCTTTTTGAATGAGCTCCTCAGGAAGTTCTCGCATTTTCAACTCCATCCGGATACGGGTTTTACCCCATTTCTTTAATCTGAATTTACCACGGGCAAAGGCACGTGCATATCGCTCTTCATCTACAAATTCGGCTGCGATCAATTCAGTGATCAATTGTTCTGCCTGCTCATCTTTTATGCCTTTATCATACAGTTTGTGCCGAATTTCCCAAGGACAACGATCTTGATACGCACAAAAAGTAGTGAGCTTCTCGAAGGCTTCCCCCGGTGACCAAGAGTTTTTTCCTGACTCATTTGGCTTATATTTTCCCCAACTGGACATTTTCCGTAATTTTAGACCAAATTATCTTTAGATTCTTTTTTATCAAACCTAATAAATTTTCAAAACACATTATGCGTAAGAAAATCGTAGCCGGCAACTGGAAAATGAACATGACCTTCGAAGAAGGTCAGACTCTTACTTCGGAAATTTTGAATATGATCAAAGACGAGCATAAGGGCGATGCTATCGCTGTGCTTAATCCTCCTTTTCCACATATTTTCCCAGTAAAAAAACTTATCGGAGAAGCAAAAGGCGTTTTTATCGGAGCCCAAAACTGTTCTGACAAGGAAGCTGGTGCTTTCACAGGAGAAGTTTCTGTAAAGATTCTTGCTTCCTTTGGTGTACAATATGTGATCATCGGTCACAGTGAGCGTCGTGAATATTTCAAAGAAAGCAATGAAATGCTTGCTGCCAAAGTGAAACTTGCGCTAGGAAATGGGTTGAAACCAATTTTCTGCTGTGGAGAATCTCTAGAGATCAGAACTGCAGGAACTCATGAGCCAAACGTGAAATTTCAATTGACAGAAGGTCTCTTCGATTTGAGTCCAGAGGATTTCTCGAAGGTCGTGATCGCTTATGAGCCGATCTGGGCGATAGGCACAGGCAAGACGGCAAGCTCTGAAGAAGCTCAGGATATGCATGCGGCTTTGAGAAGGCACATAGCTTCCAAATATGGAAAGGACATCGCAGACAACACGTCAATCCTCTATGGAGGCAGCTGTAATCCAAAGAACGCGCAAGAACTTTTCGCGAAGCCTGATGTAGATGGCGGATTGATCGGCGGAGCATCACTGAAGTCTCGTGATTTCGTGGATATTATCAAATCATTCTAAAAAATGGATTACCGGGAGTTTAAGATCAAGTGCCTGGATGAATTTCGGGAAATCCTAGTAGCCGAATTATCCATGATAGGCTTTGATTCCTTCCTCGAAACAGAGGAAGGGATCGATGCTTATACACTGGAGTCAGATTTTGATCGCGTTGCTTTCGATGAGGTGATCACCCAGTATCACGAGGATGCAAAGATCAGTTTGGAAGAAGGAGTTCTGCCCAAGGTCAATTGGAATGAGGAATGGGAGAAAAATTATGATCCCATTGCTGTGGACGATCTGGTATATGTCAGAGCTTCTTTTCACGCAAGTAAGCCTGAGTTTGCCCATGAGATAGTGATCAATCCCAAAATGTCCTTTGGCACGGGGCATCATGCCACTACCTTTCAGATGCTTCGTCATCAAGGTAAAATCGATCATCAACGTAAAAGAGTGTTGGATGTAGGTTCTGGAACAGGAATTCTTGCAGTGATGGCTCATTTGCTCGGAGCCAGTGAGGTGGAGGCTTTCGATATTGATGACTGGTGTGTAGATAATGGAAATGAAAACTTTGAGCTGAATGGATTGACTACCCGAATGCAATTGGGCACGATCCGTGAAGTGAATCCCAAAGGCGAATTTGACATCCTCTTGGCCAATATCAATAAATATGTGTTGCTTGACGAAATGAGCATTTACGCTGATTTACTGAAGGATAATGGGTTTTTATTACTCAGTGGCTTTTATACTGAGGATATTGATGATCTGAATGACTGTGCAAAACCATTGGGATTAGCATTGATCTCTCAGCAAAGTAAGGATAATTGGGCAGCGTTGATTTTGAAGAAAATAGCTTGAAGACAGCAGACCGAAGACGGAAGTAAAAATAGTGAGCTATATGGTTCAAATTACCTTAGTCCTCAATTCTGTCTTGCATGCCGTAAATCGTAATTCAAAAATCGTAATTAAGAGGAAAGGTGTCAAAGAACATCACAATGTGCCCACCTTACCACTTTAAAACTTTACTACTCTTTTCCCCAAAATGACTGAACTGATTATTTATGCTGTAGTTTTTGTGTTGCTGATTGTACATTGCCTTTTTGCGGGAAAAATGTATCGTGCTGTGCATGAGGACGCCGGTTTGAATTTGACGGAGAAGAATGATTGGAAACTGAAAGCGCTTATCTTCCCCGCTTATTTTTGGGGACAATATAGAAAAGTGAAAAGCTAGCATTATTTACTTTTGAGTAAACTTTTTGGCTTCAAAAGCCGATAATAGAACCAGTACTTTTAAATCAATAAAATCACAAGAAACTTAGTTTACTAAATTAGCTTCATGGAGTACCTCTGGAAACAAAAGCCCAAAACCTCACAAACAGCGATAGATCAGCTGAGCAAAGAGATCAATGTCAACCTGACATTGGCCAACATGCTGATAAACCGAGGGGTGGAGAGTTTTGAGCAGGCAAAGAGCTACTTCCGTCCATCGCTAACCTCTCTGCACGATCCTTTTCTCATGAAGGATATGACCGAAGCAGTTGAAAGAATTCAAGTGGCTATAGCTGCTGGTGAGAAAATCATGGTCTATGGAGATTATGATGTGGATGGCACCACGGCAGTTGCGTTGATGTATGGGTTTCTAAAAACTTTCTATCCGGATGTGGTTTTCTATATTCCTGATCGCTACAAAGAAGGCTACGGTATTTCTGAAAAAGGAGTAAGATTTGCCGCTGAAAATGAAATTAAGCTAATTATAGCGCTGGATTGTGGGATAAAGGCAATAGAGAAAGTTGCTTTAGCCTCAGAGCTGGGAGTTGATTTTATTATTTGTGATCACCATACACCTGGAAATACACTTCCGGCTGCTGTGGCAGTTTTGGATGCTAAGCGGAGTGACTGCCATTATCCATATAAGGAGCTCAGTGGTGCGGGAGTTGGCTTCAAACTCATTCAGGCTATTGCAATCAAGCGAAGTATGGACAGTTCGCAGTTGGACGCTTACTTAGATCTAGTGGCTGTAAGTATCGCAGCTGACATTGTGCCGATTACGGGTGAAAATAGGATTCTTGCCTATTACGGTCTAGATCGTCTAAATAATACTCCGCGTCCTGGCTTGAAAGCGCTGATTCTGAGCAGCAATCTGGAAAAGGACATCGGGATTTCTGATGTTGTCTTCAAGATTGGTCCCCGAATCAATGCTTCGGGAAGATTGGAACATGCCAAAGCATCTGTGGAATTGTTGATTTCGTCCGATTTGGAGGGTGCAATGGAGCGGGCCAAAGTGGTGGATGAAGTAAATGCCACGCGGCGGAATTTCGATGAGAATATCACCAAAGAAGCATTTGAAATGATCGCTTCTCGTGAAGAAACAGCGGATTGGAACTCTACAGTTCTGTTCAAAGAAGACTGGCATAAAGGAGTAATCGGAATCGTCGCCAGTCGTTGTATCGAAAAGTACTATAGACCTACGATCATTTTGACGGAGTCAAATGGAAAGGCGACCGGCAGTGCTAGATCTGTGGTGGATTTTAATATATACGAGGCTATTGAGGAGTGTGCCGATCTATTGGATCAATTTGGCGGTCACATGTATGCTGCCGGATTGACGCTTCCAGTAGAGAATGTGGCGCCTTTTCAAGAGAAGTTTGAGGCTGTAGTGAAGAGTAGAATAGAGGAAGTGCATCTTAAGCCAGTGATAGAAGTTGACGATGAATTGCTATTAGATCAGATTAATTACAAGTTTTATAATATCTTGAAGCAAATGGCGCCATTTGGGCCGGGAAATACGGAGCCGGTTTTCCGAATTGCCAATGTATATGCAGAAGACGTGACTGTACTTAAGGATAAACACTTGAGATTCAAAATCGTACAGGATGGTCAGGTGACCACTCCTGTTTGCTTAGGTTTTGGGATGGCAGATCGGGCAAAAGATCAGGATTTGACTACCGTGAATATGCTCCGTGGGAAAATGAGATTTGATATAGTAGCTGAAATGAGAGAAAATGTCTTTCGCGATAGGAGTAGTTTACAACTTTACGTGAAAGACATCAAATTTGATTGATATGATTCTTCGTGCCGAAAATTTAGTAAAAATCTACAAAAATCGCCGGGTGGTGAATGATATCTGCGTGGAAGTGAGTCAAGGCGAGATCGTTGGACTTTTGGGTCCAAATGGTGCCGGAAAAACTACTTCCTTTTATATGATCGTAGGATTAATTGAGCCCAATGAAGGCAAAATTTTTCTAGAAGATGATGATATCACTAGCCTTCCCATGTACCGTAGGGCAAAGCAAGGAATCGGATACTTGGCTCAAGAAGCATCAGTTTTCAGGAAGCTTTCCGTAGAAGAAAATCTCATGGCTGTGCTGGAAATGACCAAAATGCCCAAGCAGGAGCGCAAAGAAAAAGTAGAGAGCCTACTCGAAGAATTCAGCTTGACTCATGTACGCAAAAATCTCGGGATGGTACTTTCCGGTGGTGAGAGAAGAAGAACTGAGATAGCACGGGCACTGGCCGTTGACCCTAAGTTCGTCTTGTTGGATGAGCCTTTTGCGGGTGTTGATCCCATAGCTGTAGAAGAAATTCAGACCATTGTCGCGAAGCTAAAGACCAAAAATATTGGTATTCTAATCACGGATCACAATGTGAATGAAACCCTATCTATCACAGATAGGGCATACCTGATGTTCGAAGGAAAATTGTTGAAAGCAGGCACAGCTGAAGAGCTCGCGGCGGATGAACAAGTTAGAAAAGTGTATTTGGGAGCTAATTTTGAGTTGAAACGTAAAGTTTTTAATTAATGGCGGTTCTGAATTCCTTTATGACTTGGATCTTCAGGAGCCGTCTGGGTCAGATCGACAATTTCAAGCATAATCCGATTGCTGTTCAAGAGTCTATATTCAAAGAGCTTATTGAAGCAGGTAAGAAAACTGACTTTGGTAAGGAACATGGCTTTGCAGAGATTGCAAGCTATGCCGATTTTGCCATCAAAGTTCCAATACGAAATTACGATAAGTTTAAACCGTACATCGACAAGGCGATGGCAGGTAGCGAAAATGTGATCTGGAATACAGCAATAGAATGGTTTGCAAAATCTTCAGGAACCACTTCAAGCCGTAGCAAATACATCCCAGTGACCCATGAGAGTCTGGAAGAATGTCACTATAAAGGAGGCAAAGATATGGTAGCTCTTTATATGTCCAACTATCCTGATTCTAGACTTTTTACAGGCAAAACTCTCACCATAGGAGGTACACTGGATAATAATCCACTTAATCCGCAAGGGACAGCTAGGGCAGGAGACATCTCTGCCGTGATCATGCAAAACATGCCTTTCTGGTCATATTTCGTCAGGACTCCATCGAAAGAAACTGCTTTAATGGGAGAATGGGAAGCCAAGATTGAAAAAATGGCTCGGGAGACCATGGACGAAGATGTGACCTGCATGGCTGGCGTACCTACTTGGACTATAGTTCTTTTGCAAAAAGTCTTAGAATTAAAGAAAGCCAAGAATATTCTTGAAGTATGGCCAAATCTGGAGATTTTTTTCCATGGTGCAGTTGCTTTTGGGCCGTATAGAAGTCTTTTCAAGGAACTTATTCCTTCGGAAAAAATGCGATATATGGAAACCTATAATGCCTCTGAAGGATTCTTTGGGATTCAGGATCAGAGAGATTCTGATGAATTGTTGCTACTGTTGGATTATGGGATTTTCTATGAATTCATTTCCATGGAAGAGTGGGAAAATGAAAATCCAGAAGTGATTCCTTTGTCTCAAGTGGAGGTAGATAAGAATTATGCTCTTGTGATCAGTACTAATGGAGGACTGTGGCGCTATAAAATCGGTGATACGGTGAAGTTCTCATCAACCTTACCCTATCGATTCAGAATATCTGGCCGCACAAGGCATTTTCTCAATGCATTCGGTGAAGAAGTGATTGTGGAAAATGCCGAAAAAGCAATTCAGTTTGCCGCCGAGCATACAGAAGCGATGATCTCCAATTTCACTGCCGCACCTATATATTTTGAAGGCTCTGGATCAAAAGGAGCCCATGAATGGATCATTGAGTTTCAAAAGAATCCATCTGATCCAAAGGAATTTAACCGGCTTTTAGATGAGCATTTGAGAGAAATCAATTCGGATTATGATGCCAAGCGTTATAAAGGTTTGGCATTGGTAGAACCTATTATTCATCATGTGGCACATGGTGTATTTGAAAATTGGATGCGAAAAAGAGGGAAATTGGGCGGGCAGCATAAAGTGCCTAGGCTTTCCAATTCCAGAGAATATGTGGATGAGATATTAGGAATGCTCCAAAACACGGAAGTTTGAATTTAGCTTCTTGAAACTTGCCAAATAAGAACAAAGCCCGCCGATATATCGACGGGCTTTGTTCTGTATTAGACTACTGATTTTAGACTTCCAATCCTTTGTCCCTCATTTTTTTGAACTCATCAAATCTTCTGAAAATTGCTACGGTAAATCCAACGAGCATAATGATAGTACCTATCCAAAGAACATTGATGTAAGGCTTCACAATCGCTTTCATCACCACGTAATCTTTTTGGTATTGATTGACCTTGAAGACAAACTTATTCTCCTCAGGCAAAATGTTTTCTAAGCTGATTTTGATCCCCAACTCATTATCTATCACAGGAAGCTTACCTACCTGATTGTTGCGGATAATAAAGGTAGGCTGAAGTAGTTTCTCTACGTCATAATCCAAAATTCTAAGGTTAGCGCGCACTGCCACATCACCTTCTTGAAGCACATAGCCATCTAGTTCCTTGAGAACATCTGCTCCATCAAAATAGGTGACAAAATCTGCTACGTGAAATTGCTCTCCCGGAGCTACTTCGTAGATTTCATCTTCTTTCCAATCTGGATCCTCAGAATCATTCATGGCTGCCACATACGTGTAGAGATCCTTGTCTATGAAAATTCTGGAAGCAGGTGATGAAATCAAACCACCCATGCCCTCATTGAATTGAGACATAGGGCTCAACGAGAACTTCAATACTTCATTTTGATAATATTCGATCTGGAAGTAATCATTCTCCTCCAATACGATGTCAACTTTATCACCCTTCTTGAAGTAATCTTTATAATCCTCCAAGGCGAGAGCTTCATTAACCTTCCCTGTTGGTTCCAAAATCTTGGCAGGCACATATTCTGAAATGCCTTTCACTTTCTTCTGACGACCACGGTAGATCACCGTGTAATCTTTCATCTGAGTGGGTTTATTGATCCAGAGCAATACATGCTCCTTGTTCAGCTCATCTTCCCAGCTATTGCTGTAAGTCAACCCTGACATGTTGATAGAAATAGTATCAGAATAGCCTGAGCTGAACATGATTCCGATTAGAATCATACCCAAGCCAATATGTGCCAAAGAGCCTCCTGCTAGTTTAAAGGATGATTTCTTAAGGATTTTAAATAAAATCACCGAGTTGGCTGTAATAGTGAAGGTACCCGCAAGTACTACAATGATGTATTGCCAATCATAAACTTTGGCAAGAACAATAATGGCTGCAGACAATAAAACGGAGATGATATAAGGTGTCAAAAGCGCATCTTTCAGTGCCTTCTTATCCATTTTTTGCCACCAGAAAAACTGTCCCACAGCCGTGAGCATAGCCAAAGCTACCGCAAACCATAGCTGGAATTTGGTGTAAAACTCAATTTGATCAGCAGGAGGAGCCATATTTGATATACCGCCAAAGCTTTCGACCATCGAATTCCAGGCAGGAATAGAAGTAGGAAGAATGACCTGAAAAGCCATCAAAGCCAAGGTAGTTGCTCCAATAAATACCCAAAACTCTCGGGAGTAAACCGAGGCTTCCTTCTCTGAAGTTGGAATATGCTTCCAATTTTTCACACAAAGAACTACTGCAACCGCAAGGAAGAATAGCATGTAGATCAACAATTGACCAGAAAGACCAAGATCGGTGAATGAGTGAACTGAAGCATCCCCCAGCACTCCAGATCTCACTAAGAATGTCGCATAAAGCACTAGGATAAAGGTCATGATGACCAAGACCATTGAGGTCTTAAGTGCGGTTGCACTTTTCTTGAAAGTGATCATGGTGTGAATGGATGCGACAAGAATCAGCCAGGGTACATACACTGCATTTTCCACGGGATCCCAGTTCCAATACCCACCAAAGTTCAAGGTCACATAGGCCCAATAGGCTCCCATGATGATTCCCATTCCCAGGATCATAGCGGAGAAAATAGCCCAAGGCAAAGCCGGACGTATCCATTCTGTATATTTTTTGGTGACCAATCCTCCCATCAAGAAGGCGAATGGAACCAAAGTAGATGCATAGCCTAAGAATAAGGTAGGAGGGTGAATTACCATCCAAATATTTTGAAGCAAAGGATTTAAACCCGTCCCATCTTCTGGTACAAAATCAGGATTCATCTGGAAAATAGGTGCCTGCGTGGCATCTCTCAACAGGATAAATGGAGAACTGCCAATTTTCAGATCAACTATCACCACGCCTAAAATCATAGAAACCAAGAATGCCTGTACCAGTGCAAAGACAATCATTACTGGTGCTTCCCAGTACTTATTAGTGAAAATAAGTATAGTTCCCAGCACCACATTCCAGAAAATCCAAAGAATGAAAGCTCCTTCTTGACCTTCCCAGAAGCTGGAGATCATGTAGTGAACAGGAAGTGCTTCCGAACTGTGAGAATACGCGTAGAAGTATTCGAACCGGTGATTGTAGATAATCTCAAAAAGTGAAATGGCAATCATCACTGCGGAAATGCCATGAACGGCGAAGCTGATTCTACTGAATCTCTTCCAACTGGCTTTTTCCAGTTCGTTAGCGCGGAAATACTGAATGTAAGCGTATGCGGTAGTCAGTGCACTGACAAAGGCCACTATTGTCATGAAGTGGCCAAGATTACCGATAAAGGTATTGATCATGGATTTTTTATTCTAACTGCTCTAACTCACATACCTGCCGCCTGCACTTCAGTTTCTTGGTATTTTGATGGGCATTTCATCAGGATCTTGTCGGCAATAAAGATATCGTCATTCTTATATGAACCAATTACTACTACAGACTCAGATCGGGTGAAATCAGCCGGAACGGGTTCATTGTAAAAAACTTCTTGTGCTACTCCTTCATTGTCCACAAGTATAAATGTGAAAGAAACTTTGTCCTCCCGTACATTTAAGCCGGTCACTTCTCCACTAGCATCTTTTTTCAACTGTCCGACTACGTGGATAGCTTTGTCTTCACCGTTTTGCTTCATTTCTTTAGCTGTAGTGAAGCTCTCGTAGCTACTCGCATCGCCTATAGAAGTCATGATGATTACAATAGCGATCGCTATGATTCCTAATCCTATTAAATGTCCTTTTTTCATGTTCGCTGAATTTTAGGAATGTAGATTTTTTTCAAGTTTGCTGATCTTACGGTCCGTCCCGATCAGATATACAGTGATGCCTAAGAATATGATCACGATGACACCTACTAAGACGTAAATTTTGCCGTTTGAGCGCATGAGGTCTGCCATCTCCACTGAGCTATTTGTATAATCGGTGTCAGTGACAGGGATTTTATCTTGTGCCAAAGCAGAAAGACTGAAAACCAGTAGAGCTATAGTAAGTAATTTTTTCATGTGATTATAATTGATTTGAATTGGCCACACCTGACTGCCGTCAGGCAGGTGGCTTATTATCATTCCCATCTGTGTTGTTTGCAACATGCTCGATTTCATCAATCAGAAATTAATCATTCGGTCTTCAATTGTCCTCTCCACCCTACGCATTCTGATACGCACAGTTGCGATCCAAGTGCCTAATAGTGTCCATCCAATAATTGCCGGATAGAACACCGCCCGCAACTTGGAATCCAAGTCATAGGCATTGAAGCCTGGGTTTCCGCCATTTCCAGGATGCAAACTGTCTGTTAATCTGGGTAATACGAAGATAAGAGGAATAAAAGCCGCGAATGCGAATATGTTATAGATGGCTCCGATGCGGGCTCTCTGCTGTGAATCGGTCAATGAATTTCTTAGGATTAAATACGCGAAATACATCAGAATTCCGATGGCGGCTGCGTTTTGTTTTGGATCTCCACTCCAATAATCTCCCCAAGTAAACTTAGCCCATAGCATACCAGTAACGATTCCGAGAACGCCGAAGAGTATTGCTGAGTTAGTAAATTCAATGGCCATGTCATCATTTCTGATGTCATTGGTGCGAAGGTATTTGATACTGTAATACACAGCAGCTACCAGCATAAGGATCATTCCAAACCACATGGTGACGTGAAAGTGAAGCGCGCGGATAGTTTCGTTGAGGATCGGAAGTCGAGGCACATCCATCAGCAAGCCCGCAATTAGCGTGTAGAGCAGCAGGGCAATTGCAAGAATTTTCCACCAGGATTGGCGCATAGGGTATTTTTGCTAATTCAAGTGCAAAAATAGGCATAAGTTCCTGAAAACGCTGCTTTTTGTGAAGTCTTTTGAATCTAGAAGAGGAGTTATTCCAACTAGGTTTCAACTTCATTCGAAACTATTTTAGATAAATTTTGTGATTCAAATTAATCGGCCTGAGCAAATTGCTTCAGGGATTTACTTCTGACAAAAGCTTTTCTGAGGCAATAGATTTTTTTGAAGACCTACATTTTTTTAATTTTAAAATCTTATGAACGCCACAAATAAGGAAACAAAATAAACCCGGTTACAGCGACGATTGCATTGATCGCTAACAATGTCACGAGTTTATCTACACTTACACTCCAGTCCAAACCGTCCAAAGCGTTTTTGGAAATTCGGATCGCCATCAGCAGGATCGGTATGATGACAGGAAAACTTAATATCGCCATCAGCGTGGCATTATTACCAGCTTTGGAAGCGATACCGCTTACCATTGTCAAACTCGCAGAAAACCCCATCGCACCCAGAACCAAATTGAGTAGGAATAGACCTTGGTCTTGAACAGGATTGCTCAGAATCACCGAGAAAACCACATACCCCAACAGCGCCAAAATCAGCGTTAGACCTGTATTGTAGATGATTTTGGAGAGGATAATCGCTTCGGGTGAAGCAATCATGTAGTAATAAAGTTGGCGGCCCTGATGCTCTTGGACAAAGCTTTTGGCTACTGCATTCACAGCCGAGAAAAGAATTATAATCCAATACAATGCATTCCAGGTCGGAGCGGAAATGTTCCCCTGTTTGGCACCCACACTCAAATAGGTGATGAAAACAGCGGAAACCACATAAAGCAAAATCCCATTCAGCGCGAATTTCTGTCGCCACTCTAGGGTGACTTCTTTACTAATGAGAATCGAGATTTCTTTCCACATGGCCAAAGATATTGATTTTGGATTTTGGATTTCAGATTTCGTCAGGCAAATCGTAAATCCGATAGCATACATCCGAAATCGAAACTGCCAAAATGACACCAAAACTGCTTTGGAACAACAGTTGCATTTCTGTGTCCGACAAACAGGTGTTTAACTTAAACTAATTTATAGCCATGCAGGAAAAAGGCACGATCTCGATTCATACCGAGAACATTTTCCCGATTATCAAGAAGTTTCTCTATTCTGATAACGAGATTTTTCTAAGAGAACTTGTTTCCAACGCCGTTGATGCGACCCAAAAAATCAAGCGTTTAGCGACATTAGGTCAGTACACAGGCGAACTTGGTGACACTACGGTCGAAGTGAGTTTCGACGAGAAGAAGAAAACCATCACCATCTCGGACCGAGGTCTTGGGATGACTGCTGAGGAAATCAAAAAGTACATCAACCAAATTGCTTTCTCTGGAGCAGAGGAGTTTGTAGAGAAATTTAAGGATGCCAAAGATGCCAATGAGATCATTGGTAAATTTGGTTTGGGTTTCTACTCAGCTTTTATGGTTGCCGATAAGGTAGAAATCAATTCACTTTCTTACCAAGAGGGTGCGGAAGCAGCTAAATGGACCTGTGACGGTTCTACTTCTTTCGAAATTGCTAAAGGAAAAAGAAAGGATCGCGGAACAGACGTTATTCTACATATCAACAAGGATTCTGAAGAGTTCTTGGACAAATGGAAACTTCAGGGAATTCTTGACAAATACGCGAAGTTCCTTCCTGTCCCGATCAAATTTGGCACTAAAACCGAATCTGTTGAGGATGGAGTAGATGACAAGGGTGAGAAGAAATGGAAGTCAGTAGAAATTGACAATTTTATTAATACTACTGCTCCTATCTGGACCAAATCTCCGAGCGATCTGACAGATGAGGATTATCTGAAATTCTATAAGGAGCTTTATCCTATGTCTGAGGATCCACTTTTCTGGATTCATCTGAACGTGGATTATCCATTCAACTTGACGGGGGTTTTATATTTCCCAAAAGTGAAGAACGAATTCGAACTTCAGCGTAACAAGATCAAATTATTCAGTCGCCAGGTATTTATCACCGATGAGGTAAAAGACATTGTCCCTGAATTCTTGATGTTGCTTCATGGCGTGATTGATTCTCCGGATATTCCTCTGAACGTGTCCAGAAGCTTTTTGCAAGCGGATGGCAATGTGAAGAAAATTAATTCTTATATCACCAAGAAAGTGGCTGATAAGCTTGCTGAACTTTACAAAAAAGACAGAAAAGCCTACGAAGATAAGTGGGATGATATCGGGCTTTTCGTGAAATACGGAATGATCTCTGAAGAGAAATTCTATGAAAAAGGAAAAGACTTTGCTTTGCTGAAAAATACCAAAGGAGAGTTTTTCACTATAGAAGAATATCAGGCTAAAGTGAAACCAAATCAGACCGATAAGAATGAGCAGGCGGTTATCTTGTATGCGACAGATTTGGATAAGCAAGACAGTTTTATCCAATCTGCCAATAAAAAAGATTACGATGTATTGGTGATGGATTCTCCGATTGACAGCCATTTTATCCAGAACTTGGAATCTAAATTGGAGAAAACGCAGCTGAAGCGTGTGGATGCTGATGTGGCTGAAAAGCTGATCCAAAAGGACGAGACCTATGCTAACTTACTGACAGAAGAGCAAAGCAAGGAAGTGAAAGAAATCTTCGATAAAGCGATCAACAACAAGACTTACACAGTAGAAGTGGAAGGGCTGAGTCCAGAGGAACTTCCGGTGACGATCACCATGGAAGAATTCATGCGCAGAATGAAGGAAATGGCAGCTACTGGTGGCGGAGGAATGGGCTTCTATGGTTCACTCCCTGATGCTTACAAAGTAGCGATCAACGGAAACCACCCAGTGGTGGATAAAGTATTGAAAGCCGAAACTGAAGAAGAGAAGACTAAAATAGCCAAACAGGCATTTGATCTGGCACTTCTTTCCCAAGGCTTGCTAACAGGTAAAGACCTGACTGCCTTTGTGAAGAGAAGTGTGGAATTGCTTTAAATAGGGTCAAATAATTGCAAATAGAATAATGGGGCTGTCTCGTAAGTAGGGACAGCCTCTGCTTTTTTCGGGTACGTATCTGAGTTCAATCCTAATTATCTGATTATTAGGGCACTCAATTGAGTTTTGAGATAACCTCATTTTTTTTGTCGTATATATCAAAGCCTACCTCCGTACTAGGGTATTAACCGAAAAAGCTTATTTTTGTCTATGCTTTCCAAAAAGACCAAATATGCGCTACATGCCCTGACCTATCTGGGCAGGCATAAAGATGAGAAGACAGTTCTGATCCAAGAGATTGCCGAAGAGCATGGAATCTCCCATAAATTTTTGGAGAACATCTTATTGGAACTCAAAAAGGCTGGAATGCTGGGAAGCAAAAAAGGTAAAGGCGGAGGTTATTACCTGATCAAAGAACCCAAAGATATTCCGCTTTCCCGTGTAATCCGTTTACTGGATGGACCGATTGCTTTACTTCCTTGTGTGAGTTTGAATTATTACGAACCCTGTGATGAATGCAAGAATGAGGCAGTCTGTGGGATAAATAGGGTAATGATTCAAGTGAGAGATGAAACCCTTAAAATACTGGAAAACAAGACCTTGGAGGATATTTTGAAAGAAGAGTGAAATTTTTTTGTCATTAACCCTACATATTTTATAGGGTTTATATACTTTTGTGCTTTACCTTCGTAATATTATAGTATGATTTTAGACCAACCACTCAAAAAGCTGTTTGCCGGTAAACCGGGAAAAGATAGCAATGCGAAGAGCTTGCTGAAGTCGATCTCCTGGAGAATCGTCGGTACGATAGATACGATCATTATCTCGTATTTCGTGACAGGACAGCTCGTGATGGCGATTTCCATCGGTTCGGTTGAAGTATTTTCTAAAATTATCTTGTATTATTTCCATGAGCGAGCTTGGGAAAGCGTCTCAAAAGTAGAATCCGATGATACAGAGAAAGAATTTGCATGAGTTAGAAGCTCAGTTGGAGCAACTGAGCGCACAAGAAGGATTGGCGTTGATCGCGGATTTATTTCCCGGGAAAGTCACTTTTTCTACCTCCTTGGGTCAGGAAGATCAGGTGATCACCCAGCTCATCGCCGGTGGAAATATTCCTGTTCAGATATTTTCTCTGGATACAGGAAGGCTTTTTCCAGAGACGTTAGACTTGCTCTCCAGAACCGAAGCCAAATACAAGCAAAACATTAAAGTATATTATCCTACTACCGATTCTGTAGAAAAGTTGGTTTCTGATATAGGCATCAATGGTTTTTATGAATCAGTGGAAAATAGGAAATCCTGCTGTTTTGTCCGCAAAGTGGAGCCTTTAAGAAGAGCTTTAGCCGGAAATGAGGTATGGGTGACTGGACTTCGCTCCGAGCAGTCTACCAATCGTAATGATATGAAACGTATCGAATGGGACGAAGCTAATCAGATTATCAAATTCAATCCATTGCTGGACTGGACTTTCGAGCAAATGATTGCATACATAAAAGAAAAGAACATTCCCTACAATCCGCTTCATGATAAAGGTTTTATCAGCATCGGCTGTGCACCTTGTACACGGGCGATTATGCAAGGGGAAGAGGCCCGTGCAGGCCGCTGGTGGTGGGAAGATTCGAAAAAGGAGTGTGGGCTTCACGCCAAGTAAGACGTTAGATTTTACTCATAAGACATGAGAACTTCGGTATTCATAATTCAACATTCTTCATTCAATATTAAAAAATTAAGAATGATGAATATCGAATTGCGAATGATGAAGACAACCAGAAGACATAAATAGTAAGGAAATGAACAACCTATTAATACCTAATCCTAAAGAAGCAGAATCCATCCACATCATTCGTGAAGTGGCGGCGCAGTTTGAGCGTCCGGTTTTGCTTTTTTCCGGAGGGAAAGACTCCATCACGCTAGTGAGACTAGCTCAGAAGGCTTTTTACCCGGCGAGAATTCCTTTCCCATTATTGCATGTGGATACTGGTCATAATTTTCCGGAGACCATAGAATTCCGGGACAGACTTGTAGAAGAACTTGGCCTGGAGCTGATTGTGCGCAATGTGCAGGATTCTATTGACCAAGGCAAAGTTCGTGAAGAGCGCGGAAGATATTCAAGCAGAAACGCACTTCAAACTACCACGCTTTTGGATGCCATCGAAGAATTCAAGTTTGATGCTTGTATCGGTGGAGCCAGAAGAGATGAGGAAAAGGCAAGAGCCAAAGAAAGGGTTTTCTCAGTACGGGATGACTTTGGCCAATGGGATGAGAAAAATCAACGTCCGGAGCTTTTTGACATGCTAAATGGGAAAATACACGTAGGGCAGAATGTACGCTGTTTTCCTATTTCCAATTGGACTGAATTGGATGTGTGGGAATATATCAAAACTGAAAATATCGAGATTCCTTCCATCTATTTTGCGCATGAGCGTGAGGTATTCCTCCGTGACGGAATGATCTGGACTGCCAATGAGCATGTGTATAGAGAAGAGCATGAGGAAGTGATGGTAAAAATGGTGCGATTCAGAACGGTGGGCGATATGACCTGTACCGCAGCTGTGTTTTCGGAAGCCGTAACGCTAGACGATGTAGTAGGGGAAATCAGAGATTCTACGATTTCGGAGCGAGGTGCCAGGATCGATGATAAGCGATCCGAAGCTGCGATGGAGACGAGGAAGAAAGTCGGGTACTTTTAGAATTAGGAACGTCTTTGCGAGGAGGAGGTGCCACGACAAAGCAATCTCAAACCAACTTGACTGCTGCACTTCGTTCGCAGTGACGAGAAGTAGCAGTATTATCACAAATTCAAGATTATCTAAAAACCGAACAACATGTCTGAAAATAGAAAACTTATAAAAATCGCCACTGCAGGTTCTGTCGATGACGGCAAAAGTACACTGATCGGGCGATTACTATACGACACCAAGTCCCTGACTACTGATAAAATCGAAGCAATCGAGCGTAGCTCCAAGCAACGCGGATACGATTACCTGGATTTCTCTTTAGCTACTGACGGCTTGGTAGCTGAGCGTGAGCAAGGAATCACAATTGATGTAGCTCATATTTACTTCAATACTGCGAAGACAAATTTCATCGTAGCCGATACTCCCGGTCATGTGGAGTACACTCGAAATATGGTGACTGGAGCTTCAACTTCGCAAGTTGCGATTATCCTTATCGATGCGAGAAAAGGTGTGATCGAGCAGACCTATCGTCATTTCTTTATTGCCAATTTACTTCGAATCAGTCATGTGGTCGTAGCGATCAACAAGATGGACCTTGTGGATTATGATGAGGAAGTTTATCTAAAAATTAAAGCTGATTTTGATGCCTTGGTGGCAAAGTCAGATTTTACCGAAAATCAGATCACATTTATTCCTGTTTCAGCATTGAAAGGGGAAAATATCGCTCGTCAGTCGGAAGAGATGCCTTGGTATGTGGGGAACACACTGTTGGATCATTTGGAAGTGTTGGAACCATCTGATTTGGAAGTAAGTTCTGTAGCCAGATTCCCTGTGCAATATGTCATTCGTCCCAAAACGGAAGCTTGGCATGACTTCAGAGGTTTCTCGGGAATGCTCTATGGAGGTAACTTAAAAGTAGGCGATGAAGTAACGCTATTGCCTTCGCTGAATACTTCGAGGATCAAAAGTATCCACTATTTTGATCAGGAGATTCAAGAAGCGGCTCCTGGGAGTTCCATAGCAATCACCTTGGAAACAGAGGTGGATTTGAGCCGTGGGGATATGCTGGTGAAAAGTGGAGAATTACCGACTAGTGAAAAGCGACTGACCGCTACCATTTGTCAAGTAAATAATAAGCCGCTAAGAGTAGGCGGAAAATATATTTTGCAACATGGTGTAAACCGTGTGATGGCAAAAGTGGATCAGATTGAATCCAGAATTCATACGGATTTTACAGGAACCGAAGAAGCGGTGCAGCTTAAACTGAATGATATCGGAAGGGTTCATTTCCGCTTGAGCAAACCTATCCACTTTGATTCCTATCATTCAAATAAGTCAAATGGGAGTTTTATCCTAATTGATGAAGCGGAGTACGATACAGTTTCGGTTGGATTTATAGAATAAATTCAAAATTTCAAGATTTGAAAAATTTAGAGACAGTTGCAGGAAAACTTCCAGCGATAATCCTCAAACTTCCAGCCCTTACCATTTAAACTTATTACAGCCATGCAGAGCTTTAGAACTGAACTAGAAAATCCTATAGTAGAACAAGATATCATCGATTTAGAAAAGAAAATTGCACTTTTCAACGGTGGTAATATAGATGAGGAAAAATTCCGTAGCCTTCGTCTGGCACGTGGTATTTATGGCCAGCGTCAGCCGGGTGTGCAGATGATCCGTATCAAATTGCCGTATGGCCGTGTTTCTTCAGATCAACTTCGCAGGATTTGCAAGGTTTCTGATGAATACTCTACGGGAAGATTACACATTACCACGCGTCAAGATATACAGATTCATTACGTGAGTTTGGATCGTACTCCTGAGTTATGGGCGGAATTGGAGCGGGATGATGTGACTATTCGAGAAGCCTGTGGAAATACAATAAGAAACGTGACGGCCTCCGAGACAGCGGGCATCGACCCCAACGAGCCATTTGACGTGACTCCTTATGCAGATGCTGTTTTCAAATACTTTTTGAGAAATCCAATCTCTCAGGAAATGGGTAGGAAATTTAAAATTTCCTTCTCTTCCTCAGATGAAGATACAGGACTGAGCTATCTACATGATTTGGGCTTTATCCCAAAAGTGAAAGTGATCGACGGTACCGAAGTACGTGGATTTAAAGTGATGCTTGGTGGAGGCTTGGGTTCCCAGCCTAGACATGCGGATGTGTTTTCTGAATTTGTAGAAGCAGATCAGATTATTCCTTTTGCGGAAGCAGTGATCAGGATCTTTGACCGACATGGCGAGCGTGCGAAGCGAATGAAAGCCAGAATGAAATACTTGATCAAAGATATAGGTCTGGAAGCATTTCTGGAATTGGTAGAAAATGAGAAGAAAGCACTTCCTTTCAAATCTTATCCAATTGATATTGAGTCTTATGACGCTGCACAAAAGCTTCCTGATGCTCCAGCTGAGCCTGTTCAGGAAGAGCTTGGATTGGATTTTGAGCATTTCAAACTCACCAATATTTTACCCCAAAAGCAAAAGGGATTTGTATCGGTAGGAGTAAGAGTTACACTAGGTGATTTTTACACAGATCAGGCTAGAAAATTGGCTGATTTGGTGGAGAAATATGCTAGTTCAGAAGTCCGTTTTACCCTTCGTCAAAACTTCCTGATCCGTGACGTTCGCGAAGATTTGGTCCCATATTTCTATAAGGAATTGAAGGAAATCGGCTTGGCAGCTGCGGGCTACAATACACTGGGAGATATCACAGCTTGTCCTGGAACAGACACTTGTAATCTCGGGATTGCGAGCTCTACAGGCATTGCAGCTGAATTGGAAAAAGTAATTCTAGCCGAGTACCCACAATACCTGAAAAATCAGGATTTGGTAATCAAGATCTCGGGCTGTATGAATGCCTGTGGTCAGCATAATATGGCGCACATTGGTTTTCAGGGCATGTCTATGAAATCCGGAAAAGTTGTTATTCCTGCACTTCAAGTGCTGCTTGGGGGTGGTAATATGGGAGATGGAAGCGGACGATTTGCAGATAAAGTCACCAAAATCCCAAGTAAAAGAGGTCCTCAAGCCTTGAGAGTTTTGCTGGATGACTATGATGCAAATGCAAACGGACTGGACTTTCTCAGCTATTATGACGAAAAGGGTCAGATCTATTTCTATGAACTGTTGAAGGAACTAGGCGATGCATCTACCGTGACTCCAGCCGATTATGTGGATTGGGGAAATACTGAGGAATATAAAATTGCTGTTGGCGTGGGTGAATGTGCCGGTGTGGTACTTGACTTGGTGGCTACGTTGCTTTTGGAAGCAAAAGAGAAAATCGACACCGCACAGAAATGTTTGGAAGAAGGCCGTTGGTCAGATAGTATCTATCACCACTATGCTGGCTTGATCAATGCTGCAAAAGCGATTTTGCTAAGTGAAAGCCTGAGTGCCAATTCCTATGCAAATATTATAGCTCAGTTTGACGAAGCTTTCATTGCCAGCGGAAAAATTGATTTGGGTGGATCATTTGCAGAAAAGATCTACCAGATCAATCAACATGAGCCTACGGAAGAGTTTGCTAATGCATATGCTGCGCAGGCTTTGGAAATCTATGGTTTACTGAAAAGCTACCGTGAGGAAGAGGTGACTGCATGAAACCAATAATTCACCCAAAAGTAACGCTGGTCGGAGCTGGTCCGGGTGATCCTGAGTTGATCACCCTCAAGGCCGTTTTGGCACTGAACAAAGCCGATGTTGTCTTGTATGATGCGCTGATTGATCCTGTGTTGCTGGATCATGCACCTGAGGCAGCACACAAATTCTTTGTGGGAAAGCGTGTTGGAAGGCATTCCCAGCCCCAAAAAGACACCAATCAGCTTTGCGTCAGCTTGGCCAAAAAATATGGTCATGTGGTACGCCTCAAAGGAGGAGATCCATTTGTCTTCGGGCGTGGATCAGAGGAAATAGAATATATAGAAGCTTTTGGGATTACTACAGAACTGATTCCAGGAATTACCTCGGCTATCGCTGTTCCCGCATCTGCGGGAATTCCAGTGACCAAACGTGGAGTTTCCGAGAGTTTCTGGGTAGTGACTGGCACTACTTCAGCTGGTGAACTTTCGAAGGATTTGGCCTTGGCAGCGCAATCCACAGCTACGGTCGTCGTGCTGATGGGGACACGAAAGTTGGCTGAAATTTCGCGTGTTTATAGTAAGTTTGGGAAAGCTGATTTGCCGATAGCGATTATACAGAGCGGCACAACCCGTGAGGAGAAAATCGTGGCAGGCTTCATTTCTGATATTGAAAAAAAGGCTGAAGATGCCAAAGTGGAAGCCCCGGCAATCATCATCATCGGAGAAGTAGTACGGGAAAGCATGAAATTGGCCGAGTTGTACCGAGAAGTGGCTTTAGGAGCTGGAAGACAGTAAAAGGAAGACCGAAGAAAAGAACCTGCAAATAGGTGATTTCGATGGAGAGACTTTCTCGCCCAGGAACCTTTCAACCTAATTTGAATTCTGAAATTACTATCGGCCACCAAGTAAAAAAGTGCAGTTGACTTAGTCTATTATCTTGAATCTATCATCTTGATACTTTAAAATGAATCATCTCTATCCCATATTTCTGAAAGTTCATGAACTCAACGTGCTCCTCATTGGAGGGGGAAATGTGGGTACAGAAAAGCTACAATTTTTGCTGAAATCAAGCCCAAAAGCTCAGGTTACGGCAGTTTCGAGGGAATTCTCCCAGTCTTTTTTGGATCTTGCTTCCACGACAGATTCTGTGACTGTAATTGAGGATGTGTACCACGAAAAGTATCTTGGAGGAAAGCATATAGTGATCGCCGCTACGGATGATAAACCAGTTAATCGACAAATCAGGGATGAAGCCAAAGAGCGCTTTTTGCTGGTGAATGTGGCTGATACTCCGGATTTATGTGACTTTTATTTGGGTGGCATAGTCACCAAAGGAAACTTGAAGATCGCTATTAGCACGAATGGCAAATCTCCTACCGCTGCCAAGCGACTTCGTCAATTGTTGGAAGAGGTGCTGCCCGAAGAAATTGATGACTTGTTAGATAATCTGAACGCTTACCGGGATACGCTGAAAGGTGATTTTGAATACAAGGTGAAAGCAATGAATGAGATCACTGAGGGGCTGGTAAAGAAGGGTTGAACCAGCCATTACAACAATCTTTAATCAACCAGTACCGGCAGTTTTTTATTTCACCCAGTTCACGTATTTTTGGGATTACTTTAAAATACGCATTACCAACATCTATTTATGGCATATCTATTTACCTCAGAGTCCGTATCTGAGGGGCATCCAGATAAAATCGCAGATCAAATCTCTGACGCATTAATTGATAATTTTTTGGCTTTTGACCCAAATTCGAAGGTAGCTTGTGAGACGCTGGTGACGACAGGTCAGGTGATTCTTGCAGGTGAGGTGAATTCTGATATCTACCTAGATGTGCAGAAAATCGCCCGTGATGTCATCAATAAAATTGGCTACACCAAAAGTGAATATATGTTTGAAGGTAATTCTTGTGGTGTCCTTTCTGCCATTCATGAGCAATCTTCCGAGATCAACCAAGGCGTAGTTCGTCAAAATCCAGAAGACCAAGGCGCAGGTGACCAAGGAATGATGTTTGGGTACGCAACCAACGAAACTGAGAATTACATGCCATTGGCATTGGATCTTTCTCATATGATCCTTCGTGAATTGGCGGAATTGAGAAGGGAAAATAAGGACATTACTTACATACGTCCTGACTCTAAAGCTCAGGTTACTATCGAATACAGCGATGATAATGTGCCTGAGCGAATTGATGCGATTGTCGTATCTACTCAGCATGATGATTTTGACGAGGAAGAAAAAATGCTTGCCAAAATCAAGTCTGATATTATTTCGATCTTGATCCCAAGAGTTATTGCTAAGCTGAAACCAGATATACAAAAGCTATTCACTTCCGAAATTAAATACCACATCAACCCAACTGGAAAATTTGTGATTGGTGGACCTCACGGAGATACAGGTTTGACTGGAAGAAAAATCATTGTAGATACTTACGGTGGTAAAGGTGCTCACGGAGGAGGAGCCTTCTCCGGAAAAGATCCTTCTAAAGTGGACCGTTCTGCTGCTTATGCCACGCGTCATATTGCTAAGAACATGGTGGCTGCCGGCCTTGCAGATGAAGTTTTGGTACAGGTTTCTTATGCTATTGGAGTTGCTAAGCCAATGGGGATTTATATCAATACCTACGGAACTTCCAAAGTGGCTATGCACGATGGTGCCATCGCGAAGAAAATCGAAGAGCTCTTCGATATGCGTCCTTATGCGATAGAGCAGCGCCTGAAGCTACGTAATCCAATTTATGAGGAAACTGCCGCCTATGGTCACATGGGAAGAACCAACGAAGTTGTCACGAAGACTTTCTATTCTCCTTACCGAGATGCGATCAAACTTGATGTGGAGTTATTCACTTGGGAAAAATTAGACTATGTGGATAGAATCAAAAAAACATTTGAACTATAAAAACAAAGGCTTCCGATTTTTCGGAAGCCTTTGTTTTTACTTCGGTCTTCGGTCAACAAACTTCGGTCTTTAAAACATCTCTTCAATCAGCTCGGTATAAAAACCCTTCACTTCCATTCCTGCCGCACGCACTTGCTGGGAAATTAAGCTTGTTTCGGTTTGGCCAGGAACGGTGTTTACTTCTATAAAGTAAAATTTACCAGTTTCATTTTGTAGAAAGTAATCGACACGGATCGCGCCTTTACAGTTTAGCTTGGCATAGATCTTCGGAATAATACGGTTGACACGCGCAAGCTCTTCCTGAGATTGACGGCCAGGTGTGATTTCCTCAGTTACTCCGGCCACGTATTTGGCTTCGAAGTCAAAAAACTCTTTGCTGCTCACGATTTCAGTAGGGGGAAGAACAGTGATTTCTCCCTTTCCCTTATAGCATCCAATAGAGAATTCTCTTCCAGACACGAATTCTTCTACAAGCACTTGGGTGTCTTCTGCAAAAGCTTTTTCCAGTGCTTCTGGCAATTCTTCCCAAGTTTTTACCTTACTCATTCCTATAGAGCTCCCCCCATTGTTGGGTTTAATGAAAAGCGGTAAAGTCAGCTCATCTTCCACTCGCTTGAGAATTGTAATTGAGTTCTCAAAGAGTTGAAGTGATTTGGCAATATGCAGTTCTTCGATATCGTCCACAATAGCTTTGGTGTAGCCCTTATTCATGGTGATGGCAGAGCTAAGCTGATCACACGTAGTGTAAGGAATACCGATCATATCGAAGTATCCGGCAAGCTTGCCATCTTCCCCTGGTGAGCCATGAAGAATATTAAAGACTCCGTCAAAAGTGATTTTATCATCGCCAATCGTAATACTGAAGTCATTCAAGTCCACCGGAATTTTTTCTCCTGCCGCACTGAGAAAATGCCAATCTCCAGGATAGATCAGGATTTTATATACATCATAAAGAGCTCTATCGATGGTTTTTTCCACCACAGCGGCACTTTTCAATGAGATCACAGACTCTCCGGTATATCCGCCCGTGACCAAGGCAATTTTTCTCTTCATAGGTATCTGAATTAAAGGTACGAATTACTCGAATTTTCTGTTATTTCCAGCAGATTGTCGCAGATAACTACCTCAGATGATCGCAAAAAGAATGGCTTGTAAATTAAAAATCAGCTTAGATCAGCGTCCTTTTCTGCGCTGATCAGCGGGAAAACTCAAGCCAATTTAATCTGATCTAAATAGAATTTCATCCGGGTATGATCACGAGGCAAAAAGTCAATTTTATCGATTTTGTCCTGCTTATGATTGTAGAAGACTTCCACGTATTCACTCTCCAACAAATATAAATTCACCTTGTGCTTGTAATAGCGAATACCCACTACAAAGGTGCCTTCCGCGTAGAGAGTAGTTATTTTTTTGTGGAAAGGAAGGTTGGCGAATTCTTCTTTGCTCATAATCTTCGATTGTGCTCGTTAAGTTACCAAAATGAATCACTTTTTTGATAAAAAAAGATTGATTCCTGTCACGCTTCGACTTATACTTGAAGGAACATAAACCACTATGCTGCGCAAACAATTCCGTTTTACCGCTTTTTTTCTTGTATTGGGAATGATGCTCGCTACTTCCTGCGCATCCAAAAAGAAGGTAGCGCGTGAGCCGTTTAATTCGGTGATTAAGACCGCTAGAAGCTACTCTGGAACGCCATATAAGTATGGTGGGACTACCCGGTCAGGAATGGATTGCTCAGCGCTGGTTTATCATTCTTTTCATTCAGTGGGAATTACGATGCCGAGAATGTCAACGGATCAAAGTAAAATGGGCAAGAGTATTCGTACGAAAGAGATCAAACCCGGTGATGTGTTGTTTTTCGCTACGGGTAAAAGAAGGAAGCAAGTCACACATTCAGGGATTGTGACGGAGACTTCGCGTGACGATGTGCGGTTTATCCACTCCTCTACATCCTTGGGTGTTTCGGAAGATTTTCTTAGTAATAATTATTGGTCAAAAGCATTTTTATTTGCGAGAAGGGTTTTGGATTAAATTTTGGAAAGTGAGGCTCTTCAAGGCTATTGATTGACAATTAATTGAGAAGCTGTAGATTATTTCCCAAATATCCTTTGGGTTTAGGCATTATTGGTTAATTTTGCGGTCGAATTCAAAAAGCATATCCTTTTTACATTTCAATTATCAAATGGCAAATATTGGAAAGATAACTCAAGTGATCGGGCCCGTAGTGGACGTTTCCTTCGAAGGCGGCAAGCTGCCTAACATCCTTGACGCGGTAGAAGTTACCAAAGAAAATGGCCAAGTGGTCGTAATGGAAGTTCAACAGCACCTGGGTGAAGATCGAGTGAGAACTATCGCAATGGACTCATCTGAAGGGATGGTTCGTGGCATGGAAGTAAGAGATCTTGGTGAGCCTATTTCAGTTCCTACTGGAGAGGCTATCAAAGGCCGTCTTTTCAACGTGGTTGGCGAAGCTATCGATGGTCTTCCTCCAATACCAGCAGGAAAGAGACTTCCAATACACAGATCTGCTCCGCGCTTCGAAGATCTTTCTACGGCTACAGAAGTACTTTTTACAGGTATCAAAGTAATTGACTTGATCGAGCCTTATGCAAAAGGTGGTAAGATCGGGTTGTTTGGTGGTGCCGGTGTAGGTAAAACTGTATTGATTCAGGAATTGATCAACAACATCGCGAAAGCATATGCAGGTCTATCTGTTTTTGCAGGGGTAGGTGAAAGAACAAGAGAAGGAAATGACTTGTTGAGAGAGATGATCGAATCAGGCATCGTGACTTACGGTGATGACTTCGTCCATAGCCTTGAAGAAGAAGGTGGATGGGATCTTTCTAAAGTTGATTTGAAAAAATTAGAAGACTCTAAAGCAACCTTTGTTTTCGGACAGATGAACGAGCCTCCAGGGGCGCGTGCACGTGTGGCTTTGACAGGTTTGACTTTGGCAGAATATTATAGAGATGGCGAAGGTGATGGCGCAGGTAAGGATATCCTATTCTTTATCGACAATATCTTCCGATTCACTCAGGCAGGTTCTGAAGTGTCCGCACTTCTTGGACGTATGCCATCTGCGGTAGGCTACCAACCAACTTTGGCTACAGAAATGGGAGCCATGCAGGAGCGAATTACTTCTACTAAGCGTGGTTCAATTACTTCTGTTCAGGCTGTATATGTTCCTGCTGATGATTTGACAGATCCGGCTCCGGCGACGACTTTCGCCCACTTGGATGCGACGACTTCACTTTCTCGTAAGATTGCAGAATTAGGAATTTATCCAGCGGTGGATCCTTTGGAATCATCTTCACGAATTATGTCTGCCGACATTATTGGAGACGAACACTACAATTGCGCACAGCGTGTGAAGGAGATTCTTCAGCGTTACAAAGAATTGCAGGATATCATTGCGATCTTGGGTATGGAAGAGCTGTCTGAAGAGGATAAGCAAGTCGTTCATAGAGCAAGACGAGTACAGCGTTTCCTTTCCCAACCTTTCTTTGTGGCGGAGCAGTTTACAGGCTTGAAAGGTGTATTGGTAGATATCAAAGACACGATCAAAGGTTTCACCATGATCATGGACGGTGAGTTAGATCACCTTCCAGAGGCAGCTTTCAACTTGGTAGGTAGCATCGAAGATGCAATTGCTAAGGGAGAGAAATTGTTGGCTGAAGTTAGATAAATTAGATGTGAGTTGTTGGTTGTGAGTTCTGGTAACAACCAACCAACAACTAGCAATATTTTAATATTTTACCGGAGGGTTTTCGCTGATGTTTTTTCTAAGCGAAGTCTCCAATCTATAAAAATTCCATGCATTTAGAAATCGTCACACCGGACAAAAAAGTATTTCAGGGTGAAGTATCCGAGGCCAGTTTTCCTGGTGCGAATGGATCATTTCAAGTGCTGAATAATCACGCTCCTATCGTATCAGCTCTGGCAAAGGGAACAGTTTCCTTTACCACTCCGGAAGGCAAGCAATCCATGATCGTGGATGGCGGAGTAGTCGAGGTAAAAGATAATGTGATTGTATTGCTGGCTGAGAAAGTAGTCGCATAAGCAATTCATTAACTACATATAAAAAGGTCTCCTGTGTGAATAGGAGACCTTTTTTTGGGTTAGGGTAGCCATAAGGAAGGCGCTAAGAATTAGGCTAGCGTGTGTATTTTAAATTCATTGAATAATAGCCAATACGCTAAGATTTGAAGCAGATAGAGAAATGATTAGCTGTTCAGCTTTCGCCTAAACAAAAAAAGAAAGCCAGAAAGCTTCCTCCTTTTTTTAATACTAGTGAATTCACAGATCAGCCACACTTAGAAGAACCACAGTCCTTACAAGTCAAGCAACCTTCCTGATAAATCAAATTAGCAGAATTACATTGCTCACAGGTTTGTCCTTTGGCCTTCGTACCATCTTCTACATAGCGCTTCACCGCTCGCACCACACCGTTTTTCCAGGTATTGATAGATTCGCTATCTAGTTGAAGGCTGTTGATCAGATCTACAATCTTTTCTATCGGCATTCCATAGCGAAGTGTGCTGGAGATGAGCTTCGCATAGTTCCAGTACTCTGGATCAAACTTATGCGACAAGCCTTCTATGGTCGTCTTGTATCCTCGCATATTCTTATACTGGAAGTCATAGCGTGAGCTGCCATCTTCATTTCTGTTTTTGATGATCACACCTTTGTTTGCCCATCTAGGGATTAGGATACCATCTTCGTCATCTGCCAAGCCGGTAAAGACTTCATAAGGTCTTCCGTCGATAAGACCTATGAATGCAATCCATTTTTCCTTGTTGTTTTGGAAGCGAACTACGTCAGCTTCCAATATTTGTGGGCGTTTGGTAGGGAAAGGAGCGATAGAGCCTACTAGCTCTTCTTTTTCTTCTTCTTTTTTCACCTCATTAGAAATTAAAACGCCTGATCTTGATCCGTCTCTATATACTGTCACGCCTTTGCAGCCAGCTTCCCAGGCTTCCATGTAAAGTTGTCCTACGAGTTCTTCGGTAGCATCGTTTGGAAGATTGATCGTCACAGAGATCGAGTGATCAACCCACTTTTGCACGGCTCCCTGCATGTTTACCTTGCTCATCCAGTCCACATCATTGGAAGTAGCCAGGTAGTAAGGAGATGTTTTCACGATCTCATCTAGCTCTGCTTGCGCAAAGTTTTTGGATGAATCTATTCCGTTGACTTCCATCCATTGCTTAAACCTATGGTGGAAAACCACGTATTCCTCCCAAGAATCACCCAGCTCATCTACGAAATCTACTCGGACGTTTTTGTCATTTGGATTGACTTTTCTTCTACGCTTATATACTGGCATAAATACTGGCTCAATACCAGAGGATGTCTGTGTCATCAAGCTGGTCGTGCCAGTAGGTGCGATAGTTAGTAACGCAATATTTCTTCTTCCATATTCCAGCATCTCATAGTAGAGCTTGTCATCTGCTTCTTTCAAGCGCTGGATGAAAGGATTGTTTTTTTCTCGCTCTGCATCGAAAATAGCAAATGCTCCTCTGTCTTTGGCCGTGTAAACTGAGGCTCTGTAGGCTTCAATAGCTAAAGTTTTGTGTACTTCCACAGAGAATTCGTTTCCTTCTTTGCTTCCGTATCTGATTCCTAAGGCTGCTACCATGTCACCTTCGGCAGTGATGCCTATGCCTGTTCGGCGGCCTTCATTAGCTTTCTTTTGGATATTCAGCCATAGATTACGTTCGGTAGCTTTTACCTCATCCTGTTCAGGATCTGCGTCTATTTTTGCTATGATTGCATCGATTTTCTCCAGTTCTAGATCGATAATATCATCCATGATGCGTTGTGCTGCATGAACATGCTTTTTGAACAACTCAAAGTTGAAACTTGCCAGGGAAGAGAATGGATTCTCTACGTAAGAGAAAAGATTAATCGCCAGCAAGCGGCAGGAATCGTAAGGACAAAGCGGGATCTCTCCGCAAGGGTTGGTAGAAACTGTCTTGTAACCGAGATCTGCGTAGCAATCCGGCACAGATTCATTGATGATTGTGTCCCAAAAGAGAATTCCAGGTTCGGCGGATTTCCACGCGTTATGGACAATCTTTTTCCATATTTTCGTCGCTTCTATAGTCTTAGTAAACTTCGGCGTTTCGCTGAAAATTGGATATTTCTGAACATAATCCGTGTTTGCTTTCACGGCTTTCATGAATTGGTCATCTATCCTCACAGATACATTTGCCCCAGTGACTTTTCCTTGCTCCAATTTGGCGTCGATAAAATCCTCAGAATCCGGATGATTTATAGAAACAGACAACATAAGCGCGCCACGACGTCCGTCCTGAGCTACTTCTCGGGTAGAGTTGGAGTAGCGCTCCATAAATGGAACAATACCGGTAGAAGTGAGTGCTGAGTTTTTGACAGGAGAACCCTTTGGTCGAATATGAGATAAGTCATGGCCTACACCACCACGTCGCTTCATCAATTGAACCTGCTCCTGATCTATTTTCATGATGCCTCCGTAGGAATCTGATTCACCGTTATTTCCTATTACAAAGCAATTAGAAAGTGAGGCTATTTGGTATGGATTTCCAATTCCTGCCATTGGGCTTCCCTGAGGCACAATGTATTTGAAATCTTTTATCAGATCAAAAATTTCTTCTTCTGAAAGTGGGTTTGGATATCGAGATTCAATTCTTGCCAGTTCTTTTGCAATTCTAGTATGCATGTCGTTTGGCGTCAATTCATATAGGTTGCCTGCTGAGTCCTTAAGTGCATATTTATTGATCCACACACGTGCCGCTAGATCATCTCCTTTAAAATAGGATTGGGAAGCTTCGAATGCTTCATCTTGCGTGTATGTTCGGGGCGGAACTTTAATGGGGATCTGTGTGCTCATTTTATGTTGGTTTAAAAATATGCGGATGCTGTAAAGATTACATAAAGTAATCTAAAAATGGTATTTTAAAAAATGATTTTAATCAGTAAGTTTACAATAAAAAAACACAATTAACTATAAATCAAATAATTGTGTTTTTATTGATTACGGAAAGTTTACAAAATTTTTATTTTTGGAATCTTCAATCCGAAGCTTACTGGCGCTATATGCGCGGCTATAGCTACCTGACCTTCAATCGATTTGAAGCGAAGAAGTCCAATAGAATTTAGCAATTTCTTAATTACGGGAAGTTGAAGTCCACAAATTTTGAAGCCGTAAAGGTCCTTTTTATATCGTAAAGTCTCTTTAGTATTTCTGTCATATTCTGGATGAGACCAATCTAGACAGAATAAATACCCCAATGGATCAAGATGCCCAGTTTAGCCTCCTTGAACCATTCTATTTTCTCGGTAAAATCATTTGGTGGATAGGGAGAATAATGAGATTAGGATGGCAAATGCCATAATAGCTCTTGAGTGGATTATTGATGTTCACGTCTATATCAATGAGACTTGAGATAAAAATTGGCAAATCACCCTACTTACCAAGGGTCTTAAAAAGAGTTTATTGTGGGCGCTGTTATTGTTTTTACAATATTATCAATACCTTTGTGCCCACGAAAGGGGGTGTATAGATATGATCATAGTTAACGTAAAAGAGAACGAATCAATCGAGAAAGCGCTAAAGCGTTTCAAGAAGAAGTTTGACAAGACTGGTGCAGTCCGTGAACTTCGTGCGAGGCAAGCTTTCACTAAGCCCTCCATTAAAAGAAGAGCACAAGTAATCAAAGCGGCTTACAAGCAGCATCTTCAAGAAGAGGCAGCGAAGTAATCAGTTTTGATCTTCCGATATTGAACGCACTTGCCATCAGGCAGGTGCGTTTTTTTATGCCTCTTAGTGATTTCGATGAGTATCATTTGTTGTTTTTTCCCCTAACTTATCTCCTGAGTTACCTGACATATGATCGATTCTTTCGTCAATTATTTAGAGTTTGAGAAGAAAGCCAGCCCGCATACGGTAGATGCGTATCGTCGGGATCTGACGCAATTTGAAGAGTTTGTGGCTCTTTCTTTCGAAATAAATGAAATTTCTGAAGCCCAACATCCAGCCCTTCGGGCATGGGTAATCGATCTGGTAGATAGAGGGTTAAGCACTACTTCTGTCAACCGTAAAATCGCCACACTGAGATCGTATTACAAGTTTTTACTGAGATCTAGGATCATTTCCAAGGATCCAACGTATAAGTTAAAAGGACTTAAAAACCCGAAGAAACTTCCTGAATTTGTACAAGAAGACGCGATAAAATCCGTTTTAGATGAAAACGTTTACGAGCCAACTTTCGAAGGACAGCGAGACAAAATGGTGATGGAGTTTCTTTACCTCACTGGCGTCAGGCTTTCAGAATTAATTGGGTTACAATGGTCAGACATTAATCTAATCGAGGATGCAGTGAAGGTGCTTGGTAAGAGAAAAAAAGAAAGAATAATTCCTATTACAAAAGGTTTAAAACAGAATATTTTGCTGTATAAAAAAGTATTTGAGGAAAGGTTTTCAAAAGTAAGTCAAAGTGACTATTTTATTGTCAGCAATAAACAAAAGCAAAGTTACCCTATGATGATTTTTCGTATCGTCAGGCAGTATTTAGATCTTTTTGCGCAGACATCGAAGCGCAGCCCACATGTGCTGAGACATACTTTTGCTACTCATCTTCTTAACAAAGGCGCGGATCTGAACGCTGTAAAGGACTTGCTAGGTCATGCAAATCTCGCGGCCACCCAGGTGTACACGCATAATTCCATGGAAAAACTTAAGGCCGTGTTCGAACAGGCACATCCCAAAGCATAAAATAAATAATTTGTTCACCACTAAATGCAAATCAATATGAAACTGCAGATGCACTCCATCCATTTTGACGCCGATCACAAATTGATCGACTTTATTCAGAGAAAAGCGGACAAACTGGATACTTATTATGATCAAATTATAGACGGAGAAGTTTTTTTGAGGCTTGACAAAAATGACAACAACGCCAATAAAATTGTAGAAATCAAAATGAACGTACCTGGAAAGCAATTCTTCGCAAAGAATCAAGCAGATTCATTCGAAGCGGCTTCTGATGATGCTATTGAAGGTTTAAGACGCCAGATTAAAAAACACAAAGAAAAAGTAGTGCTGGCCAAACAGTAATAGGCTAGCTTGGCTAAATTTGTAGCATCTCTCAGGAATGGGAGATGCTTTTTTTTGTTCTAATTCCTTGTCAATGCAAAGAGCTATCAGCTACAGTATCTATTTCTGGATTATTTCCCTTTTGCTTGTGATCGCCAAGATTGTATTTACCCTGCGGCCAGAAATTGACCTATTCACAGAAGAGGCACAATACTGGCTTTGGTCTCAGAATATGGCCTGGCATTATTACTCTAAACCACCCCTGGTAGCTGTTCTTAATTATATCAGCACTGGCTTATTGGGTAATACGGAACTTGGTGTTCGGATAAATGCGATTTTATGTGGAGTGGGGATAGCTTGGGTGACATTTCTTTTTGGAAAACATCTCTACTCACCTAAAGTTGGGTTTTGGTCTGCAATGATTTTACAAGCTATGCCCTTATGGTGGCTGGCCTCTACTTTTCATATGACGGATTCCTCACTCACTTTTTTTTGGGCTTTAAGTATTTATCTAGCCTATAGAGGTATTGAAGATGGAAAGAGATCTTGGTGGATTTATGCCGGTATAGCTACTGCATTTGGCCTTATGTCAAAAATGGTCATGGTATTAATTTTTCCATTCCTGCTTATCTATCTGCTTTATACCAAAACCTGGAAAGCCCAAAGCAAGCATTATTTCCTATTTCTGTTGATCAGTTTGCTAGGATTTATCCCAGCTTTAATCTGGAATTGGCAGAATAATTTCGACACATTTAAGCACTTGGCAGCGCTGAGTGGAGGCGGGGGAAAGTCGGAAGCTTTTGATGCTGGAAAGGCAATTGCCCGATTCTTTGAGTATTTGGGAGGACAGCTGGCGATGATTTCCATATTCTTGCTTCCTCTTTTTGTAGCTGCTTTTAGAAATTTCATTAGGAAACCAGATCAGTTTAAGATCTACCTACTTTTGCCTGCAGTGCTGTCATGGGCTGGTTTTGGATTCTTGAGTCTTATTACTTCGATTGAAGTGAATTGGCCTGTGTTTGCTTATAGTAGTTTGGCGATTCTGATGGCCGCTTGGGTTTGCGATCAGAGCCTGACATTGAAAAGGATCCGAAATTGGGGAGTGGGTCTAAGTATTGGTTTGCCTTTGTTTTTTCTACTACCTGATTTTACTTATATGAAAAGTATTACAGCGATCAAAAAAGCAGAGAAGTCGGCCTTCAGGAGAATGTCAGGTTATCAGCCCTTAGCAGACCGCTTGGCAACGCTACAGGATAGTTTGGGACTGGAAGATGCTTTTGTATTTTCAGAAACCTATCATATGGCGTCGGAGCTGTCATTTTACCTTCCTGAGCATCCCCAAACCTACATGTTGAATATGGGTTCGCGAAAAAATCAATTTGATCTTTGGCCAGGTTTAGAGCAATTTGTAGGCAAAGAGGATGTGGGTATTTTCGTGAGCTGGAATTACGATTCCCTAGGTCAATTTGCCGAATTTCAGGAATTGATGTATGAAGAAGAGTTGCCGATTACATTCAGAGATGAGCCACACCGAATTGCAAAAATTCAAGTTTGGAGGAAATTGCAAAAATTCAACCCTTATCAGTCTGAAACCTATTAAGGTGTATTTTAGCAAATACTTTCTACTCGAGTCTATCCAACCAATAATATTTCTGACCTTTTTCGTCTAAAATCTGCTTGAAATTGGCATTCCCCGCATTTTTCAACAAATAGGGAATGGCACGTGAAGCCCAGTTTACAGAGGCTACCCGCATCTTGAAACCAGATGCATCAATAGAATCCAGATATTTGTCCTCTACGATCAGGTGGTTAAAACTCCCGATTTTGTCTCTAAACGCTTTGCTTGGCAAATCGATCAGTTGGTAGTCAGTGCCAAGACCAATTCTTATTTTGCTGCTGGTATGGAGGTTTCCTAAGAATCCTATTTTAACTGTCGGATCAATACTCTCTTGTGCTGCAAAGGCTTTGAACTGCTGGCCTTGATCGGGCAAAGAAATCTGGTAAGTTCCGGTAGAGATCAAGAAGAAAAGTAGCAGGAATCCATATGCAATAGCTTTTGGAAGCTTTATGTCCTTTACAGTTAGTCGTCCTAGGTAAAGTAAGATAAGCAGCGCTAACCCAAATTGTATCCAAACAAGGAAAGATGCGCCTAGGCTGATATTCAGCCAAAGGCTAAAGAGAAAAACGATTGAGTTCAGGATAAGGAAAAACCAGCTGGTGATTTTTAAGCCAGTTCTTTTGCTTTCAAATTCTGCTCTTACTAGAATCCATGCTAATAAAATAGACAATACTGGAGCTACAGGAAGCAAATAACGCTCATAGAATTTGCTGGTCATGGCTCCCATTCCAAGTATTGCCAAGCCCCAAAGTATCGCAAACCAAAAAAAAGCAGGATCTTCTTTTCTGGCAATTGTAATCGATTTTTTAGCTTTTGCAAGAGCAAAAAGTACCCAGGGCAAAAAGATCAAAATCAGAATTCCCAGAGCTAGAAAAGCATGTTGTATAATGAGCAAGTAACGTGAAGCTACTCGCCTGCCCACTTGGTCTTCCAGAAAACTATCTAAGTATGTGGGACCGTGAATTTTCCACATGGCCAAAAACCAAAACAGGCCAATACATACGCTGACCAAAATGGAAGGAAAATGGAAAAGCGTGTTGAATGAGACTTTTTTCCAAGGATTGAAAAGTAAATAAATCAATCCAATTCCCCCCAAAGCAGCAGCAGGGAGCCCTTTTACTTCAAACGCCAGAGCCAAACTGATGTAAAGAATCCATAGATATTTCTTCGGGGAAGCGTCGCCAAAGCGGATCAACCCTGCAAATCCCACTGCACTTGCGGTCATGGTCAGTACAAGTAATACGTCAGGAATGGATCGTGTAGCACTGAAGATTAAGACAGGATTTGAAGCCATTATCAGTGCAGAAAGTCCAGCTATTCGCTTGTCCTCAAATAAAACTTTTGCTGTCCAGTACGTAAATCCAATAGTCATTGCCCCGGCAATCAAGAAGAAAAATCTGGATGCAAAAGGGGTAACGCCAAATAGCTTGAATCCGGCTAGAACTGTCCAGTAGGTTCCAATAGGTTTTTTGAACCTGAGCTCACCACTGCCTAGGTAAGTAGTCAAATAGTCTCCGTTTTGTAGCATTTTGACTGCCGCATCGGTGTAGTACATCTCATCTGGATAGTGCATGTGGAAGTTCAATGCAAAGGGACCAACTAGCACTGCAAATGCAATCATGACTACCCATGGGCTGATTTGGTAATTTTTGGAGGTGGCTAAAGACATGCTGCAAAGATAAGCTGATTGACCTTTTACCACACCAAATTTTCGTTGACTTCCGAAAGCCATCTTAGTTTTTTGTCCCAGGAAGTATTTTACCGTATTTTTGACGAAATTTTATAGCATGTTTAAGCCACTTATTTCTGTAGTAATCACTGTTTATAATGAGGAGGATAATATCCAGCCTCTTTTGGAAGCCACCTATTCCGCATTGGAAGCAATTAATTATGAGGTCATTTTGATTGAGGATGGATCTACTGACCGCACAGTAGCGGAAGTAAAAAAATATGCGAATAGCCGAACCAAGCTGATTATTTTCAACCGAAATTTTGGGCAGACTACTGCATTGGCAGCAGGGATAGATATGGCCACCGGTGAATATATTGCTACCATGGACGGCGATCTGCAAAATGACCCTACTGATATTCCTGTAATGCTGCAGAAAGCAATTGATGAGGAATGGGATGTAGTAGCAGGTCGGAGAGCGAATAGGAAAGATGGGTTTGTGCTTCGCAAAATCCCGAGTAAAATCGCAAACTGGGTGATCAGAAATACAACCAAAGTATATCTAAAAGATTACGGTTGTACACTTAGAGTTTACAAGGCAGAGATTGCTCAAGGAATGGGGCTTTATGGAGAATTGCACCGTTTTATTCCAGTTCTAGCAAAGCAGCAAGGTGCAAAAATGACTGAAATGGATGTGAAGCATCACCCAAGAATTCATGGCGAGTCTAAGTATGGCCTCAGCCGTACATTCAAAGTAATGTCAGATTTGATTCTGATGCTATTTTTTCAAAAGTACTTCCAGCGGCCCATACACTTGTTTGGAGGAATAGGCATCATTTCATTTTTGATTGGGTTCTTGATTAATGTTTACCTACTCATACTTAAGATTATGGGCGAGGACATCTGGGGAAGACCTATTATGATTTTAGGATTCATTCTTGTGCTTGGAGGAGTCCAGTTTATCACCACGGGGATTATCGCGGAGATAATTGTCCGTACCTATTTCGAATCACAGGATAAGAAGACCTATACTATCAAATCTGTCTATCAAGGTGTGCTGGATGCAGGTGTCGTGTTACAGTAAAGTTTAGACTGTGTTTTGTAGGTTTTCAAATAGCAATTGAATTTTGGTGAAAAAAGAGAATTCTCTTAAGAAGAAATTAACAACTGCCTTAAAATTGGTTTTAACCGGGCTAGCACTCTTCCTGGTTTTTCGAAAGATAGACACGGATCAGCTCTGGCAAATCACCAAGACCATTCAATGGCTATGGCTTATTCCTGCTGTTTTGCTTTTTGTACTGAGTAAATTGTTTACTGCTTTTCGCTTAAATCTTTATTTCAAAAATATCAGCTTATATATTTCCGAAAGGCTCAATATCAAGCTTTACCTGATCGGAATGTTTTACAATCTCTTTCTTCCAGGAGGAATCGGTGGTGATGGCTATAAAGTGTACTTGCTGAAGAAGCATTACCGGACTCCTGTCAAATCGCTTGTACAAGCTTCTCTTTTAGATCGATTAGGCGGTTTGGTGGCAATTGTTTTTTTATTGTTGGTATTGATTCTTCCAGTGGATTTGGTCTTGCCTTTTGCTTCGCCAATTCCCTGGGATTTCTTGGTAGTATTAGCAGCCTTGCTGGTGTTTCCAATCTTTTGGATGATTCAAAAACTGATGTTTAAGGCTTTTCTGCCTTCTTTTTGGAAAGCGAACGGCTGGTCTATCGCCGGTCAATTAGCTCAGTTGCTATGTGCTTGGTTTATCCTGAAAAGTCTGGGTGTGACTGAAAATTTCCTTGCCTATCAACTGGTTTTTCTTCTTTCTTCTATTGTAGCAGTATTGCCTCTGACGATTGGTGGAGTCGGGGCTCGAGAGCTGGTATTCGTCTATGCACATACGTATGTGGGGATAAACGAAGCTATAGCGGTTGCTTTCAGCTTGATCTTTTTCTCAATTACAGCAGTGGTTTCTCTGATTGGATCTGTGATATCGATTAATTTCGATAAATAATAGATAATCACCTGAATTTCACTTAAATAATAAATTATCATCCTTGCAAATTTAAAATCAAATTTTAAATTTGCAAGGATGATTATACGCGATTTGACTTTTAAACTCCAAGAACTTATGCCGGATTTTCCGGCAATAGCTATTCTTGGGCCACGCCAAGTAGGGAAAACTACCCTGGCTCAGGAGCTTGTGAAGAACATAGATCCTCAGTCTATTTATTTGGATTTGGAAAGTCCGTCTGACCGAAGTAAGCTTGTCGAACCTGAGCAGTATTTTGATCTTCATGAAGGACGTTTGATCATTCTGGATGAAATACAGCGTATACCTGACCTGTTTCCATTATTGCGGGGAGTAATAGACCGGAAGAGAAGGAAAGGCTTGCGGTCGTGCCAATTTTTGATTTTAGGTTCTGCCTCATTGGATTTGATCCGACAATCTTCCGAATCGCTAGCGGGAAGAATCGCATATGAAGAACTTTCTGGATTTAATGTTTTAGAAGTCGATTTGGTTGAAGACCACGCAGAAAAGCTATGGCTACGGGGTGGTTTTCCAGATAGTTTTCTGGCTAGCACAGATAAATCCAGCATGACTTGGAGAGGGAATTTCATTACTACCTATTTGGAAAGAGACATTTCTCAGATTGCGCAATTTGTGCCGGCAAATCGTCTTCGCCGTCTTTGGACTATGCTCGCTCATCAGCAAGGTCAACTGATCAATCTTTCCAAACTTGGAGCAAGTCTTGATTTGACTTCACCAACTGTGAAAAATTACGTGGAAATGCTTGAGAATCTTTTACTGATTCGTTCTCTTAGACCATGGCTGGTGAATGTAGGAAAGCGATTAGTAAAAACCCCCAAAGTTTACACTAGGGATTCTGGAATAACACATGCCTTGTTGAATTTGACCAAATTGGATGACTTGCTCAGTCACCCCGTTGTGGGAAGTAGCTGGGAAGGGTTTATCATTGAAAATATTATTTCTGTTTTGCCAAAAGGCACTGAATATGGCTTTTATAGAACTGCAGCAGGTGCTGAACTTGACTTTGTGTTCAGCCTGAATGGGGTGATTTGGGCAATAGAAATAAAGCGGACATTGAGCCCCAAACTTTCCAAGGGTTTTCTAAATGCTGTGGAAGACATTCAAGCAAGCCAAAAATATTTTGTGTATGCAGGAAATGAAACCTTTCCTATGGGATCCGGTACTTTCGCAATTGGCTTAAAAGACATTATGTTGAAACTTAAAGCAAGTTAGGAATCTCTCAAAACCCAGATTTCCTACCTTTACCAAAATCCTTAAATCCATGACCCGAGCCGAGCTTTTCTCACAAATCCAGAAAAAATCTTCCTTTTTATGTGTTGGACTTGATGCAGATATCAATAAAATTCCAGCCCACCTAAAAAGTGAGCCTGATCCGATTTTCAGCTTTTGCAAAGAGATTATAGAAGAGACAGCAGATTATGTAGTAGCTTACAAGCCGAATATTGCTTTTTTTGAAGCATTGGGGCCTCAGGGTTGGGAGACACTTCAGAAAGTCAATGAGGTAATTCCAGATGAAATTTTTACCATTGCAGATGCTAAGCGTGGTGATATCGGTAACACATCGAAACTCTACGCAAAAGCATTTTTTGAGAAAATGGACTTTGATTCTGTGACGGTGGCGCCTTATATGGGAGCGGATAGTGTAAAGCCGTTTTTGGAGTTTGAGGACAAATGGGTAATACTTTTGGCCTTGACTTCAAATGCCGGCTCGATGGATTTCCAGCTTATCAAAGACGAAAATGGCAAGCCTCTTTATCAAACTGTTCTAGAGAAAAGCCAAGAATGGGGTACTCCTGAAAACCTGATGTACGTGGTGGGTGCAACTCGTGGAGAACTGATCGGAGAAGTGAGAAAGCTGGTGCCAGACAATTTCTTTTTGGTGCCGGGCGTAGGGGCGCAGGGAGGAAGTTTATCGGAAGTAGCCAAGTACGGAATGAATTCGCAATGCGGACTTTTGGTGAATTCCAGCCGTGGGATTATCTATGCTTCTGGGGAAAAGGATTTTGCGAAAGTAGCCAGGAGCGAAGCAAAAAAATTGCAGGTTGAAATGACAAGGTTGCTGGAGAAGTACCTTTAATAGTACTTCTTGGCAGCTAATATTTTGGAAATTAGGGTTTCCTAGCTTTTTTATTTTTTAGCTTTTGGTTAAATTCATTTGATTTTTAACCTATACTTTTATGACATTTAAAGAAGATTTTTTACAGCTCGTATGGAAATACCAGTATTTCGAAAAGGCGAAACTCCGCACAACTGCTGGTGATGAATTGAAAATAATCCAGGTAGGATTTCATAATCAAAGTGAGGGGCCAGATTTCAGAGATTCGGTGGTGTTCATTGACAACGTGATACTTCATGGACATGTGGAGGTGCATCGATTGGCAAGTGAATGGAAGCAGCATGCACATGGTGGCAATCCTGCATACAATTCTGTTGTCTTACATGTGGTATGGGAAGATGACCAGGAAGTTCTGAGAAATGACGGCACTCATATGCCCACTCTGGAGTTGAAAGGGTTGATATTTTTGGATATCTGGAGAAACTATGAGCGAATGCTGGATTATAAGTCTGATTTGCCCTGTGCTCATGGCCTCAGGGAGGTACCTGGAATTGTGAAGTTTTCAGCTTTGGAAAAGGCGTTGGTAGAACGGCTTCAGGAAAAGTCCACCTTGATTTTGGAAATTTTAAGGTCCACCACGGATGATTGGGAGGAAACGGCTTATCGTTGGCTATTCACTTGCTTCGGCTTCAAGACGAATAGTCAAGCCATGGGGAAATTGGCCGCTTTAGTTCCGTATAGAATCCTTCAAAAGCATCGAGATCAATTACCAGTATTGGAAGCGATCCTATTAGGGCAGGCAGGCTTGTTACCAATGGAATCCGAAGAACCCTATGTACAGCATTTGATTCGGGAATATGATTTTTATAGAAAGAAATATAAATGGGAGTCCCAGATGAAGCGACAGCATTGGACATTTATGGGAGTAAGGCCAAGTAATTTTCCTACGGTCAGGATTGCGCAACTGTCGGCCATATTGTCCAAGGCGCCTAATTTACTCCAGTCAGTGTTGCAGGATTCCAGAGATTTTGCAGGTTTTAAGAAATTATTGAAAGTGAAGCCAAGTGATTATTGGCAGTATCATTACAGTTTTGGAAAGCCATCAGAGAGACAGACGAGTTCGGGGATTTCCAGCACAGTATTGGAACTATTGGTAATTAACTATGTAACCCCGCTTTGGTTTGCGTACGGACGCTATTTCGAGGAGCAAGCTTGGCAAGAGCGCTGTTTTGATCTCTTACAGGAGGTTTCATCAGAAAATAATTACATCATCCGTCAATTCAAATCTCATGGTTGGGAAGCAGAGAATGGCTTTGATTCACAGGGAATGATCGGGTTATTTAAGAGTTATTGCCAGCCCAAGAAATGTCTGCAATGCAAAATTGCCCAAACACTCATCAAATCAGAATCCAACTGATTTTTGGGTAAGCCAGTGAATTCCTGTATTTTTGCAGCCTGAATTGCAGAAAACTATGGAAAAACCAGTTATAATTTTTGGGGCAAAAGGCATCGCTCATTCCGCACTAGAGATATTCAATAGTAACAATGTAGTTGTTTTTGGATTCTTAGATGAAGACGAAAAAATCCACGGAACAGAAATCAATACGGTTTCGGTACTTGGAATTCCTGAAGATGACGGCTTCCTCAAGCTAATCGGCCAAAAAACGGAAGCATTTGTGGCAGAAGAGAATCCGAAATACCGCAAATTCTTGGTGGAGCTATTGAATGATCGTCGTAAGGTGCAGCCTGTGAATGCGATCCATCAGCGCTCCTATATTTCTACAGATGCGATCATTGGCCATGGTAATTTTATCAATGCTAATGTGAATATCGGTGCAGGAGCTGAGATAGGAAGCCACTGTATTATTAATTCCGCGGCTGTTATCGAGCATAAAGCTAAACTGGGGGACTTTGTACAAATCGGTGCTGGTTCAGTGATCAATTCTGAAGTAACCATTGAAGAAGGTGCTTTTATTGGCTCAGGAGCAACTATTATATCTGGAGTTACTATCGGAAAAAATGCCCGAGTAGGTGCTGGGTCTGTGGTGATCTCTACGGTCGGTTCAAATGAAACTGTCTTTGGAAATCCTGCAGCAAAGGTCAAATAATAATCTATTAATTTGAAATTAGAAATTTCAAATCCGAAATTCTAAACACCCTGCCGCAACAGGGCAACAGTTATGGAAAACAATACGTATCAAATCCTCCTTTATTACTGCTACGCCAAAATTGAAAATCCTGAAGAATATCGTGAGCAGCATCATTTATTTTGCATCGAGAATAATATTCGAGGACGTATCATCATCTCTGACGAAGGGCTGAATGGTACTGTTTCCGGTTTGGTGGAAGACTGTGAAAAATACATGGCCTATATCCACGCAGATTCGCGATTTGCAAAGACAGAGTTTAAAATAGATGCGCATGATACCCATGCATTTACCAAAATTCATGTGCGCTACAAGCCGGAGATTGTCCACAGTGCGCTGAGACATCTCGACCCTAACGTGAGAACAGGTAAGCATCTCGATCCCGAGGAATTCAAAAAATTGAAGGATCAGGACGACGTAGTGATCTTGGATGTCCGCTCCAATTACGAGCACGAACTAGGGCATTTCAAAAATGCGCTGACCCTGGATATTGACAACTTCCGAAATTTCCCTGAGAAAGTAAAAGAGCTGGAGCACCTGAAAAACAAGAAGGTACTCACGTATTGCACTGGCGGGATCAAATGTGAAAAAGCTTCTGCATTCCTATTGGAGCAGGGTTTTGAAGATGTGTACCAACTCCATGGAGGTATCATCAAATACGGAATGGAAGCCGGAGGAGAAGACTTCGAAGGAAAGTGCTACGTGTTTGACAATAGAATAGCTGTGGATGTGAATACCGTGAACCCGAAGGTGGTATCTACCTGTCATGTGTGCGGCACACCATCAGACCGTATGATAAACTGTGCCAATCAAACCTGCAATGCACATGTTGCTATGTGTGAAGCGTGTGGGTGGCAAATGGAAGGCGCTTGCTCTACTGAATGTAAGGGAAAACCAGGAAAACGAGTTTATGACGGGACTGGTTATTACCAGAAAAACACCAACGGCTACAACCCCTACAAGGGCTTGAATCGTAAAGCCCAAGAAAAATCTAATGCCTAACTTGCAACGTGAGCAGACAAATTCCAGAATCCGAATTGATATTAAATGCTGATGGAAGTATCTATCATTTGCATTTGAAGCCTGAGAATTTGGCTTCGCTTGTTTTCACTGTGGGAGATCCAGACCGAGTTGCGCTTGTTTCTCAGTACTTTGATCAAATAGATTACCGGGGAAGTAAGCGAGAATTTGTAACCCATACGGGTCGAATCAAAGGCAAGCGTGTCACAGTGATGAGTACGGGAATGGGGACGGATAATGTGGAGATTTTGATGACAGAACTGGACTCCTTGGTCAATGTGGATCTCAAAACACACACAGTCAAGCCAACAGAAAAGAGCTTAGAAATTATTCGGTTGGGGACATCTGGGAGTATGCAGGCTGATTTGCCAGTAGGCAGTGTATTGGCTTCAGAGATTGCAGTGGGCGTAGATACCTTGATGCAGTTCTACCCAAAATTAGAAGGAAGTCAAAATTGGTCTGAATTAGTGAAAGAGACGTTGGATCTTACTTTTTTGCCTTATCAGGCATCAGCTTCATCTGCGCTATTGCACAAATTACCTTCAGACTTTCATCGTGGGGTTACTCTGACTGCACCTGGTTTTTATGCACCGCAGGGTAGAGAAATAAGGCTAAAACCAAAGATGGATAATATGATCGAGCGATTAGCAGCCTTGAAGGTGGGGGTACTGAAAATGACTAATTTCGAAATGGAAACAGCCGGTTATTATGCCATGGGACAATTACTGAATCACCGGATGCTAAGTCTTAATGCAATAGTGGCAAATCGTCCAAGCGGAGAGTTTGATAAAGAAGCTGAAAAAACCGTAGATCGAATGATCCGCGCAGCTCTAGAAGTTTATTGTTAAAAAAATCACCCTTTATGCTTGGAATTGATTATGGTAAGTAGGCTTTTCTATTTTAAAGTCCTCCCACTCGTGGTAATCAATATCCTGAATTATTTTGTTCATAAATTCGGCGCATTCTTGCTTGCAAAGGTAAATACCAAAGAGAGATTCACTTTTGTTGACAAGAAAAGTCCTGCTGCTATCAAAAATTCGTACCAAGTTCTTCCATGAACCTAAGACAAGTAACTCGTCACGATTTTTTATGGTTTGGATTATTTTAAAATCCCCTTGGAGGCATGATATTTTCATTTGTAAAAAGTTGATTTATTCTGAAATATTTAATCAAACTTAATCAATATCACAGAGTGACTCAATACGTAGTAACACGTATATTTTGTGGGAGACTCATATAAATATGTTGTTAATCTATGATGTCACGATTCTTTTGAGCCCATATCAACAAAGAATTGTGCTTTTTCTCTAATTGCAACTTGACAATCATATTGCTCCTGTGCTTGTCAACAGTACGCTCGGAGATAAAAAGTTTGTTGGCTATATCCTTGGTAGCCATTCCTTCAGCTATTAATCTTAGGATTTTCACCTCTGAGGGAGTCAAGGGATTTTCATCCGATTTGAATTTGTTTTCTTTCATCCCTTCAAAAATCTTTTCGCTAAAAAATTGACCTCCATCTAATACGATGGATACAGCTTTGGAAAGGTCATCTAGGGCAAATTCCTTTAGAATATATCCGGATAGGTTCAATTCCTTTGCCTGATGATAGAGGTAAAGTTCTTTATGTAATGTAAGTAAAATGACTTTGGTGTTAAGTTTTAGTTTCTTGCAGTCGGTAGCTATTTCAAGCCCCGTTTTATTTGGCATTTCCATATCCAAAATAGCAAGCTGCGGCTTGAATTTTATGATTTGGTCAATGGCGCCCTGTCCTTCATTGGCAGTACTCACAATGTCTAAACCAAGCTCTCTCAGAAATTCAGTTAACCCCTTCAGTAAAATAGGATGATCATCTGCTATGACTACTGTAGGCTTGTGATTAGACATAAACGATAAAACTTAAACTGGTTCCAACTCCCTTTTCACTGTTGATTTTCATACATCATTGCATAGAGGCAATCCGTTCTTTGAGTGTCTTCAGTCTGAGGCTTTGAAAGTCATTCATTTTCTCCAAAAAATCAAACCCTTTGCCATTGTCTTCAATTTTTAATTCCACTCCTTTTTCTCATGCTGCAAATTGTTCCAAATTAAAGTAATTACCAGCCAATTTCAGATGAAGATTTCCCATGTCTTGAGATTTGCTTAGCTCTTCCTCATAGGCAATTGTTCTTTTCAGTACTAATCTGGTTAGCTCAGGAGTTTGATTGGAGGAAGAAGGGTGATGGGTAAAACGTAGGACATATTTAGCCATCAGATCATATTCACCCTGCTTTTCACTTAAGCTAATCAACTCGGTTAAATAGACTCCGGCTATGGAATCAGTAGGCTTGGCCAGTTCGAATTGAGCCGTCAATTCACTGAAATTTTTTCTCTGAATAGTATCTGGAGAGGATTGAGCGATGGAGCTTACACTAGCAAGGATGTAGGCTAGCATACAGCCCAATGAGAAGATCAATCGAATCATTTTTAAAGATAAGTAAATCAATAGTTTGCGAGTTGTATCTAGCGCATTCTTATAGCAATTGATTTTTTCGCGAATAAAAATCGCCGTTTAAATGGTTAAATCTCATGTTATCCAGATAGTTTTCCATCGGAAAAGTTTTAGAGTGAAATCGAAACCTTAGGACAAATTAAAGGTTATAGATATGAGTATATTTTTTTAATTAATTGATTATTAGCTGTTTAAAGCTCACAAAGAGGCACCTCATTTCCCAATACCAATTCAACCTAATATTATGAATAAAATTCCCCTTTTTTCAATTCTATTATTTTTCATGATGACGTCTTTGGATGTCTTTTCGCAGGAGATCCATGTGAAGGGTAAGGTAATGGATGGCAAGCGTGAATCTGCGCTAGAGTTTGCAAATATTGCTTTGCTTTCTCCTTTGGACTCTGCTGTGGTCACGGGTGGAATGAGTGGCTTGGACGGAAGTTTCGATTTTTCAACCAGTGCTGGAGAATATATTTTGCGAGTTGGATTCATTGGGTATTTGGAATTTTTTGAGAAAATAGCCCTCAGGGAAAATAAAAATTCGGTAAATCTGGGCACAATCACTTTGGAAGAAGATGCGCAAAACCTGGACGAGGTAGTAGTAGAAGGTGTGACTTCCATGTTTGAATCAGATATAGATAAGCGTACTTATAATGTAGAAAACAGTATAGTGGCAGAAGGACAAACCGCTTCTCAACTGCTCAGCACTTTGCCATCTATACAGGTGGATGATGAGGGCGGAATAACCATGCGAGGAAGTGGTAATATTCTGATCTACATCAATGGACGTCCGTCCAATCTCTCTGGAGATGATGCAGAAAGTATTTTGTCTCAGTTTCCAGCGAATAGTATCAAGACCGTAGAGTTGATTACAAACCCATCTTCGCGATATGATGCCACAGGTGTGGGTGGGATTATCAATATCGTATTGAAGAAAAATGAGAAGACGGGCTTCAATGGTCAGGTGAATGCCTCGATCGGGACTCGCGAGAAATATCAAGCGGGTCTTAACCTAAATTATGGCACAGAGAAAGCCAATTTTTATGCATCCTATAATTGGCAAGATCGTCGCCAGCGTGAAAATGGCGAAGGAAGCAGAACTAATTATTTGAATGGTTTTTCGCCAAGATTAGAGCAAGTTCAAGATGGATATGAGATTGAAAAGACGCATTTGATCAGAACTGGAGTAGATTATAATGTTTCTGAAAGAGGATTGCTAGGTGCATATTTTCAGGGGAATTTCGATAATGAGGTAGAATATTCTAAGATCACGCAGCTAAATTTGAGTGAAAGCAGTTCATTGGATTCAAGTTTTGTTCGAATTAATGATGAATTGAGCAAAAGCGGCAATTATGAGGGGGGGATTAATTATGCCTGGACTATAGACTCCCTAGGTCAAAAACTTTACACTTCGCTTTCGTATTCTTATGCTCAACCGTGAGCAGACGGAATTTTATAATCAAGAATTTTTTAATGCAGATGGCCTATCCGAACCCGCAAAACGATTGACTCAAACCAATGATCGGCCTAGAATAAGTAATTTATATGTAGCTCAAGTGGACTATGAGAAGCCTTTTGTAAATGAAGCGTCAATAGAAACAGGCCTGAAAGCTACTATTGGAAACTGGCAATGGAGCCAGCGGTTTGCGCAAGGTGATGAGTTTACAGACTTCCAGCCAGCGGTGGTAGATTCACTGACAGATACCTTTGATTTTGATGAGCATGTGTATGCCGGTTATTTCACTTTTAGAAATACTATTGGGAAATTTGGCTATCAGCTGGGCTTGAGGGGAGAATACACAGAAACCTTGGGTGAAACGGTGAGGAATCAAGAAAGGATCCCGAATAATTACTTCAATGTATTTCCAAGTGCATTTTTGAGCTATACCATTGCGCCGGAGAATGAACTAACCTTGAATTACACCCGAAGAATATCGAGACCTAGTATCTGGGACTTGGCACCGATTTATAGAGTAAGGGATCAATACAATTTTAGCATTGGCAATCCATATCTTCAGCCAGAATTCACCGATAGCTATGAAGTAGGCTACATGAAAGGCTGGGAGAAATACTTGCTCAATGCCACGGTTTATCATCGCTACAGCACCGATGTGGAAACTAGAATTACGATCTTGACAGATGATAATGTGGCAATTCAGAGCCGTCAAAATGCAGACACAAGATCCAGCACTGGTTTCGAGTTGATTAATCAGATCCAGGTTTACACTAATTTAGATGCGACTTTGACTGGAAATTTATTCTATTCTAAAATCAATGCAGAAAACATAGAGCAAAATTTCAGTAATGAGAACTTCAGTTGGACATTAAATTTGCTGGCAAATTGGTTGATTCCTAATTGGTTTAGCGTTCAGGCGCAAGGTAATTTCCGGGGGCCAATAGTCTTGCCTCAAGGTCAAATCGAACCACAATACAGTTTGAATATTGGACTCCGTAAGGACTTGCTCGATGGCAAAGCTACAGTATCCCTAAATGTAAGCGACATCTTCAATACTAGGAATTTCAGGATTACTACGAACAATCCAAGGTTTGATGAGAAGCGGGTTTTTCAACGGGAGACTCGGGTAGGAACCCTTGCTTTTACCTATAGATTCGGAGGATTCAAAGAGAAAAATGATGCGAATAATAGCCGAAGAGAAGGCGGGGATGATGGAGATGATTTTTAGTAGAGAATAAGGTTTTTTTTAAGTGCGTAGGAAATATATACAGAGGAATGATAGCCATTGATCAACTGCGGACAATTGATCGCTCCAGGATTATCAAGGTGTTTGATAAATTGACACAGTCAGAAATAAGAAAATGTAAATCTGTGATAAAGGAAACTTTTGTCGATTAATATGCCTTAATCTCATTCACTACTAGAATTAAACACTACTCTTTTTTATGCAAAAGCCCGATTTCAACATCGAAGAAGTAAATAAAATTATCCGTGGACGTAGATCCATGTTTGCAGCTCAGTTCAAAGAAAATGACCCTGTGGACGATGCCATCATTGAAGAACTGTTAGAAAATGCACGTTGGGCTCCCACTCACAAATTAACTCAGCCATGGAGATTTATAGTATATACTGGAGATGGTTTGAAGAAGTTTGCGGACTATCAGGCTGACATGTATAAGAGTCGCGCGGAGAAGAATGGGACTCCTTTTCTGGAAGCTACGTATGAGAAATTTAAGCAGCAGCCACTGAAAGCATCCCATATGATCGCTATTATTTTAAAAAGATCTGAGGGCATTCCTTTGATGGAAGAGATAGCAGCAGTCTCGATGGCCGTTCAAAATATGTATTTAACTGCTTCTGCTCATGGACTTGCAGCATATTGGGGAACCGGGGGGCCAACTTTCTGGCAAGAGGCAAGAGAAGATTTTGGCTTAGAAGGAGAAGATGCGTTGATGGGCTTTTTCTATGTGGCAAAGCCAGCATCAGATACTTGGCCAGAAGGCAAAAGAGAAAGTATGGATGAAAAAGTAGCTTGGATCAGAGAATAATTATTTCATAAAAAAGCGGCAATGAAATTAATCATTGCCGCTTTTTTATAAATATTTTGTTTAGAAGCCCACGAAAGCCGGCGGTTCCACTCCTTCTGCTCTCAGGTAAGCTATAGCGGCGCCTCTGTGATGTGTGGAGTGATCCATTAGTAAGGCCATCACCTGCCGTCTGCTTACATTGTTGCCAAATACTTCAATAGACTCTCCAGCATCAGCATCCGAAAGCGCTTTCATGGTGGCTGTGCCGTAGTCGTAGCATTTTCCTACATAAGCAGCCAGATCAGCCTTAGAAGCCGTGGCAACATCAATGGTGAATCCAGGATCACCTCCTTTTAGGAATCCTTGTGAAATTCCCACGATAGCATTTCCAACGTGATGGATCTGCTCTTTAAAAGACATGGCTGCAGGATCAGTTTTGTAATCCATGCCTGAGTCCGGCATTTTATCCAGGACATCTAGTGTGAATTGCTTACTGTTTTGCCATTTGCTAAGGAACTCGTCTTTCGTAGTCTGTGCAGAAACGGCTGTAGAAGCCAACATAAAAATGGCAACTAGTATGCTGCCTGAGAGAAATTGAAGTACTTTTTTCATTTGAATAGAGGTTGGTTATTTTCTTAAATTTCAAGTATTCCCAAACCAAATCAAACACTTTGCCTAATTTTAAACAATGTTAAAAAAATTGTGGATCGGATTATTGTTAGTTGGTATGGTAGGTTGTGATGAGACTTATTTGCCAAAACCAACTGGTTATAACCGTATTGATTTGCCAACCCATGCTTTCGAGAGACTGTCTGAGGGATATCCATATCAAATCGACTATTCTAGTTATTCTAGAGTCGAAGCGGATTCTTTTAATCTAGCTGAGGAAGCTTGGATCAATTTAAACTATTCGGATTTTGGTGCAAAAGTGCATTTGACCTATAAGCGAATCGATGGGGATAAGGTCAATTTTAGACAATTATCCAATGATGCTTTTCGCCTAACATCACAGCATCAAGTGAAAGCTTATGGTATCGAGGAAGCAGTTCTCTTAACTCCCGAAGGTTATACAGGGGTGGTAGCAGAACTTACAGGCGAAGTGCCTACACAGTTTCAGTTTTTTGTAACTGACTCCACGAAAAATTTCCTTCGAGGTGCTTTATATTTCGATACAGCGATGAAAAATGATTCTCTTGCTCCTGTTATAGAATTCATCAAGGAGGACATGGCTCACTTGATGAATTCAGTAAAATTTGTTGATTAACTCAGCTTTTTCCAGGATCGGATAATGATGATTCCTCCAACCAAGGCAATGGCTCCAGCGATGAATCCTGCCATCATATTTCCGTAAATGAAGAATCCTGTAGAGAATAAAGCTGCATAGACCATCACCGATCCTATCATCATCAAGCCGATTTCTTTCGGTAATTGACCAATGACTTGCTTTTCGGTTGGATATCTATCAAGTACTTTTTTCCAACCAAAAGCTGCCGGAGTTACCTTTCTATAGAAGGAAAGTAATACCTCGTCTTTTTCTGGAGCAGTCATGAACGTAACGATCAACCAACCAATAGTAGTAATGCTGACACTATAGATTAGCTTCAGGTATGCTTGGTTTTCTGGGATCATTATCCAATTTACTTTAGGATTGACCACTTCAAAGAAGATGGCCACAACGAATGAAATCGCCATAGCTGAGATTTCTGTGTAGGCGTTAATTCTCCACCAAAACCATCTTAGGATAAAGATTAGGCCTGTTCCAGCACCGATTTGAAGGAGAATGTTAAATGCATCCAATGCACTGGAAAGGGCTAATGCCAAGATTGCAGACAGCATCATAAGCACCACGGTAGAGATTCTTCCGACAGCTACTAATTCCTTGTCTGAAGCCTCTGGCTTCATGAATCTCAGGTAGAAATCATTCACGATATAAGACGATCCCCAGTTCAAGTGCGTAGAAAGAGTGGACATGACAGCTGCTATGAGCGAAGCTAGCACAATGCCAATCAAACCTGTTGGGAGAAAGGTGAGCATGGCTGAATAAGCCAAATCGTCGCCTAGTTTATCTACGGGAATATTTGGGAAAGCCGTTTGTAAATCAGAGATATTTGGGAAAATGATCAGGGATGAAAGTGCAATCAAAATCCACGGCCAAGGACGCATCGCGTAATGAGCGATGTTGAAAAACAAAGTTGCTCCTATTGCATTCTTTTCATCTTTGGCAGAAAGCATACGCTGCGCTATGTATCCACCTCCTCCAGGCTCAGCACCTGGATACCAGGTGGCCCACCACTGAATAGCGATTGGCATCAAGAAAAGCGGGATGTATGCGTTGGGATCGGAGAAATCAGGAAGAAAGTTTAGCTTGTCAGCCACATTCTCGTGAGTCAAAAGATTGTTTAAACTTCCAATCTCAGGAAGGTCAATGATAAAGTATGCTGCCCCAAATGATCCTATCATCGCAATGAAAAACTGGAAGAAGTCAGTTAGCAATACTCCTTTTAATCCACCAAGAGAGCTGTAAACGACCGTGACGATAGACGCAATCAGCAAAGTCTGAATTGGTGTTAATCCTAGCATGACGCCGCCGATTTTGATAGCTGCTAGAGAGACGGTTGCCATAATCACTACATTGAAGAATACGCCTAGATATATGGCTCGAAAGGCTCTCAAAAAAGCTGCGCCTTTGCCTGAGTATCTTAATTCGTAGAATTCTAAGTCGGTCGTCACTTCAGATCTTCTCCATAGTTTGGCATAGACAAATACGGTAAGCATACCCGTCAGCAAGAATGCCCACCATGCCCAGTTACCTGCAACACCATTTTTACGAACGATATCTGTCACCAAGTTCGGCGTGTCCGCAGAGAAAGTAGTCGCAACCATAGAAACACCTAATAACCACCACGGCATATTTCTACCGGAAAGGAAAAATTCCTTGGCAGAGGAACCAGCTTTTTTCGATGTATAAAGCCCTATCAATAGGGAGATGACAAAGAAAGCGGCAATGATCGCCCAGTCAATGGAGGTTACATTCATAGCGTATTGGGGTTAATGAATTCTTTAATATTTTTTTGAAAATACCTTCAACTTAAATAATAAATTTTGCTAATGTATTTATTTTCTGTCAAATGGGAAAAAGTCTGACTCAGAAGTTTAATCAGAAATTACGGTATTCAGTCAATTTCAAAATAAAATGTATGGAAATGAGATTTCTTTTGTTTGGACGGATTGATTTTAATATGAATTCAATATGTTTTCAGTTTTGAACAAGTGCTGGAAACAGGTGATGCCCCGGAAGGAGAACTATTTATCTCTGCGGAGGAGAGGCCAAATGGAAAGCCTTTGTTAATTGTAAGTTCTGAGGGTGATGGCTTCCTGAGAGTTTATCAAAATGACTAATTGTGAATATCATACTATTAAAACCGATGTATATGGTCGGTTTTTTTGGGCCTAATAATTCGGTTTTGCCTGCGATACTATAGCTTTGGGACATGATTAAGGAACACATTGCTGGTATACTCGCCAATTACAGGTTTAATTCATTCGAAAACTTTGAGTTCCAAACCTTTGGAGCAGGTTTGATCCACGGAACCTATTTGATAGAAGCTGGAGATTTGAAATTCATTTTGCAGGAATTCAATAACGGTGTGTTTCCATATCCAGACCGAATATCACATAATCAGCGCCTGGTCAAATCCCTAGGCGATGAAAAGCTACTGCAATTCCAGTTGCCTTTGCCCATTCTTAATTCGGATAAAAAGTTGATTACAGAATGGAATGGGAAGTTATTTCGATTGTTTGAATTCGTATCTGGACGAACTATTCAAGAAATTACAGCATTAGAGCAGGCATATTTGGCGGCAAAGGCTTACGGGGTTTTTGCAGAATGGGGAAAAGTAGTCGAAACTAATCAGCTCCAGGAGTCTATTCCAAATTTTCACCGATTGGATTTGCGCTATGCAAAGCTTCAGGAGGTCGCAAACGACAAAGGAAATCTTCCGGCTGAAGATCAGAAAGTATTGGATTTCTACTTAGGACAAAGTGACCTTATCGCTGAATACAAAGAATATCAAGCTGTCTTGCCAGATCGATTGACGCACAACGACACCAAAATCAACAACCTGATTCTTTCAAGTGATCTCTCCAAAGTAGAGGCACTTGTGGATTTGGATACGCTGATGGGTGGATATCTAATGTACGATTTTGGCGATTTGGTACGGACCGTTGCCTGTTCTGCGCCAGAAACCAGCCAAAATTGGGAGGCCATCAAACTTGAAATTCCAGTATTTGAGCAACTGCTTAAGGGCTATTGGGCAGGAGTGAAATCGCTGGCTACACGGGAGGAAACCAGATCATTTCTCCTTGCCGGAGAAGTAATGACCTGCATTATGGGACTGCGTTTTTTTACCGATCACCTTCAAGGCAATGTGTATTACAAGGTGGAGTATCCAGATCAGAATTTTCATAGGGCAAAAAACCAGATGATTTTGCTGCAAAGCCTTCAGGCAACTAAACCAGATTTGGAAAAAATCTGGAAATCTGTCACGCAATCCTGAAATTGATTTCAGCAATTCCAGACATTTTTTATTGGCAATTGGGCAGAGTGGGTTTAATTTGTCTTTTCCCTAAAATCAATTTTCCTTGCCCGGTTTTTTTGACACCAAGATAGAATTTCTCAAAGGAGTTGGTCCGCAGCGGGCCGCTCTGATCAACAAGGAGTTGAATATTTTCACCTTCGGGGAATTGCTACAGCATTATCCTTTTCGCTACGAAGACAGAACCAAATTTTTTAAGATCCGAGAGCTTCATTCAGATATGGAGTCTGTGCAGATAATTGCCAAAATCCGCAAGGTAGAGCTCGTGGGCATGGGCAATAAAAAGCGGCTCGTAGCTCATGTCGCCGATGAAACCGGTGAGATGGAAATGACCTGGTTCAAAGGTATAGCTTGGGTACAAAAGAACATAGCTCCGGGTGCAGCTTATGTTTTTTTGGGAAAACCTGCCCAGTTTGGCAGAAAATGGAGCATCGCGCATCCTGAGATGGAACCACTGACCACGGCCAATGAGAAAAGAAATAATTTTCAGCCAATATATTCTACGACAGAAAAGCTAAGAGCCAGATTTTTGGATTCCAAAGGGATTTCCAAAATCATGGAGCAATTGGTGCAAGTTTGCTTTCCCCATATTCAAGAGAGCCTATCCGCTGAGATTTTGAGGCAATATCAGCTGATTGAGAAAAAGGAAGCAATACGCCAGATTCATTTCCCTACAGAGCCAACTCTTTTGCAAAGAGCCAGAAAGCGCTTGAAATTTGAAGAATTCTTCTATTTGCAGCTCCGTCTGCTCATGCTGAAAGTAGCCAGGACAGAGAAGTTTCACGGTCAGATACTGAACAATACAGAATTACTCACTGAGTTTTATACCAATCATATTCCTTTCGAGCTAACCAACGCACAGAAGCGGGTAATCCGGGAGGCTTATAATGATTTGAAATCTGGCAAACAGATGAACCGCCTGATCCAGGGTGATGTAGGTAGTGGAAAGACTATGGTGGCTTTTATCTGTGCTTTGATAGCAATCAGCTCTGGAGCACAAGCATGTTTGATGGCTCCGACGGAGATTTTGGCGACGCAGCATTATTCAGGATTGAAGGAATTTGCAGATATGATGGGGTTGAAAGTGGCCCTGTTGACGGGCTCCACCAAGAAATCTGTCCGAAGGTTGATTCACGAAGAACTGCAATCCGGAGAATTGAAGATTTTGATCGGTACCCATGCCCTTTTGGAAGATATCGTTCAGTTCCAAAACTTGGCATTGGCAATCGTTGATGAACAGCACCGTTTCGGAGTGGCTCAGCGGGCCAGACTTTGGGCAAAGAATGAAGAATTTATCCCTCATGTATTGGTCATGACAGCTACACCAATTCCAAGGACGCTGGCGATGACGCTTTATGGGGATTTGGATGTGTCTGTGATCGATGAGATGCCTGCTGGACGCAAGCCAATCCAGACTGTACATCGTTTCGACAAAGACCGACTAAAAGTTTTTGGCTTTATCAATACGGAAATCAAAAAAGGCAGGCAAGTTTACATCGTCTATCCCCTCATCGAAGAATCCGAAAAAATGGATTTGAAAAATGTAATGGATGGCTACGAAAGTATTTCCCGTGCTTTTCCCAACTACCCGATTAGCATCGTGAACGGTAGTATGAAGGCTGATGCAAAGGAATATGAGATGCAGCGCTTCGTGAAGGGAGAAACCAAAATAATGGTCGCGACCACAGTAATCGAGGTGGGCGTCAATGTTCCCAATGCATCGGTGATGATCATAGAGAATGCAGAGCGGTTTGGGCTATCCCAGCTACATCAGTTGCGCGGAAGAGTAGGAAGAGGTGCAGAGCAGAGTTATTGTGTTCTGATGACCAAGTATGAGCTTTCTAAGGATTCTCGGGTTAGATTGGAGACGATGGTTCGTACAAATGATGGATTCGAAATCGCAGATGTGGATTTGCGTTTGCGTGGTCCAGGAGATTTGATGGGAACCCAGCAAAGTGGGATTACGGATTTGCTGATTGCTGATCTGAGCAAGGACGCCCAGATATTGACTTTGGCGAGAGATGCTGTCCAGCAATTGTTGGCTGTAGATCCAGGATTGGCTATGCCAGAAAATGCACCCGTGCTAAGGCAGGTAAAGCAACAGAAGAAGAGTGCTGTCAATTGGAGTAGGATTTCTTGATCTGCAAGCTAAGCGACATCCTTTTCTTCGAAGTGCTTTATGTCATTAAGTTCTTTTTCTTTTTGTGTCCCTTCTTCTTCGATATCATAGTCGTTTTGTATTCCAAGCCAGAATTTAGCTGAATTTCCGAAATATTTACTCAGTCTGAGAGCTGTATCTGCTGTGATTCGACGATTGCCTTTGATAATCTCTGAAATTCTAGTTTGAGGTATATTTAGGTCTTTAGACAATCGATAAGCAGTGATATTTAACGGCTCCAAAAATTCCAAATTCAAAACTTCTCCCGGGTGTATGTTTGCTAATTTTTCCATTGTATTAATGATAATCTACTATTTCTACCTGTGTTGAGTTTCCGTTTTCCCACTTGAAAATTATTCGCCATTGAATATTAATTCGAATACTGTAGTACCCAGCGAAATTCCCCGCTAGCTTTTCTAAACGATTGGAAGGAGGTATAAGCAAATCTCCGATTTCATGCGAGTTATTCAGCATTCTTAATTTTCTTCGACCGGTTTGCTGAATTTCTGGAGGGAGTTTTTTCACTCTGATACCATTCCAAATCTTCTCAGTTTCTTTTGATCCAAATGATAGAATCATATTTGTTCAATTTACTAACGTGATAAGTTAGTAAAAGTTATTTCGGCTTTTACTTCTTTTTAGAAAATATTCCTGCAATCCTTCTGAAAATCTGCTTTTCCTTTTCCCAGAAGAAGTTAAACTGGCCGAAAATAAAGCCATAGACTAAAAGGAAAATCTGGTAAAGTGGCAGAACTAAAAGTAAATAAAGTAAGGTGTTGAGGAAGCCCCCTTTTTCAACTCCAAAAAAGTCCAAAATTGGGTTCTTGATAAAAAGTATGGTTAATCCAGTGCAGGCAAAAACAACCAAAACCAAAACAACCTGAAGCAGACTATCCAATTTCCACTTGGTTTGTAGTCGTTGAAGAAAGCTTGGCTTATCGTTTTCTGTTGGCATCCCCCAAAAGTAATATGAATCAGTCTAAATAAAATAGCCGGCACTAGGCCGGCTATTTTATTTACCAAGTAAATAAGTCTTGATTTAGACTTTGAAGTGCTTCTTTTTTGAACTTGGAATCCACCAGAACGGAAACATTGTGACGACTTCCACCAAATGAAACCATCCTAACAGGATATTCTATCAGTGCATCGATGACGGATTGAATTGCGCCTTTGCTTTCCGAAACCATATTACCTACGATACAGATGATCGTCTGATCTCGATCGATTTCCACACTACAGAACGTACGTAGCTCTTCCAAAATATGCTCCAAGTGACTTAAATCGTCAATGGTGACTGATACAGCCACTTCGGAAGTGGTGATCATATCAATTGGAGTTTTATACTTCTCAAAGATCTCAAATACCTTTCTCAAGAATCCGTAAGCTAAAAGCATGCGACTGGATTTGATTTTGATGGCTGTGATGCCATCTTTGGCAGCAATAGCTTTTACACCCACCGATGCTACTTCTGCTTTGATCAGCGTACCGTGAGCTTTTGGCTGCATGGTATTGAGCAGTTTCACCGGTACGTTGAATTGCTGAGCAGGCCAGATGGATGAGGGGTGGAGGATTTTAGCTCCAAAGTAGGCGAGCTCGGCAGCCTCGTCAAATGACATCTCTGCAATTGGCCGCGTTTTATCAACGATCCTAGGATCATTGTTATGCATCCCGTCTATATCAGTCCAGATCTCACAGGCTGTGGCTTGAATTGCTGCCGCTACCAATGAGGCAGTATAATCGCTTCCGCCACGCTTCAAGTTATCAACTTCATTCAGGTGGTTTTTGCAAATAAATCCCTGAGTGATAAAAATAGTATCGTCCGGATGCTGGGCAAGAATTGCCTTCAGGCGATCTGAGATTTTTTGCAATTCTGGTTCTGAATTTTCATCTATACTCATGAAATCAAATGCAGATAGAAATACGGCTGGAATCTCCAGTTCTTCCAGAAGCGTGTGAAATAGCTTTGTAGAAAGCAATTCTCCCTGAGCTAGAATATCGCGATTGATAGCTTCATTGAAGGAGATTTTCAATAAGATATTTAGGAATTCGAAATGTTCTTTGATGATTTCTTGGGCTTTTTCCCTAGCTAAGCCTGACTTCAATAGCTGAGGATAAAATTGGTTGTAATGTGCATGGAGCTCATCGATTCTTGCTTTAGCGAGTACTTTGTCAGCAGCAGCTAATGCCTCGCCAATGCTCACCAAGGAATTGGTAGTGCCTGAAAGAGCAGAAAGAACTACGATTTTTGATTCATCACCACTGGTGATCAGGTCTTTTACCTGGTGCATGCGTTCTGGACGGCCCACAGAAGTGCCTCCAAATTTCATGATTTTCATATGCTTATGATTGTTTTTTTAATGGCCATATGGAATCTCGCATGGCACATAATTGTTCCTATATGTGACACTTGAGTCATGCTTGATTTCATAGGGTCTATGATTAAAGGGTTATTAGGTTTTTGTCTTAGAATCCAAGCATTTTCACAGCAGTGATTGCGGCTTCATCGCCTTTGTTGCCGTGCTTTCCTCCAGCACGATCCATGGCTTGTTGTTGCGTATTTGGTGTCAATACTCCGAAAATCACCGGCTTATTATATTTCAAAGCAACATTGGTAATGCCATGAGCAACCGCATCGCAGATAAAGTCAAAGTGCTTGGTCTCTCCTTGGATCACGCAGCCAAGGCAGATCACCGCGTTGATGCTTTCTTCTTGAGCTAGCCACTGGGCGGCCAGTGTGAGCTCAAATGAACCTGGCACATTTTTGCGGATGATATTTTCTTTTTTAGCACCATTTTCCAAAAGTGTCTGGTAGGCACCGGAATAGAGTGCTTCGGTCACATCTTCATTCCATTCGGATACGATGATTCCAAAAGTCTTTTTGCTGATATCCTTTAAGTTTTTGGAGGAATGTGTGCTGAGGCTTTTTAGGGAAGTTGCCATATAAGATAACTTTTAAAGTTTTAGATTTAAGAATCAAGAAGCAAGAAATAGGCACGAAAAGCCAAGATTTTAATCTTATTGACTCGGGTAATTCTGGAAAAGCAAAGTTTTGGGAAATAGGAATGGAATAAACAAAAAAAGAGTAAGACCACAGGGCCTTACTCTTCTTAGTATGCTATTCAAGAAAGCATTACTTAGAGGCAAGACCTTCTAAGCGAGCTTTATGTTTTCGAGCAGTAGAAAATTCGAACGATTCGAAATAAGTGTCTTCGATCTCACCATAGGCAGCGATTGCTTCAGGGATTTTACCTGCTGCTTCGTATGCAATAGCAAGTTTGGTCAAATACTTAGGAGTGAAATACTTGTTTTCATCGTATTCAGCCGCTTTTTTATAGCTGGAGATAGCATTATCTAGGTTGCCAAGCTCCATATTGGCGTCTCCAATGAGAGTGTAAGCTTTTGCCTGTACCAAAAAGTCATCTGCTGAAAATTGCTCCAATTCAGTGATTGCTTCTTCGTATTTTCTCTCAGAAAGATAGATTGAACCAATGTAAAAATGGGCAAGATTTGCTGCATCTGTTCTTGGATAGTCATCTACGATGCTAAGAAAGCCAGCATTGATACCGTCGCCATTCAAGGCAAGCTGAACACTATCTTGCTCGTAGAAATACACTGCTTGGAACATCTCCTTCTGTGCTTTCACATTTTGGTTTTGTGTGTTGATCTGGAAAAATAGAATTCCTCCAATCAAAATCACTGCTGCTATCAATACGCCAGCTAGTATTTTACTATTCTGCTTTAAAAAAGCCTCACCTCGACCTAATCTTGATGCTATCTCGGAAGGATCTTCCAATATATCATTGTGATGCTCCTGGTTTGCTCTTTTAGTTTGTTTTGTTGCCATGCTACTCAAATTTCAGTCGCAAATATACGGTTTTTATAATTTCCACAAAGCCCAATAAAAAAGCCATGAAAGCTTTCTGTCTTCATGGCTTTTAAGACCTTATGTTTTCTTGATTTATTCCATTACAAAAGGATAGTCTTCCTGGATGTAAACATCCTTGAAAGCATCCTGTCCGTCTGGCCAAGGCGATTCTTCAGCAAATTTCACCGCGTCTGTTACCTTTTGTTTTACGCCTTTGACTATTTCCTCGATTTCTTCTTCGCTGAGGATATTATTTTCTTTGATCGTAGCTAGCACTTGCTCCATAGGATCACGCTGCTTGTATTCCTCTACCTCTTCTTTGGTTCTGTATTTCTGAGGATCGGACATGGAGTGTCCTTTGTATCGATATGTTCTCATTTCAAGCAAAGTTGGCCCATCGCCTCTTCTTGCTCGATCTGCTGCTTCTGCTACTGCTTCATGTACGGCTTCTACATTCATTCCGTCAACTGCAAAAGATGGCATGTCGTAAGATTCTCCCAATGTAGAAAGGTCTTCCACGTTAGATGATCTCTTCACTGCCGTACCCATTGCATAGCCATTGTTTTCGATTACGAAAATCACTGGAGTTTTGTAAAGCATCGCCAAGTTTAATGCTTCGTGAAAAGCTCCTTGACGTACCGCACCATCACCCATGTAGCAAATTGCCAGGTTTTTAGTGCCTTTATATTTTTCTGCGAAACCCATTCCAAGTCCCATAGGAATTTGTGCTCCTACGATTCCGTGACCTCCCATGAAGTTTTTCTCTTTATCGAAAATGTGCATAGAACCACCTTTACCTTTAGTAGTTCCAGTTGCTTTGCCATAAAGTTCAGCCATGATAGCTCCAGGATCAGTACCTAATCCCAGTGGGTGAGCGTGACAGCGATAAGCAGTAATCCACTTGTCGTCTTTGGTCAAAGCAGAAATAGCTCCAGAAGCACAAGCTTCCTGACCAATATATAAATGACAGAATCCTCTGATTTTTTGCTGACCGTAAAGTTGCCCCGCTTTCTCCTCAAACCTCCTCATTAAGAGCATGCTCTCGTACCAAAAGGTGTAAGTTTCCTTCGAATATTTTACTTTGGACTTCGTTGCTGCAGTTTTCTTTGCCATATCGTAATGATGAAAATATGCTAATTTTAGGTTCCAAATATAATCAACCCGCCCTAAATAACAGGCTCCCTGCGAAATAATTACCCAATCTCATGCACTTGAAGTCTCTCGAACTCTTACAATTCAAAAATCATGAGAAGACTCGACTCCAATTTTCCAGTGAAATAAACTGCTTTGTAGGCTTAAATGGAAGTGGAAAAACCAATGTGCTGGACGGGATTCATTACTTGTCCTTAACCAAAAGTGCAGTGCAATCCAGCGATAGTTTGAATGTCCAACACGAGAAGGATTTCTTTGCGATTAAAGGGCAATTTGAATTGGCAGAAGAAAAGCAGCTGGAAGTGCGGTGTACAGTGGAGCTGGGGAAAAAGAAGCAGATCTATCAAAACGGGAAGGCGCTAGCTAAAACTTCTGAACATGTAGGACTTATTCCTTTGGTCCTCATAGCTCCAGATGACACGGAGCTGATTAAAGGGGGGAGCGATGGTCGAAGAAAATTTTTTGATGGGTTGATATCCCAGCTTGATCATGCCTACCTCGATCAATTGATTCGATACCATCACTTCTTAAAGCAGCGAAATGCTTTGCTGAAGAAGTTCGCCGAAACTGGAAGACGGGATTTGACACTTTTGGATAATTATGATTCAGAGTTAATAGAACTTAGCGTGAAACTTTCAGCTAGGAGAAATGAGCTTCTGACAGAAATGGCTCCCTTATTACAAAGTCACTATTCCGAGATTTCTCAAGGGCAAGAATTAGTCAGCGTAATTTATGAAACTGAGGCATTGCGGGAGGACTTTACTGCCTATTTCAAAAGCCTGCGGAAAAAAGATCTGATCACCAAAAATAGTAATGCGGGAATCCATAAAGATGATTTCGGCTTTATGATAGGAGAGCACCCTATTCGTAAAATTGGTAGTCAGGGACAGCAGAAATCCTATATCATTGCACTCAAATTGGCGCAGTTTCAGATTTTCGAAAATGAAAAAGACGAAAAGCCAATTTTATTACTGGACGACATCTTTGACAAACTTGATGACCTAAGGATTGCTCAACTGATGAAGTTAATCTCTCAGCACACCTTTGGACAGATATTTTTGACGGATGCTAGACCAGAGCGGTCAAAGAAGATACTTTCGGGATTAGATTCTGAGGTTTCTTTCTTTTCGTTGGAGGATGGAAAGACTATTGTCAAATAATTGATTTTTGTGATTCAATACGAATTCGAAATAGATGAAGTGAGATACAAAGATTTTTAAATCATTTGATGAATAGTCATTTTCAGTAGTCTCAGATTCAAGTGCACCAGCAATAAGGCCATAACTTACGTCGGGCATTTGATCAAGTGTATTAATTATTTCTAATCAATAATCCTGAATTAAAACTGAAGCAGGAATCTTTAAAGTAGCATGAAGTTTTCGGATCATTGTAAGGCTAAGCTTTCTTTTTCCTGATAAAATCTCGGATTTTCTAGATCTAGCTCCTAGGATTTTGGTAAGTTCTGATTCAGAAATCCCCGATTGCTCCAAGCGAAATTTAATAGCCTCTATTGGGTGTGGTTTTGGAATAGAAAAATTTTCATTTTCATATTCTTTGATCAATAAAGAAAGCACCTCCAATTCATCGGAAGCCTCTGATCCAGGCTCCAACTCTTGCTGCATCAAGTCGTATGCACGATCAAGTGCCTTTTCGTATGCTTCGTTAGTTTTTATCGGTTTTAACATAGCGGATTATTTTAGCATCGATTTTATCGTATTCCTTGTGCGTACCAAACCAAACGATAAAGACAATTTTTAGCCGGTATTCAATGTCAACGATTAAACGAAAGCTATTACCGTGGATATTGAAGATTACTCTTTCATTTGAGATTATAGAAGCACTTCTGAATTGGGATTTCAGGTTATGCGGGCTCTCCCAATCTACTGAGCTCACTTCTTCATGCCATGAAAGCAAGGACTGTCTAGCTTTTGGGTACGATTCACACCAATCTTTAAGCGTTTTCACAGCAATGACTCTCATAACACTAAAGATAGAATGTTTGTTACCGAATTGGTATCATGTTTTTGAAATTATTTTGTTTAAATAAGATTTCTAAATTATTTTTTAGTCTAAAAAAAGGGGCGTAACAAATACCGAGAAATAAGATAAAGGAGCTTCGGCTCCTTTATCTTATTTCCATAGATCAGCCGGATAATCTCCCGAGTCATGAAGTTTTTTCAGTGAATCGATCACCACAGGTTTATCTTCTGTGTAGGTGACTCCAAACCAGATTTTTCCACCTTCCAATATTTCAAAAGCAGCTTCATCAGCTTGAATTAGATTATTGGCTACTGTTGGGATATAGAATTCAGATTTCAGGTTTTCGAGATTTGCGGGAAGAAACTCATTCCACATTTTTTCGATAGCTGCAAAAACATCTTGGTGGAATCCCCAGAAATTCATGCTCACTGGTGTGTCTTCAGCGATTTCCAATACTTCATCTTCGCCTTTGCTGACTATTTTGTCACCTTCTCTAGCGATAGATGTTCTTTCTACCATTCCGATTAGGTGGCCTTTTTCATTGGTTTCGCAAACACCGCGGCTCACGGTGCCATTTTCGGAAAGCACATTCTGAATCGCATAGCCTACCATCGCGTGAAGATCTGGTTTCACTTCTGAGGTTAGGAATTTACCGATTGCATCAAAAGCTTCTTTGCCGTAAAAATCATCTGCATTGATAACAGCGAAAGGTTCTTTGATTGCATCTTTTGCACATAGTACAGCATGTGCAGTGCCGAAAGGCTTTTTGCGCTCAGCTTGCTTCAATTCCGCGGGAACAAAGCTGTCCAGCGATTGAATAACAAAGTCAACTTTGATTTTGCCTTCAAGTTTTGGTAGAAATTTTTCTTTGGCTACTTCGAGAATTTCCTCTCGTACGATGAAAACTACGTTGCCGAATCCGGCTCTGATTGCATCAAAAATTGAATACTCAAGAATAGTCTCCCCGCTAGGACCAAATCCATCGATCTGCTTATTCCCGCCATAGCGGCTTCCCATTCCGGCTGCAAGTACTAGTAAAGTTGGTTTCTGGTTCATAGTAGGTTCTTAAAACGATGGCAAAATTAAGTTTTTATGTCAGGAGGACAAGAGAATAACTATGCTTCCTGAAAATCTATGGGTTTATAATTGACCTAATATTCAAATTATTGATAGTCTATCTGTGAAATAAAGGTGCTGTTTCCAACCATAATTAGAATAATAGATACAACTATTCACATTAATGGGTAAAAAAAACACTAAGATTAGGAAATAAATTAATTTTCTGTTTAGTTTTATGCCATAATCTCAAAAAACCATTAGACCTATTGAAAAAATGAAAAAAATAGAAGCGATTATCAGGACTTCCCGCTTTGACCAGATCCACTCTTGTGTGGCTGCGCTTGGCGTGAAGTTTCTCACTTTTTACGAAGTGAAGGGGATGGGCTTGGAGCATGCCCGGCTTGAAATGTACCGAGGTGTACCTTATGAGCCCGCCTACATTCCAAGAACAAAGATTGAAATCGTCACAGTAGAGGAATTGGTGGATCCTGTGATCAACTGTATTCTGGCTGAAGGAAAAACTGGTCAGGTTGGTGACGGAAAAATCTTCGTCTATGACGTGCTCGACGCTTACCGTATCAGAAACAGCGATACAGGAGAGCAAGCACTTTAAACTAATTCACTTATTCACCGAACCTATTTTATCTAATGCAAGATTTATTTACCGTCAATAACTTATGGATGATGATGGCCACTACTATGGTTTTCATCATGCACTTGGGTTTTGCCAGCTTGGAAGCTGGACTTACCCGCTCAAAAAACACCGTTAACATCTTATTCAAAAACACAATCATTCCTGCGATTGGACTTTTGACTTACGCTTTTGTCGGCTTCAACCTGATGTATCCGGGAGCAGAATATGCAGGTTCTTTCTTTGGATTTGCAGGCTTTGGACTTACCCTTCCAGAAGGTTGGGATACCAGTAATTACAACGCAGGTTATACCTACTTTACTGATTTCATTTTCCAGGCTATGTTTGCTGCGACAGCAGCGACCATCGTTTCGGGAGCAGTGGCTGAGCGGGTAAAACTTGGGCCATTTATCTTTTTCTCTTTTCTATATGTAGGGATATGTTATCCGATCGTAGGGATGTGGAAGTGGGGTGGAGGATTCCTTAATACATTGGAAACGCCATTTTATGACTTCGCGGGATCTACGATTGTACATTCTGTAGGCGGATGGGGAGCTTTGATAGGTGCGGCGCTCTTAGGGCCTAGAATTGGGAAATACACTTCTCGAGGCATGACAGCGATTCCTGGTCATAATATCCCATTGGCCACATTTGGTGTGTTTTTATTATGGTTTGGCTGGTTTGGGTTCAATGGTGGATCAGTGCTAAGTGCCGATCCAGGATTGGTATCCAAAGTTTTTGTGACTACATCCATGGCTGCTGCTGCCGGAGCTTTTGGGGCACTGATTGTATCTTATTTGATGTTCAAAACCTATGATATCACCATGGTTTTGAATGGGATTTTGGCAGGCTTAGTAGGAATCACTGCTGGTGCTGATCAAATGAGCGTCAATTCCTCGATTATCATTGGATTGATTGGCGGTGGTTTGATTGTCCTTGCAGTTGTTTTCTTTGACAAAATCAAAGTGGATGATCCTGTAGGAGCGATCTCAGTTCACCTAGTCGGTGGGATCTGGGGGACATTGGCTGTAGGGATCTTCGGAGATTTGGCTGGTGTGGGTCAATTTATCTCTCAGTTGATTGGAGTTGTTGCCGTAGGCGCATTCTGCGTTCTTTTTGCAGGTGTGATTTTCTTTGTATTGAAAAAGACTATCGGTATCCGCGTAGATGAAGCAGAAGAAACGGAAGGCTTGGATATCAATGAGCACAGTATGCGTGCTTATCCGGATTTTGCAACAAAGGATTAATTAAAGAAGACCAACTATCATAGATAAAAAAGCCCCGTTCCAGAATTGGTCGGGGCTTTTGATTTAATATGCAGGTTCGAAATATCTATTGAGAATGACCTGATGCATTTTACCAAACATCAGGTAACACCAGTCTTTGAATTCCTGAATTTCAGCGGGTGATATTAATCTTAATCCTTTTCTCAGCTCACGTTCAAACAAATACTTGGAAAAGCTGACCTTTTGTAAGATAGTCTTCACATATTCGATCATAGTCTAAAGAGTTTTGGTTTTTAACTGATTTTAAGTTTTAATACGAAGGCATTTCTACAGATGTTGCGTTATTTTAGAAATCAAAGAGTAGAATATTTCCTATTTTCGCAACCATGATTAAAACGATTGCCCAATTCATTTTCGTATGTGGCCTCTTTCTTATTTCAGCATTGGCTACAGCTCAGGATGTTCTAATTGAGCTGGGATCTGCTGAGATCGGTTTGAATGAAACTTTCACTATCAAAGTAACGCTCAGCAACGAGAAAATTAAGTCTTACGATCAATTTCCAGATATTCCAAGCTTTCAAAAACAAGGGATATCCCAATCTTCTTCGATGAACCTCATCAATGGTCAGATGAGTAGTTCCAACAGTATCATACAATATTACAAGCCCAGTAGAAAAGGCGAGTTTACTTTGTCGTCTTTTGACCTCACTATCAATGGTCAAGCCTATTCTTCTAATGGGAAAAAGATCACCGTCGGAGATGCTGCTAGTGCTACCAATGGTCGTGGCACGGCTACTGATCCTTTTGCTGATTTCTTTGGACGGTCGGCCGTGGAAGATCCAGAGTATGTAGAGATGGAAGACGATGCTTTTTTCTCTGTATCTGTGGATAAGGAAGAAATTTATCAAGGGGAGGGCTTCAATCTGAGTTTGGCATTTTATATGTCTGAGTCGAATCAAGCTCAATTTAATTTTCATCAAGCTGGCAGACAGCTGGATGATGTTTTGAAAAAAGTAAAACCTACAAATGCATGGGAAGAAAATTTCAACATTAGCAATATTGATCCTGAGCAAGTGATCATCAACGGGAAAAGGTGGACAAAATTTAAGGTATATGAGGCTACTTTTTTCCCTTTTTCCGAAGGAGAAATACTTATCCCAAGAATCCCATGGGAAATGATCAAATATAAAATCGCGAAAAACCCAACTTTTTTTGGAGCAAATAGACAGGAAGATTACAAAACTTTCTATTCCAGTCCAAAGACAATAAAAGTCAAGCCACTTCCACCACATCCACTTAAAAATGAGGTGAGTGTAGGGCAGTTTCAACTCAGAGAAAATATCACCTCGATTGAAGTAGAAACAGGTCAGGGGTTTGACTATAATTTCGGTATCAGCGGCATAGGAAATATCAATGCGATCTCTGCACCAAAAAGGATTCCTACTGCCAATCTTAATACTTATGACCCGAACGTACGCCAGCAGATTAATCGTGGATATGGAAGAGTTTCCGGAATCAAGGAATTCAATTACTATATCACGATCAATGAAGCTAGAGAAGTAGATCTTGGAAAGAATTTTGAGTGGGTATACTTTGATCCGGAGCGAGTGGTTTATGACACGTTAAGCCCTCAGGCAAAAATCAGCGTAGTAGGCGAGAGTAAGGTCAATCAGGCGATTTCCAACCAGAGATTAGGAGGGCTATACGATCGTATTTCCACAGAAGACAACCGGTTTTTAAACGAGAAATATAAATACTATTTTACAGTCTCAATCAACGTTTTGCTGCTCTTGGCAGTAGCATTGCTGGCTGTATTGATAATTAGAAAAAGATAATGGGCAATTCATTTGGAAAGCTATTCAAGATCACCACATTTGGTGAATCACATGGGCTAGCTTTAGGGGTTATCATCGAAGGATGCCCGGCAGGACTAAAAATAGACGTGGCAAAACTTATTGCAGAAATGCAACGAAGAAAACCAGGTCAGTCCAAAATTACCACACAGCGGAAGGAAGAGGATGAATTTGAAATCAAATCCGGAGTTTTTGAAGGCCTGACTACAGGCACTCCCATCGGGATTGTGATCAATAATTCAGACCAGAAAAGCAAAGATTACTCTCATATTTCAGATAAATTTCGCCCATCCCATGCTGACTTCACCTACTTCGAAAAGTATGGGCTGAGGGATTATAGAGGTGGAGGCAGAAGCTCAGCTCGAGAAACAGCAGCTCGCGTAGTTGCTGGAGCCATTGCTAAGCAACTTTTGGAAACAAAGGGGATTAGCATCCAGGCTTATGTATCCCAGGTAGGCGAGTTGAAGTTGGCTAAAAGTTATACAGAATTAGACCTTGCAAAAGCTGAAGAGAACATCGTGAGATGTCCCGATCCAGAAGTTGCCGAGGAAATGATTGAATTGATAGATTCGGTAAGAAGGGAGCGAGATACCATTGGTGGCGTAGTGAGCTGTGTGATCAAAAATACTCCAGTGGGAATTGGAGAACCAGTATTTGACCGACTACATGCGGAGCTGGGGAAAGCCATGTTAAGCATCAATGCAGTGAAAGGTTTTGAGTACGGAAGCGGATTCGATGGAGTGAAAATGCGAGGTTCTGCCCACAATGACACCTTTATTCAAGATGGGGATAATGTTCGAACGTTAACGAATCATTCTGGTGGAATCCAAGGAGGTATTTCAAATGGGGAAGATATTTATTTCAATGTGGCTTTCAAGCCGGTTGCTACCATAATGACAGACCAGGCGTCTGTAAATGAGGCCGGTGAAGCGGTGGTAGTTTCAGGAAAAGGCCGTCATGATCCTTGTGTAGTGCCTAGAGCAGTTCCGATTGTGGAAGCAATGGCCGCATTGGTCATAGCTGATTATATTTTATTATCAAAAAGCAATAAACTGCAAGACTTCTAGGCCCATTTATATGCTTAAAAAGATACCCTTACACACCCAAATTATCATCGGACTTGTTCTGGGGTTGATTTTTGGTTTAGTAGTTATCAAGACTTCAATTCCTAATTCCTTCACTATAGATTATATCAAGCCATTTGGTACGATTTTCATCAATGGTTTGAAAATGATCGCTGTGCCTTTGGTATTGGCCTCTCTGATAGTTGGAGTTTCTAACCTAGGTGATGTTTCAAAACTGAGCCGAATCGGCGGAAAGACCATTGGGACCTATTTAGTGACAACAGTTTTGGCAGTGACCATTGGTCTTGTGCTGGTTAATGTTTTTAAACCTGGCAAGAGTTTGCCTCCAGAAACTCGTGAAAATCTGATGAGCCTGTATGAAGGCGATGCAGGTTCCCGGGTAGGACAGGCAGCTGAGCTTCAAAAACAAAGTCCATTACAGCCTCTTGTGGATATTGTTCCAGAAAACGTCTTTAGAGCTACCACTGATAATGCGGCCATGCTGCAAGTGGTATTCTTTGCTATACTAGTAGGTATTGCCCTGTTGCAAGTCCAAAAAAGTAAGGCAGCTCCTGTGATCGCGTTTTTTGATGGAATGAATGAGGTGATTATTCAGATTGTAAATTACATCATGATGATAGCTCCTTATGGAGTGTTTGCCCTGATGGCTTCATTGATCGTAGAGATTGCAGGAGAAAATCCAGATTCTGCAGTCCAGTTGTTGATGGCGCTATTGAAATATAGCTTGGTGGTTTTAGGAGGTTTATTTACTATGATTTTGGTAGTTTATCCGGCAATTTTGATGGCCTTTACTAAAGTGAAATACACGGACTTTTTCAAGGCGATCAGGCCTGCTCAATTGCTTGCTTTTTCTACCAGTTCAAGTTCTGCGACACTTCCGGTTACCATGAAGCAAGTGGAGGAGGAATTAGGTGTGTCTGAAGAGATTTCCAGCTTTGTGCTTCCCTTGGGAGCTACTGTGAATATGGACGGAACCAGCCTGTACCAAGGTGTTGCTGCGGTATTTATCGCACAGGCTTTAGGGATGGATTTGAGCTTGACTCAGCAGCTGATGATCGTCCTGACTGCGACTCTTGCATCCATAGGGTCTGCTGGAGTTCCGGGAGCTGGATTGATTATGCTGATTATCGTATTGGAATCAATTGGTGTTCCTGCTGCCGGTATCGCATTGATTATCGCACCCGATCGTATTTTGGATATGTTCCGAACGGTAGTGAATGTCACCGGGGATGCCACAGTTTGTACGATAGTAGCAAGTACAGAAGGAGAATTGCCAGATGGAATGATAAGAAAATCAAATCCACTCACTCCGAATGATTAAAATATAGTATTCAATAAAAAATGGTTCCATTTTCCGATGGAACCATTTTTTTTGCAAGGGAAAACCGCTTTATTTCAGGCTTCCCGTCATTTCTTCAGGTTTTACCCATTCTGTGAATTGCTCAGAAGTAAGCAGATTCAAAGCGATAGCTGCCTCTCTTAAGCTGGTTCCTTCTTTATGGGCTTTCTTGGCAATCGCAGCGGCATTTTCATAACCAATGTGCGGATTCAAAGCTGTGACCAGCATCAGTGAATTCTCCAGATGCCGTTGGATCATGGTGGTATTTGGCTCTATGCCTACAGCGCAGTGGTCGTTGAATGATATGCATGCATCACCAATCAAGCGGGCAGAAGAAAGGAAGTTAGAAGCTATCAAAGGCTTGAACACGTTTAATTCAAAATGACCATTTGAGCCACCTATGGAAATAGCTACGTCATTTCCCATCACCTGCGCGGCAACCATAGTCAGGGCTTCCACTTGGGTTGGATTTACTTTGCCAGGCATAATGGATGATCCAGGTTCGTTTTCGGGAATCAAAATCTCACCTATACCCGATCTTGGACCAGAGGAAAGCATCCGTGTATCATTTGCTATTTTCATTAAAGAAACGGCCAATTGCTTTAAAGCACCATGAGATTCTACCATTGCATCATGAGCTGCAAGTGCTTCAAATTTATTTTCCGCAGTCACAAATGGCTGTCCTGAAAGCTCAGCAATCTTTTTGGCTACCAGCTCAGAATATCCTTTAGGAGTATTAAGGCCAGTTCCGACAGCTGTTCCGCCCAAAGCTAATTCTGACAAATGAGCTAAGGTGTTTTTTAGGGCTTTTAAGCCATGATTGAGCTGTGCTACATATCCACTAAACTCTTGACCCAAGGTAAGTGGAGTCGCATCCATAAAGTGTGTACGGCCGATTTTTACCACACCCTTGAAAGCTTCAGCTTTTTCGGCTAATGTATCCCTGAGCTTTTCCACACCTGGAATCGTAGTCTCCTTCACCATTTTGTATGCAGCAATGTGCATAGCGGTGGGGTAGGTATCATTGGACGACTGAGACTTGTTCACATCATCATTTGGGTGAATTTTCTTTTTGGTATCTTCCAAAGAACCGCCAAGAAGAACATGCGCACGATAAGCAATCACCTCATTTGAATTCATGTTGGACTGAGTTCCAGAGCCAGTTTGCCAGATTACGAGAGGGAATTGATCGTCATGCTTACCTTCCAAAATCTCATCACATACTCGGCCGATAATATCAGCTTTGTCCTGATCCAACACCCCAAGCTCAGCATTGGTCTGGGCAGCGGCTTTTTTCAAAATCGCAAAAGCATAGGTGATTTCTATCGGCATGCGGTTTTTCTCACCCCCTATTTTGAAATTATTAATGGATCTTTGGGTCTGTGCGCCCCAGTATTTGTCAGCAGGTACCTCTACAGGCCCCATGGTGTCTTTTTCTATGCGGATACTCATTATGATATGGTTTATTGAATCTTTTTGTGGCGCTAAAATAAGTCTAAACGCTATTTTTCCCTAAGAATACAAGCCTTAATCCTTCATTTGGAAATCGATCAGCTGGTGAAAAACTTTTCGCGAAGCTTTCACCTGTCTGTTGAAGAAATACATGGCTACGATATAATTACCTAGGCCAATTATAAAACTAATACTGGCATAGCCGTAATTGGGAAGGAGGAATGAATAGAACGCGGAGAAAGCCAATAAAATAATTGACCAAAATGCGATGAAAAAAAGTGCTCCAGGGAACAAACGGTAATTGATAAATAGAATACACCCTCGGGGAGTAGTTTCTATTTTGCCCAAAATCAGAGGAAGAAATGTATCGGCTCTGTTCACCACTTTTGAAATTCTAAACCCATTTTGTCCTATCAACCCATTGAAAATAATTCCACCCTTGCTTAGTGATCTTTGGTCCAAAAAATTGACCTCTCGCGTCACACGATTCAAATGTCCTAGCACTTCCTCTTTGGAAAGAGCACTGACTAAGGTTTCGCTATCGTAGGGCAAAAGGTTCAAGATTCGTTATTTCACTGCAATACAGGATATTTCTACGTTTACATTTTTGGGAAGCTTACTTACTTCTACTGTTTCTCGGGCTGGAGGGTTCGATTTGAAGTAGTGCCCATAAGCTTCATTGATTGTGCCAAACTCATCCATGTTTTTGATGAAGATGCTGCATTTGACTATATCGCTGAAAGTAAAATCGGCTGCTCTGAGGACTGCTTCTAAATTCTTCATCACCGCGTGTGTTTCCTCTGTGATGTTCTCATTGATCAAGTCACCTGTCTCAGCATCCAAGGCAATTTGACCCGATACATAAAGTGTGTTTCCAGCTATGACTGCCTGTGAATAGGGTCCAATGGGCGCTGGGGACTCTTTTGTAAAAATAATTTTTTTCATTTTATTCTATAGTTATATTTTTACCACTTATCACTATTCACTTACACGAGTTTACTTTCCTTTCGCCTCGTTCCAATATACATCCATTTCTGCCAAGGTCATCTCACTCAGTTTTTTGCCTGAATGCTGAGCAGCGGACTCTAAATATTGGAATCTCTTTATAAATTTCTTATTGGTTCTTTCCAGCGCTTCCTCTGGATTGATATCTATAAATCGTGCGTAATTAATCAGAGAAAATAACAGATCTCCGAATTCTCCGGCAGCTTTATCGCGGTCGATTTCTGCATCATTGGCTGCATTAAATTCCTCTTGGAACTCTTGCATTTCCTCTTCTACTTTCTCCCAAACTTGTTTTTTTTCCTCCCAGTCAAAACCAACGCCACGGGCCTTTTCCTGAATTCGCATAGCTTTGATCACGGCAGGAAGAGATTTTGGGACGCCTCCAAGCACAGATTTGTTGCCTTTTTCGGTAAGTTTTATTTTCTCCCAATTTTGCTTCACTGCTTCTTCGTCCTCAGCCTCGGTATCCCCATAGATATGAGGATGTCTGCGGATAAGTTTCTCACAAAGTGCATCTATTACCGTCTTCATATCAAAGTTGCCTTCTTCTGATCCTATTCGTGCATAAAACACGATGTGAAGGAGGATATCGCCCAACTCTTTTTTGATCTCGCCTGAATCTCCTTCGAGTATTGCATCCGAAAGTTCAAAAGTTTCCTCTATGGTCAAATGTCTGAGACTTTCTGTCGTTTGTTTTTTATCCCATGGACACTGCTCCCTAAGCTCATCCATGATAGTTAGTAATCTGTCAAAAGCAGCCACTTTCTCGGCTCGGGTACTCAAATTTGTCATGGGTGAGGAAACTATGCTTGAATTAGGAACGTTTTCGATCTAAAGCCTTAAATTTGCGCAAATTTATTCGTTATGACAACCGTATTTCTTACACTTGGTTTTGTTGCTTTGTTCTTCATTTTGATGTCGGTGAGGCTGTTATTCCTTAAAAACGGCCAATTCAAGGGGACTTGTGCCTCTCAAAATCCCTACCTCAATAAGGATGGGGGAACCTGTGGCTATTGTGGAAAAACGGTGGATGCCGACAGCAGTTGTGGCAATCCTGACAACGAAGTGGATAAAGTCCTCGCAAAATTCAAGTAATATGACGATCCTGTTAGCTAACAGGGTTTATAAGTTTTTAACCTAACTAGATCACTGTACGTGTCACTAATTAAATCAATCTCTGGCATCAGAGGAACTATCGGCGGTAGAGCCGGCGATGGCCTTACTCCCATTGATATTGTCAAGTTTGCTTCAGCTTATGGAGCTTGGGTTCTTGAGCAAACAAACAATCCTAAAGTGATTATAGGTAGAGACGCTCGCCTCTCTGGTGAGATGGTCTCTGGATTGGTTTCTGCCACTCTTCAAGGTTTGGGTATCCATGTAATAGACTTGGGTCTGAGTACTACACCTACGGTAGAATTTGCTGTTCCATTGGAAAAAGCCGGTGGGGGCATTATCCTTACAGCCAGTCATAATCCCATTCAGTGGAATGCACTGAAGCTTTTGAATGACAAAGGAGAATTCATTTCAGATGAGGAGGGAAAAGACATTTTGGAGAAAGCTGAAAAGGAAGATTTTTCTTATGCAGAAGTAAAAAAACTCGGTAGCTATACTCAAATCAACGATTACATAGAACGCCATGTGCAGCATGTGCTGGACTTGGATTTGGTAGATGTAGAAGCGATCAAAGCCAGAAACTTCAAAGTAGTGGTGGATGCCGTAAATTCTACGGGCGGAATTGCTGTGCCTATGCTCTTGAGAGCTTTGGGCGTGACTGAGATTGAAGAGATGTACTGCACACCGGATGGTCATTTTCCTCACAATCCTGAACCGCTCCCCGAGAATTTGAGGGATATTTCTCAGAAATTGGAAAGAGGAAGCTACGATTTGGGAATTGTGGTCGATCCCGATGTGGATCGATTGGCATTTATCAATGAGGACGGATCAGCATTTGGAGAAGAATACACCTTAGTCGCGGTGGCGGATTATGTGCTATCGAAGGCTCCTGGAAATACAGTTTCAAACCTAAGCTCTACCCGAGCATTGCGTGATGTGACGGAGAAAAGAGGAGGAGTATATACTGCTGCTGCTGTAGGGGAAGTCAACGTAGTAAATCAGATGAAAGCTGTGGATGCAGTGATCGGTGGGGAAGGCAATGGTGGGATTATCTATCCGACTTCACATTATGGCAGAGATGCCTTAGTTGGGATTGGATTGTTTTTGACGCACTTAGCTCATTTTGGCAAGACTATTTCAAGACTAAGAGCAACTTACCCGAACTACCATATTTCCAAAAATAAAATCGAACTGACACCACAGATAGACGTCGATAATATTTTGTTTGAGATCAAAAACAAGTATAAAACCCATCCAATCAACGATATAGACGGTGTCAAAATTGAGTTTGAAAAGGAATGGGTACACTTGCGGAAGTCTAATACAGAGCCGATTATTCGTATTTACTCCGAATCTGAATCAGAGGCTACCGCTGAGCATTTGGCCAAAAAGCTGATTGCAGATATCAAAGAGGTAGTGAATGCATCCATGATTTGATAGCAGCCCTCCAGAAAGAACATACATCCCAACACGAGTACGATGAAAGTTTATTTAGACAATGCAGCCAGCACTGCCATGGACGATCGAGTGATCGATGCCATGATTCCCTTTATGAGAAATCACTATGGAAACCCTTCCTCTGTCCATAGTTTTGGGAGAGAAGTTAGGTCGGCAATAGAGCGGTCTCGTAAGAAGGTGGCTGAGTTGCTAAATGCGACACCGGCAGAGATTTTTTTCACTTCTGGCGGTACCGAGGCAGATAATACAGCGATTGTGTGTGGGATCGAAACCCATGGCATTATTCACGCGATCACTTCTCCGCTTGAGCATCATGCAGTTTTGCATACGCTTGAGGTATGTGAGAAAAAAGGACAAATCAAGCTTAGTAAGCTAGATGTGAATGATAAAGGTGAGCTGGATATGAGTCAGCTAGAGAATTTGTTGAAGGCTAATCCAAATAGCCTAGTGTCTTTGATGCATGCGAATAATGAAATAGGGAATATAAACGACCTTAATCGCATAGGTTCTCTTGCAAAAGAATACGGTGCATTTTTCCATTCTGATACTGTACAGTCCATGGGACATTATATCCATGACTTGAAATCACTTCCTGTGGATGCGATAGTGGCTGGAGGGCATAAATTTCACGGGCCAAAAGGATCTGGATTTCTTTACGTGAAAAAGAATAGGAAAATCCATCCATTGATTCATGGTGGGGCACAGGAGAGAAATATGCGTGGAGGTACAGAGAATGTGATCGGAATCATCGGGATCGCAAAGGCACTGGAAATCGCTTATGAAGACATGGCTGAGCACCAAATTCACATAGAATCTATCAAAAAACATTTCATGCAAAGTCTTGCTCAGGAGATTCCGGGAGTAGATTTTAATGGACTTTCTGCTGATATGGACAATAGTCTTTACACTGTATTGAGTGTGAGTCTGCCTCCATCTGAGGCCAATAGCGGCATGTTGCTTTTTAATCTTGATCTGGAAGGTATATCAGCTTCCGGAGGATCAGCATGCAGTTCTGGAGCTACAGTGGGTTCGCACGTTTTACGTGCCATCAATCATACTCCAGATCGAGATGCAGTTAGATTCTCTTTCAGTCGATTTAACACAATAGAGGAAGTCGATTTTACCATCGGGAAATTAAAAGAATTATACACTGTAGAAGTATAAGGAGGAGGCTGTCTCAAAACTTAAATCAACAAGCTGAGATTTGAGTATTTGGAATTTATCTCAGATACCTACCCGTACAAATTAGAGGCTGTCCCTACTTATGAGACAGCCTCTTTTTAGTATGGCTTGCCGCTTTCAGAACTTATTCTTATTTTCCTGTATACCCAATCGCATAAGGTGTCCAAATCTCATAGATAGGATCTCCCTTACTACTAAGTCCGCTGTGATGCCACTCTCCATCGATTACCTCATAGTTGAAATCTAGACTAGCGCCAACTCTGCTGTCATCTCGGGAAAAGAATGTGATATTTTCAATGTATTTCCCATCTTCTGCAGTGTAAGTCCCACCGCCGGTTCCTGAGAATTCTTTGGTCTCCGAATTGAAAGCAATCCATTGGAATCTGCCTCCACTGAGGATTTTGACTGTCCTTCTAGCCCCGGGAGTAGATCGTGATATTTCGTCATTTCTTTTTCTGCCGGTGATCACCCAGTTCCCAGTTAGATCGTCTTTTGAATTAGATACTTTTTCCCAGATTTCCACCAGCATTTTTCCGTTGATTTCGGAGGAGATTACCATCTTTTCGTTTACCCAGTCCAAGGTGTATCGATTAGTATTCCCTACCTGAAAAGGATCCAGTGTAAAGAAATCTAGCGTTTCTACATATTTCCCTTCCTCATAGGAGAAAGGGCCACCTCCTGCACTGACGAAGTGATTGTCTGCAACACGCTTTGATCCAAAGGCGAAGTAATCATCCTGATAGATTTTGATGTATTCCATATCCTTCACTTCTTGACCATCTTGATGGGTAAGTTTCCATGCTCCATCAAGATCTTGCGCATTCGCCAATCCAAAGAAGAAAATAGCTAAAAAGAAAAGTAGTGTAGCTTTCATGATTTCTGGAGATTTTATACGGCTATTAAATTCAACAAGATTAGGCAGAAAACCAATGGTTTATTTATGTTGTGGTTTGCATTCTTTTTGAAAAGAGAAAATTAACACATGAAATCGAGCATGACTCAAGAGTCACAGCGAGGGAAGATTATCAACTATGCGAGATTCCATATGGCCTTTGAAATAAAATTATAATCATATGAAATCGAGCATGACGCAGGCGTCACACAGAGGGATGATTATCTGCCATGCGAGACAGGCTATATGGCATTTAAAAAACAATTTATAAACTTATGAAAACATATACGCTGGGAAATTCTATAAGCCAAGTCTTGCAAATGATTCCAGAGCATGCTATTCATAAAATCCACTTAGATGACAAAGTAATTGCTCTTGTTAGAATTGGAGGATTATTCCATGCTTTCCAAGGCTATTGTCCACACCGTGGAGCATCCTTGTTTCAGGGATCGCTTACTAGTGAAGAGGAAATAATCTGTCCATTGCATGAATACAGATTTGATATGAAGACAGGTGAAGTGAAAGTTGGCTCCTGTGGTGATTTGGAAGTTTATCAAATCGAGCTTACTGAGGAAGGATTGGAAATCTATTTTCCATGAAGTGGAGCTTGAATTTACCAGGCATCATTTTTTTCGAATTTGAAAAGTGAGATTGTGAATTGAAAACTGGATTTTCTACCTATTTTAAGTTTTTATTCATCCAATTTCATTCTATGCTGAAGCGAGGTATCCGCAAATGGGATCTGGTTTTTTTGATTATTAATTCCGTAATAGGAGCGGGGATATTTGGCCTGCCTGCAAAAGCATTTGCGCTTTCTGGCCCCTATTCCTTGCTTGCTTTTGGAGTTTGTGCGGTGGTGATGCTGGTGCTGATTCTGGTTTTTATGGAAGTGAGTTCCCGCTTCGATAAAACGGGTGGTCCTTATCTGTATATCAAGGAAGCTTTTGGGGCGATGCCCGCCTTTGCAGTTGGGTGGGTTTTGATGTTGACCAGACTATTCAGCTACGCTACTCTGGTTAATTTGCTGGTGATATACATGGCGTTTTTCTCTCCGATTTTTCAAGAGGAATGGATGCGTATTCTGATGATTGTGGGGATCACAGGTGTTTTGACAGCCATTAATCTCCTTGGAATTAAGGATTCCACTCGCACCACTAATATTCTTACGATTTCCAAATTGGTGCCTTTGACGCTTTTTATTGTAGTTGGGCTTTTCTTTCTGGATGCAGCTGCATTTGATTTTAGCTCTCCTCCTGCTATGCCCGAATTTGCTAATTCAGCCTTACTGCTGATTTTCGCTTTTGGAGGGTTCGAAGCAGGTTTGGTCATTTCTGGTGAAGTCCAAAATCCTCGTAAAAACTTGCCTTTTGCCCTGATGACCGGAGCGCTGATCATTACGGTTTTCTATGTGCTGATTCAAGTGGTGGCGATTGGAACTCTACCTGATTTGGCTACATCTGACAAGCCTCTAGCTGATGCTGCCTCTCGCATCATGGGCTACGGTGGAGGGCTGTTTATTACAATTGGGGCAATTGTGTCTATTTTAGGCACACTCAATGTGCAGATCCTGAGCGGTTCGAGATTGCCGTTTGCATTAAGCGAATCAAAGCAATTTCCCGAAATATTTTCCTTTGTCCATCCCAGATTCCGAACACCCACTGTGGCGGTTTTATTCTTTGCATGCTTAATTATTATCGTTGCCACGGTATGGGATTTTATGGGTTCTCTTGCGATTTCAGTTATTGCACGTTTACTGATTTACTTGCTGGTTTGTGCTGCATTGATTCGCTTGCGCAAAAGTCAACCAGACGTAGATTATTACAAATTGAAGTTTGGAATACCCCTCGCTGTTGCCGGGATAGCCGCCACACTATGGCTCCTTGGTAGCACCCAAATCGAAGAAATCACCGATATGGCGCTTTGGACAGTGCTGGGTTTTGCGATTTATGGAGTGCATAAGATTTTTACCAAAAAGTAGAAATGGAGTGCCCTGTGATGATTAGCGGGATAAAAGACATCTCAACCTACTTTCCTTTTATCAAGGGTACCATTGTTACTTAGTGAACTTTGCTCATATTTCCCGATATTTTGCTTTCAAACCCAACTCAACCTAATACATGAAAGTCTTTCTACCCGCTGTTTTTAGCGCCCTCTTACTTTTGTCAGCTTGCCAATCCAAAACCTCCGAAATTGACTACACGGATTGGTCGCACTATGGCGGCCCTGAGGATGGATCCCGCTACTCCTCTTTGACGCAAATCACCAAGGAAAATGTCTCCCAACTAGTGGTGTCCTGGACATACAATACAGGTGATGCTACGGAGCGCTCGCAAATCCAGTGTCAACCCATAGTGGTAAATGGCTTGCTTTATGGCTCTACGCCTACTTTGAATGTGTTTGCTGTAAATGCCGCCACTGGTGAGGAAGTTTGGAGATTTGATCCTTTTGAGGTTTTGGGAGGAGAGAATTCCTGGGCGGGGACTAATCGTGGCGTGAGCTACTGGGAAGATGGTGACGATAAGCGTATTCTTTTCGGAGCAGGAAATTGGCTCATGGCGGTGGATGCAGTGACCGGTGAACCAATCCTTAGTTTCGGAGATCAGGGAAAAGTTGATCTTCGAAAAGACTTGGATACAGATCGTGAAGATTTTCTGATTGTCGCTAATGCTCCAGGAGTGGTCTATGGAGATTTACTGATTATAGGGATGCGTCTGTCTGAAGGATTGGATGCAGCACCTGGACATATTCGAGCCTATAATATTCGTACAGGCGAGCGAGAATGGATCTTTCATACCATCCCTCAAGAAGGTGAGCTTGGATACGATACCTGGGATCCAGACCATATCAAGCAGATCGGTGGAGCAAATAACTGGGCTGGAATGACTGTGGATAAGGAAAGAGGAATTGTATTCGTGCCTACAGGTTCAGCTACGTATGATTTCTGGGGAGGCTATCGCAAAGGCAATAATTTATATGCAAATTCTTTGATTGCCTTAAATGCTCAAACTGGCGAGCGAATTTGGCACTTTCAGGCAGTTCATCACGACGTATGGGATAGGGACTTCCCCGCAAATCCAAATCTAATCCGCCTTCAAAAGGACGGAAAATGGATTGATGCTGTGGCCCAAATATCAAAACAAGGAATGACCTATGTGTTTGATAGAGAGACAGGTGATCCTGTCTGGCCAATTCCTGAAATACTCATTACGCCTTCTATCATGCCCGGAGAGCATAACTCTGCTACACAGCCGATACCAACTTTTCCAGAACCCTTCATGAATATGGTTTTTGAAGAAAATAGTATTCTCAACCTTCGCCCGGACTGGGAAGCTGATATCAGAAATCAACTTGAGGGAGCTATCTATGGAGATACTTGGGCTCCTCCACACCCTGAGAAGTCGATTGTCCTTTTTCCCGGAATGGATGGTGGAGGAGAATGGGGCGGAGCGGCTTTTGACCCGATGACTCAGACTTTCTTTGTGAACGCGAATCAAATCCCTTGGATCATCGGTATGACTCCAAATGCTGATTTTGAAAATGTAGGTAAATCTGTTTACACAAATTATTGCGGCAACTGTCATGGCTTAGAGCGAAAAGGAAACCCTCCTGCAATCCCAAGTTTACTTGGAGTAAAGGGTAAATACACCTACGATTCATTGGATCGTTTGCTTCAAAAGGGAAGAGGAGCAATGCCTGCTTTTGGCCATATCTCTACAGAAAACCGAAAAGTATTATTGGAATATTTACTGGACAAAGCTCCTGATGAAGGTGATAAACAAGAGTTGGAAGGTACTCCTTCGCAGCTTTTTCCTCGCTATTATATGGATGGGTATAAAAAATTAGTGACTAAAGAAGGCCTTTATGGATCTAATCCTCCTTGGGGACTTTTGACTGCTATCGATATGAATACCGGCAAGAAAAAATGGCAAGTCACTTTAGGAGAAATTGACTCGCTGAGTGCGCAAGGTTTTGCCCCCACAGGTACTGAAAACTACGGTGGCCCTGTGGTCACCGCTGGGGGACTGTTGTTTATTGCGGCTACGAAGGATGAAAAGATCCGTGCCTTTGATAAGGAAACGGGTGAAATTCTCTGGGAAGCCAAACTTCCTGCCTCAGGACATGCAACGCCAGCTGTATATGAAATGAATGGTAGGCAGTTTCTCGTAATAGCTTGTGGAGGAGGTAAAGGGACCAAAAGCGGAGATTCTTATGTTGCTTTTGCACTGCCAAACTAGCAGCTAAAGTTATCCTTTATAATACATGGATTTGCGATTACCAAACCTATCAAGAGAAAATTTTCCTGGTCCAAAAATAAGAATACTCAAAAACACGATAAAGTAGAGAAGCGGTAGCTCTTTTCTTCCAAAAGGATCCGCTGAATGAGCGACAAACACTTCTATAAGCATAGTGATCATCAAGGGAATTGTAGCAAGCCGGGTCTTGAAGCCAATTAAAAGTAAAATGGCACAAAAAAACTCAGCAAATACAGCAAGTGATATGGAGACTACGGATCCCAAACCAAGAAAATCCATGAATTTTATTGACTCATCCCCGAAAACACGCATCAGCTTAGGATAGCCATGGGTTAAAATCATACCTCCAGCACCCAATCTCATGATTAATAATCCTATATCTTCTAGTACTGTTTTCTTCATTATTCAGGGTGAATTTTGATGAGTTTATTCTAATTTAACTTTAGAATTCAAAAATCAAAGTACTTTTTATATGACCTGTAGAATGCTGGTATGATATAGGATTTAAACAAAATCGACAACCACATGGGTTGTCGATTTTGTATTCGATGCGCTGTTAATTGTTCTTATTACTTTCCTTTTTTATTAATCATGGTCATCACAGTTTGACCGATGATGTTTAAGTCAGTCAACAAATTCACACTACTTAGGTATTTCAAATCCAATAACATTCTCTGACACATTTGCTCTACAGTTTCTGCATACCCAAAGTCAACCTGCCCAATAGAAGTAATGCCTGGGCGGATGCTGAGCAACTGGGTGTAAAGAGGCTGTCTAGCTACGATTTGTTGGATAAAATGAGCACGCTCAGGTCTAGGCCCTACTACAGACATATCACCGATAAGCACATTAAAAAACTGAGGAAGCTCATCTAAGTGAGTTTTCCGCATGAAATTTCCCCATTTGGTAACTCTAGGATCATTGTCGGTCGTCAATTGAGGACCATTTACCTCAGAATCTACGATCATACTTCTGAATTTGTAGATATAAAAAGGAGAGCCGTTCTTTCCGATTCTTTCTTGCTTATAGAACACAGGTCCTTTTGAGGTAAGCTTGGTAATAAGTATTAGCGTAAAGAATACTGGCAGGCCAGCTAAGATTGCTAGAGAAGAGAAAAAGATATCGAATGATCTTTTTACAAACCTTGTAGTTACCTCTATTCCCTGGTTCACTGTTTGCGAAACCGAGCTTCTTGATAGGTTTGTTAGTGAAAATAAGTCAGGTATAATTCGACCTGACTGAAAGCCTTTAAAAACAATTTCTTGTTGATGTGATGAATTACGAATCATTGGTTTAGTACTTTTAGTCAAATAGTGTGGTGCTAGGTGGTATCCAATTGGAGTGCCAAGCAAAAACTGGCCTACTTTAGAAATTAGGGCACATATTAAGAGGCCGTTAACATTTTTTATGTAGAAGCGATCCCCACATTGTGAGTGATGCCACCTTTTTAGGAAAATATCAGGTTCGGCTCCAGTAAGCCTTAGTCATAGAAAATGACTTACGAAGTCCAACTGGGAGTGATAGATAGTGAAGTCCCAGTTGATAGCCAACCAATTTAGCCCCTGTTGCGAGTAAGCATTTTGGGATCAATAGAGGGTTATGCTGAAAAGTATAGGTGAGTTCTGATTTGAGATACTTGAATCCCTCACTTTCTGCCCTGCCAAAGTTTTCGAAAATCCAATGGTTATTGACGTGGAATACTCCAATGTCAAAATATCTTTTGAATTCATCAATGGCAGAATAGTTATGTGAGTGGTATATTTTCGAATTCGAAAGGTAAGCCATTTTCCATCCACCAAGCAACATTTTTCCTGCAATTAATACGTCTTCACCTAGAATAGAGCCCGTTGGGAAGCCTTTGACCTCCATAAATGTGCTTTTGCGATAGGCTGCAAAAGAATTGGAACAAGAAATTGTTCTAATACCGTAGCGATTAGCATCTTCTATGCTTTTTACTTTGGACTCGGCAGGGTAATTGAACAGTCTGGCATGTGTCTCCAACACCTTCGCGTTCTTATGTGGAAGCTGGCGGCCATAGACCATGCCGAGCTCAGGGTTTTCTTCCAATGCTTGAATCATCACCGAAATTGCATTAGGTTCAGCTAGGATGGCATCTTGGGTGATAAAGACGAAAACATCCGCGTCTGCGAATTTCTCCACTGCCATTTGTCGTGTCCCGCCATGGTCGAAATTCTGCCTATCAATTTGGATCAATGAGCAGGTTTCTTCATTGATTAAATCAAGCGTGCCATCAGTCGAGCCAGAATCAATAATCACTAACCTGGAAATGGGATAGGTTTGCTTTGCCACGCCAGCGAGAACATCTTTCCAGATTTCTCCGGCATTTAGTGTAGGGATATAAAGATTGACTTTTAGCTCACTGCTAGGCTCTTTCTCTTGTAGCTTAATCATTTAGCTTTACCTCCCCGTAATTTACCTTTCCCAAGGTTATTTTCTCGTTTTCTATGCTTGCTGTCCCCTTACCCACAAATAGAACTGATACTGAATTCTCGATTCCGATATGTTCATTTCCTTCCATCTTGAGTTGCTTTGGAAAGTGACTTCGGAATGTTTGGTTTTCTGGTCCACCAAGGATTGAGGTTAATACATTGTCTTTGATCAGTAAGTGGGAAGAGCTGTCATCAAAGATGGCTGTGTTGAACGAATGGATGTGATTTTCGATGATATGCACATTTTCAGCAGTTTTACGAAGAATGATTGCTGAGGAATTTTGACTAAGAATATCATTTTTTACTATTCTAGCATGGTCAGCTTTGGTGATTAAGATGGCAGGATTCGTTGATTTGTTCTCAATTTTATTTCCAACCAAGCGAATCCTTCCTTGCAAATTGAGATTGAGTGAGGCATTCGAAAACCTGTTGTTTTCGATAAGGAATTCTTCCACTTGGATACCATTAGGCAGGGAAAGTGAACCTATGGTATTTCCCCGAATATGGATTTTCTTTGCCTTCGTGTTGGCGATCAGATTGATGCTACTGAACCTGTTTTGATCCAAGAGCAATTCCTGCAGATCGAGGGTAATTTCCACTTCATTGTCAGCCCAGTTTTTTTTGGCTAGAATCAATCCACAGCTTTCTAGATAAATTGCCGGTCGGTTGTTTCTATACGCCTCATTTTTATAGATTATGACATTTGAGACATTGATGAGCGTAGCTATGCCAGAGCCATCTGGCGTGGCTATGCCGTTGACAAAGCCATTTCCACAGCTGATATTTTCGGTGATCAAGCATTCAATATCTTTAGCTTTTTCCTGAGATCGATTGTTAATGTCAATCGCGTCAGAGGCATTTTCTTCCAAAATATTAAAGGAAAAATTGTAGTCTTTTTCCTTTCCGGTATCCCCAAATGCGACCTGAATCGCGGACATTCCATTACGATGGATGACATTATTGATCACTTCCACTTTTCTGCTGCCATGGATAAAAACCCCATTTTCCCCATTTTTGTAAATCTCAGAATCATGAATTGATATGGTGTTGCTGGACAAAATCCGGATGCCTGTACCTGGCTGATAGCTATGCGTCTCAGCGCGTGGCTTCCCAAAATGATGAATTTTTGAATTGGCAATTTCTATCCCGCTTGATTGAAAAGTCATAATGCCAGGGTAGGATCGCAGCTTGGTCGAATCGCCAGTTAGCTCTGTGTTATAAATCCAGATTTGATGGCTTTTGATTAGATAAATCCCCTCGTTTTTGGATTCTCCTCGGAGGGAAATACGAATATTTTTCACTTGATCACCTAAGATCAAAGGATTGGGAGAATTCTGCTTTTCTATGGAAAATTCCCCTATTTTCGCTGAATTATGATGTTTGAGCGTGCCTTCTGAAAGAATATGTACAGCAGATCTCAAGTGTATGGTGCGGATAAGGTATAGCCCTGCGGGGAAAAACACGGTATCCTCCTCAGTTGCCTGATCGATTATTTGCTGAATGGCCGCAGTTTGGTCGTTTTTTGAATCTGCCAACACACCATAGTCAAGGACATTGATAAATTTTCCATTTGCGGCATCTTCCATCTTGCAAAAACCTGATTCTGGCAAGGCAAAAAGTAAAATGAAGATGATGTGAAAATATTTTTTCATAGCTAAGATTATGAAAGAATTGTTTCCCATGTTTCTGATGCAGTCCTCTCCCAACTGAATTCCTGTGCCCGATCCAGACCCCTTACACTACAATCCACGTAAAATATCTGATCACTTACCAATTTTTCTATGCCTGCCTGAATCGCTGAAACGCTCGTTGGATCCACGCAAAGTGCCGCCCCACCGGCGATTTCTGGAAGAGAACTTGTATTGGAGGTCAAGACTGGCGTTCCTGAAGCCATAGATTCGATGATTGGTAAGCCGAATCCTTCCATCAATGAGACAAATAAAGTAGCATGGGCACCCTTGTATAATTTGGGTAAATCGTGTTCTTCAATAAAACCCAAAAACCGAACCCTTTTTTGGATGCCGAGGCTAGTTATCAAGGCGTCTAGTTCTGAATCTTTATTTCCCGAAAGGTAAAACATGAAGTCATTGGATATCCTTGCTTTTGCAAAAGCAGAAAGCATAGCTGGCACATTCTTGTTTTTCCTCCGGTTCCCGACATACAAAAAATATGGACGCACACTTTCATATTCTTCCTCATTGTGTAGAAAATGACTATCCACTCCATTGTATATCACTTTGATCAGGTTTTGGGGAATGCCCAGAAGCTCAACCAACTGACTTTTGCTGAAGTGAGACACGGTGATGATTTTCTTCGCTTTTGGCGCCAGCCTGGCGATCACCTGTTCATAATAGATCTTGTGCAGCTTCGAATAATAAAACAAGTGCATCAGGTCATGCACAGTGAAAATAAAAGGAATCTTAGAAAAGGCAGGAGGCATAAAGGAAGGACTGTAGAACACTTCTGCGCTTGACTTCTTTATTTCCTCACTGAGCATTAAGGGCGAAAGCATACTACCCAATCCCATTTTGCTTTGTACATATTCACATGAGGCTTCTTTGGGGACATAGTTCATCACTTCCTGATACAGCCTTCCAATACCTGTATTCCCTGCCCAGCGACTGTCGATCAATATGCATTTTTGACTATTCATAAGCTGAGTTTCATATTTTGGAAGTTTACCGTGCTCCAGCTACCGATGAGAAAAGTCAGGCAAAAATACATCACCACGTCATTATCATAGCCAGAATACAGGATCATCATGATCGCCAAGATCGGGAGGAAAAGCGCGATCCATAGTCTTGGATTGGCTGTCTGACGCCAAAAATCACGTATCAGCCAATAGAGGAAAGCCAAAAATGACAGGAATCCTACTAGTCCCAATTCTAAGTAGGTAGAAAGAAACGTATTGTGAATATGAGGCTCACCTCGGTAGAATTCGGCATATTTTCCTAGAAATGCCGGTGCACTCATAAATCCGTTGCCAAGCGGAGAGATCATATCAAAATGCTGGAAAAATGCTTTCCAGTAAACTAATCGTATTCCCATCCCATCATTAGAGGAAGTCAGAGAATCGACACGGATTACATTTTGAAGCACAAATGGCAATGCTATGACTAGAATAAGAAGTAGTGCTATTTTCCATTTTTTCGTCACAGACATCCAAACTAAGAAGAATACACCAAGTAATAAGGCAACAATCGGAGTACGTGATAGGCTCAAAAAAGCAATCAGAAATACAAATGCAATTCTCCACATTGAGAGTTTACTTTTCAATACCACAGGAATACAGATAAATGAAAATCCCATCAACGCTATGCGAGCGCCAAACATATTCTTGTCATCCAAACCCCAAAAGTACAGCGAGTCCCGGTACAGCGAACTAGCCTGTCCAGATGTTTCGCTTCCTGAGATGAGCTTGAAATCAAACCCTTGATGATAGATCAAAAGCTGCACAAAAGAAAGCGCCAGCACTAGGAGAAGTACGGTGTCCAGTCTATGGATCAGGGATTCGTTGTCCCGTGAACCCAGCCAGAGCAAAGCAAAAAACAGAAAGCAGAAATTAAAAATCAGCTTGGTGATATTAGTCAGCGCAAGAGATTCGCCAGGAAAATGGATAAGATAGCTGATTATGGCATAGGAGCTAAACACAACTAAAGCAATAGCCCATCTCGGGAAATTCAGCTGTGGGATTTCTCTGTAGAAAAAGTAAGAGCTGACCAGAAAAACCAACGGGTAAACTTTCACTGGAAGAAACATGGAAATGATGGAAATCAAAAACAGAGATTCAGCAATTGAAAGAGCCTTCCATTGGTTTCCATCAAGTGTTACCGCAGAATTGATTCCTGTGATTTCCGGTGTGCTCATTTGAAAACATCGATTATAGGCTTCTCTACTACCTGTTTCAACACTGCTTCATATTCCCCGATCATCCGGTCAGCATCCAATATCGAAGCTACAGAAAGGCGCGCATTTATGTAGAATTGATTGTATAGCTCAGGATTTTCATAAAGCTTACGCATTGCATTGCTCAAGGAGTCAGGCTTCACATCATAGCAATACAAGCCATTAACGCCACCTTTTACGGTCTCTTGAAGGCCGCCTCTTTTGTTAGCAATCACAGGCACATGATTGGCTAATGCTTCTATTGCAACCATCCCAAGAGGTTCTTCCCAGAGAGATGGTACAACTAATACGTCGATTTCGGCCAAGAATTCTGTGGAATTCACATAGCCTACAAACACTATCTTAGCGTCCTTAGCTAGTTCTTTGAGATGCTGCACGTAAACGGGCTCACCTTTTCCCGCAATTCGTAGGTCTGTATCAAAATCTAATTTCTTAAACTGCTCGATTAGCCATTCCAGCCCTTTTACTTTCGAAAGTGTACCCAGGTATCCGAAGCGGATTTTCTGTCCGGATTTTCTGGCTGGCTGTAAAGGTGGATTGGATAAGCTTCGTGTGTTATAAATAATATTTTTGGAGGCATTGGCAAAATACCCAAAGTCTATAAATCGTTGCAAGATGCTATTGCTGATACCTACTACTGCCGAAACTTGCTTAGACTTCTCTGAATGATTGCTTCGCAATAGCCTGCAGCTGAAGCACTGATCTTCACAGGTTTGCTCATTTTTGAACATGTTGCTGTTGGGGCAAAGCAAATACAGATCATGCAAAACCTGAACGATGGGAATACCTGCCTGATGAATCGGTGTCCAAACAGCGGTAGACCAGCCAGCAAGATTGTGACAAGAGACTATATCAGGCTTTTCGGCAAGCAAAATTTCTCGTACCACTTCAGCCATTACCTCATTTGACTGATCTCTATAGTGCCAAGCTAATCTAGAAAGCTTACTTTTCTTTGCTTTGGAATAAGGCCAATACCCATTTTGGAGTCCTGCCCGATACACAGTTACTCCTTCCACCTGCTCTTTTCTCAACCCCTCCTCAGGCATCAAACTCAACACCACAACTTCATGCCCCAGAGATTTCATTCCTTCCACGATCAGCTTCAGGGAGATCTCTGCACCACCTTCGATCAGTGGGCTATAGAGAGAATTGATGTATAGTATTTTCATGTGATGATAATTGTTTTTTAAAGGCCACATAGCCTGTCCCGTCCGCCGCGGCGGATCGGGAGAATCTCGCATGGTCAATAATCATTCCTCTGTGTGACGCTAGAATCATGCTCGATTTCATGTGTTGGATTTAGCTGAAAAAACGAATTTAATCGAGCAAGGTCTTATACAGGTCAATTAACTGAGCAGACACATTTTCTTTATCATTTTTCTTTTGCACCATTTCCCGCATGCTAAGTCCTTTTTTCCTCAAAGATTCTGGATTATTTCGTTTCAGGGAAATGGCTCTATGAATTTGTTTTTCAAGTGCTTCGCGGTGTTCTGCCTCGGAAGCATAGGTGTAGTCAAATACGTTTTCTCCAGCATCCAAGTCATCAATAGTGCCAATTCTCGGGCAGATGACAGTTCTCCCATAAGAAAATGCCAAGATCACAGTTCCTGAATTCAGGCTGCTTTCCAGCGAATATGGAAGAATGAGTAAGTCTGAGTGATGAATAAAGTTTGGTAAGTCCTGGTCGGGAATGAATTTCAACTCCAGTGTCATATTGCTTGCTTCAGAAGCTAGGTGTTGTAATTCGCCTTGATAAGATTCAGAATTCGGATTGCCAGCAATTGTCAGGTGGATATCAGTTGGGAATTGCTGAGCGATTTCAATAAGTAATTCAATGTTTTTATAGGGCTTGATGGCTCCTAGGAAAAGTAGCTTCAATGGAGAATTAGATTCGACCGAGTTTTCAGGGCACATCGGACCATAGACATCGATAAAGTCTGGATGTGGAATGTGGACGATTTTGGCCTGTAGATTTGGATATTGGTTACGTAAAATATCTTTCGTGATCGAAGCATGAATTACAACAGCATCTACTTGAGCGACGATTTTCCGGGTTAATGCCCTACTTAATTTTCCTGATTTTTTCTCGTGGGAAAGCCTGTTGTGCATCGTCCATACCAGCTTCTTTTTCCCAAATTTGATGGCAGCCAGCACCACCAATTTTCTAATATAGCTTTTCCACATGCTGTTTGCACTGCTATCATCCAGGTTCTCAAACCAATTTAGATGAAGTAGTTTGATCGATTGAAAATGGGCTACAGAAGTTAAAAAATCATCCAGTGGACTCACTTCAAAGCCATGCTTTTCCAGTCCATTGACCAGAATATCGATGTATTGATTTTCCTTGTTCTCGCAGGGATTGAAGATGATTTTGATAGGCGAATTCATCAATTAGGATCGGTTTGAATTCATACTTTTAGCAAGCGCAACCCCAATGTCTTTGATCGACAACCCGAATTTTTCCCGGGTATTCATCCAAATTTTTGCTTTCTCCAGAGGATTACTGCGCATAGAAAGCATCATGGTGTAAAGCTTCTTCTCATGCATGTACTTATCTTTTTCCTTCAGCAAATGCTGATAAATCACCTTTTCTGAAGGATGTGGAGGATGGTTTTCCAGGAAATCTTTCAGCCAGTCCGCATAGCTCAAGTCAGCCATCATCTTATGCAAGTCATTTCCTGTGGAAGTAATAGAAAGTTTGTTGCTGCGATACTCGAAAATGGGGGTATTGCTATGCGCAATCCCGTTTTTCGCAGAGGCGATAAATGCCGTGATATCATCGGATCCCCAGGCCAGAGGGAGTTTATAGAAGCCGCCTTGTGCCCCTAGAGCCGAAGTGTTATACACGTAATCCGAGATATAATTTGACCGTAACTGGCGTAGGCGATGCCAGATCGAATCATAGACATACTCAAAGGCCGGAAGTGCTGGTGTGAGCACCAGATCATTCCCATCATCGTCTATGATTTTGCTGCGGCAATGATAGACATCCAAGGTTGGGTAAGTTTGGATCAATTTTTCAAACTCAGCTAAATAATCTGTCGCCAATCGGTCATCATCACCCATTATGACGATATATTCCCCAGTCGAAAGTTCCAGACATTTGTTCCAATTGTCCACTAAATCATAAGCTCCTACATTCTTTTCATTCTTGAAATAGCGGATTCTAGGATCGGAATTTTTCAAAACAATCTCTTCAACCGGCTCTGGAGAGCAATCATTCAAAATAATCAACTCGAAGTCTAGGATGCTCTGATCCAAGATGCTGTCAATGCATTCTTGGAGGTATTTGCTCTTATAAGCAGGAATACAAATCGAAAATTTAATCTTGCTCATGGGTTGGTTTTCTTTTGAAAAGTTTCGTGCGAAGAAATTCAATATCTGCGGATTTGATGATGAACAGGAAGTGGAATGCGACAAAAATCGTAGTGAAAATGGCCGAGTTTACTATGATTCCTAGCAATCCTTCAGGTATTTCTATCCATTTTCCTATGCCAAAAGCAAAGCCAAATGCAATCACAGCACCTAAGACAGATGGTGAAAAAGCACCGAAAAATATCTTCTTACTATCCAGCTTGAGCACTTTAGGAATATAATAAATATAAAAGAAACCGATCTGAATCAGCATATAAACTAAATACCCGATTACAGCCGCACCTACATTGAGCGTGGGTGCCAGGAATACGGTAATTGGAAGCGATAGAATACAAGCCGTCGCCGAGGAGTAAATCAGGAATCGGGTTTTGCCAGAAGAAAGCACCAAGCTAGCCACGGGCGTATTGTGCATATTGAGAAGCACCGTGAGTAGCCAAATGTTCAGCCAACTAGTCAGATGGAGGTAATCTTTGCCCATGTAGAGAAGCAGTATTGACTCCGAATTCAAGATCAGAAGAAAAACAATAAAACTTAGAAAAAAAGAAATGTAGCGGGTTGCTGTAAAAACCATCTTTTCCATCTTGGAATGATTTCCCTCTTGATAGACTTTGGAAGCCGAAGGCAATAGCACCTGGAGAAAGATCGTCCCAAAGGATATAATCAGCATGGCAATCGTCTGAATCACACGATAATCTGTCAGTACGCCTATACTCGAGGCGAATTTGGCTAGCAGAATTGGCCGCAATTCATTGGCTGTCAGCTGGAATAGCCCCATCAGGAATATTGCAGAACTATAGCCGATTATTTCCCGGAAAATCTTCCCGTCCCACTTTGGGGTAAGCAATTGTCCCAAAGGGATTGGGAAAACGCCTAAGCGAAGCATATTCAGTGGGATAGGAACTAGCGTGGAAATTGTATAGAATAGAAAATAGAGAGGCAAAGACCACTTGAAGTGAATCGCCATTATAGCCACCGCAAAATTCAAGACGCTGCTGACTACTGTGACGCGGTTTACATAGCCCAGCTCATCTTTGGCGCTGAGCAACTGTATAATGACATTCGATAGCCAGTTCAAAACCGTGCTGCCTGACAGAATGTACATCATCATCCGGTATGTTGGGATTTGATCGGGATTTAAATTGAAAAACAACTGACCGTAATTGGCCATGAGTATGAAAATCAGTGCGTTTACCAGTCCGATAGTGCCATAGAAAATGATGCTGGAGCGTGAAGCTCTTCCTATATTGTCCCAGTCTGCCTTGGCTTCCCACATGGAGAAAAAGCGCACAGAACCTACATTCATCCCAAGATCCATGAGCCGTAGATATGCATTTAGCGAGAATGCAAGTGCGATGAGTCCATAATCCGCTTTGCCGTAATAGCCTACCAAAAGTGGAATGGTGACAAACTTGGCAGCTGCATCTAGGATTTTGGCTAAAATCCCCCAGACTGAACCTGAAAAAATACGATGGACTGCTACTGGTTTGGTGCTCAAAATAGTCTTTTGATGATTTTGTACTGAATTTACCTCCTACTTACCAAAAATAGTTCCTGAGCTTAATTTCTTTGGATTTAAAATCAAGTATCTTTTTTGCAAGGAAGATTCAATATGCGACGATGAGGTTATTGTTTATGTCCCCGTATCTTAATCAGTAGACAAGAATGTGAAAACCAAAATCAGGCAAGGTCATTCTGTCTTCGGTCAACGGTCTTCCAGCCAAGTCTCTTATTTGACGAGTTATTGCAGGTTTGATTTCGATTGATCATATATTTTAATATTCAAACACATGACAAAAGTCTTAATTATAGGTGCTTTCGACCGTTATAATTATGGGGATCTACTTTTTCCATTGGTGATCGAAAGTCAACTGAGTTCATACGGGGATAAATTCCAGTTTGAATATTTTGGACTGATAGAAAGTGACCTATCCAAAGTAGGCGGGATTCCAACCCAAGGAATAAAGAAGTTTTATAAGGCATGTAGTGATCCTTCTGATCCCGTTCATGTGATTATCGCGGGAGGAGAAGCATTGGGTGTCACATGGAATTCACTTTATGCAGCACTTAATCCTCTTTTTCAGCAGATCAATAAAAGGCATGTGAAGGTGAATAAGGTGATGGATCTGAATGCCTGGACCAAAAAAATCCTGAAAGGAAAGACAATCCTGCCTTTTGTGTTTGATAAAAGTGATTTTGCTGGCGTTCAGTCCGTGATCTTGAATTCCTTAGGCGGATCCGGACTTAGCCCCGCAGTTTTCGCCAAATACGATTTCCTAAAAGAAAAGCTTCAGAATACAGATTATTTTGCCGTCCGTGATCGGCTGACTGTGGAAAACTTGAAGGAAAGCGGGGTCAGTGTAGCTCTTTTTCCAGATTCTGCTATTTTGATGTCTGAGTTTTATCCCTTGGACTTTCTTCGAACTAAGGTAACTCTGGAAGTGGCTGAATATGTTGATGCGAATGGAGGCAATTATGTTTTTGCACAGATCAATAAGAAAACTACCCGTGGGCATGAGCGGTCTATTAGCAGCGGACTGGATGAGATAAATCTGAAAAGCCAAACTGATATTTGCCTGTGTCCAATTGGAAAAGCACTCGACCATGATGATCATGAAGCCTTGGAGGAACTTGGCCAACTAATGAATACATCACACGTGTATTTTGATGCTGATAATATCTGGGATATTATGTACTTGATCGCTAATGCGAAGTGTTATGTGGGTACGAGTTTGCATGGAGCAATTACAGCGATGAGTTTTGCTGTCCCGTATGTCGGTTTGAAAGTGGAAAAACTCGGGGCTTATTTAGCAACTTGGGGATTGGAAGGAAATCAGCGCGCAATTGATTTTCCTGAAATTTATGAGCAATTCAAAGTTGCTACAGCTGCATCAAAAGAAGCATTGGAAGCTTCCAGAGATCTTCAGATTGCGGAGATCAAAAAGGGATTTGATAACATGGTGAAGGTGTTGGAAAGGGGGTGAATCACTAAAAATGTATAATATTTGTGATCGTAATCACAAAATATACATGTAAAAAGTGATTTGGGATTACAGTTTTCTTTAAAAAACCATATTTTCAACTGCCACCTTGTCACCTTACTCAGGCAAATAATTAATTTATATTTGTCTTTTAAGAGGTTTGAGTTTCACTATTTCAACAACATTGTGTCATTCTGCAAAATATACTCTTTCGGTACGAAGGTTGTTAAAATAGTAGCGGCTTAAATAAGTTAAACCTGTATTTATCAAGTTTTCCACATTTTAAAAACTGTCATTCAATTCTGATTTGTTTCCATATCTGACAGTCTACAAGGGAAAGCCAGGTTAGGAAAAAATCAATTTAATATAAAAATAGTAGCAATGTCTAAGCAAAGAATTCTTATCAAATATGGTGGGAATGCGATGATCAATCCCCAGTTGCAGCAGGAAATCGCTGCCCAGATTTTTAAACTTCAAGAAGCGGGATTTGAAGTCATCATGGTGCACGGAGGTGGGCCATTTATCAATAAAGCATTAGAAAAGGCAGCCATCAACTCACACTTTGTAGATGGCCTAAGAGTGACAGAAGCTAATGCTTTCGTAGAAATCCAAAAAGCCCTGATAGGAGAAGTCAATGCAGACTTGATCTCCACGCTTAATCAAAATAAATTGAAAGCAATTGGCCTTTCCGGAAAAGATGCCGGAATGGTCCGAGCCCAAAAATATTTGCATAAATCAGCTGATGGCAGTAGTGTGGATTTAGGATTGGTGGGAGAGATTACCGAAATTGATAATGCATTAATTAGTATGCTTTGCGAAGCCGGTTATGTTCCCGTGGTCGCATGTGTAGCTGATGGCTACGATGGAGTATCTTATAATATCAATGCGGATACCTTTGCAGGGAAACTTGCGGCGGCAGTCAGTGCTGATCAACTAATTGTACTGACGGATGTGGATGGGCTTTTTCTCAACTACCCAGATCCTGCTTCAATCATTCACGAACTCAATGAAAGTGCCGTGAAAGAGCACCTGGGAAGGACCATCCAAGGGGGAATGATCCCGAAAATCCAATCCTGTGTGCTGGCACTGAAAGAAGGCGTGAAAAAAGCCATCATTCTAAATGGCACCAAGCCTGAGCAGATTGCAAAATATGTGATTGATAATGAGAAAATTGGAACAACTTTGACACTTTAAAAGACTATGACGAATCAAGATTTATATACCAAAGACAGAGAAAATTACTTACCCACATTCAATCGCTTTCCTATAGCTTTCATCAAGGGAAAAGGAAGTAGGCTCTGGGATGCTGACGGTAAGGAATACATTGATTTATTGGCTGGGATAGCCGTGAATAATGTAGGACATTGCCATCCCAAGGTCGTGAAAGCGATTCAGGAGCAGGCAGCGCAGCTGATGCATATTTCGAATTTTTTCGTGAGTCCTCAGCAGGTGGCACTGAGTGAATTACTGGTGAAAATCTCAGGCCTAGATCGGGTATTCCTGACTAATAGTGGGGCTGAGTCAGTGGAAGGGGCGATCAAAATAGCCAGAAGATATGCTCACAAACATGGCAAAGGAGGCAAAATCATTTCTATGAATAATTCCTTTCATGGAAGAACCTTGGCTACCATTGCTACTGGACAAGAGAAATATCAGCAAGGATTTGCTCCTATCCCAACGGGATTTGCGCAAGTTCCTTTTAATGATCTTGCGGCAGTGCAAGCTGCCATTGACAAGGACACAGCAGCTATAATGGTGGAGCCTATCCAAGGTGAGGGCGGAGTTGTACCTGCGGAAAAAGCTTATTTAGAAGGACTGAGAAAGCTCTGTGACGAGAAAGGTGTATTATTGATTTTTGATGAAATACAATGTGGAATCGGCAGAACGGGGAATTGGTTCGCAAAGGACTATTTCGGAGTGCAGCCGGATATCATGACCTTAGCCAAAGGCCTAGGTGGAGGAGCGCCAATCGGAGCTTTGCTGTGTAATGAGAAAGTAGCCAGTGCCATTGAGTATGGTGATCACGGTACGACGTTCGGTGGAAATCCACTGGTCGCTGCTTCGGCGATAGCGACTATTGAGGTGATCAATGAGGAACAACTTTGCAAAAGAGCAACAGAAACAAGCGAATGGCTTAGAGGTAAGTTGGCTGAGTTGATAGTAAAACATGATGAGCTAGAATCTGTCAGAGGGCTAGGTTTGATGCTGGGAGTCAAAATGAAATCCGAAGCCAAGCCACTTGTGATTCGTTTGCTTGAAGAGGGGATAGTGGCAAATGCGACTGCAGTAAATATTTTGAGACTGGTACCGGCATTGAACATCAGCAGAGATGAATTAAATATTTTCCTTGAAAAGCTAGACCAAATCTTAACCGAAACTGCAGTTACTGCCTAATATGAGCCTTCAAAAATTAAAAGTAGCCATAGTCGGAGCGTCTGGGTTTACAGGCTCTGAATTGGCGAGATTACTTCTCAATCATGAAGGAGTATCTATAGAAATGATTACTTCAGAGTCTCATGTAGGCAAACCATTTTCGGACTTGCATCCACAGTTTTTCTCTAGATTGGATATTCCTTTGGTGAGTGCTGAAGAGGTGAGTAAGAAAAAACTAGATGTTATTTTCTTGGCTTTGCCGCACGGAGTTTCTATGGATTTTGTAGCCAAATGGAAAGATTCTGGTGCGAAAATCATTGATCTTTCTGGAGATTTTAGACTTTCTACCAAAGAGGTCTATGAAGAATGGTATAATAAAAAGCATAGCTATCCAGAAGGGTTCCAAACGGCTGTGTATGGAATGCCTGAGCTTTTCGCAGAACTAATCAAAACAGCAAATCTTGTGGCTAATCCAGGCTGCTTCCCTACAGCTTCTATTTTAAGTATGGCTCCGCTTTTTGCGAAGCAGCTAGTAGAGGAAAAATCTCTGATCATCGATGCTAAGTCTGGTCTTACAGGAGCTGGGATAAAGGCTAGTACCACTACACATTTTTCTAATGTGAATGAGAATTTCAAGGCCTATGGCATAGCAGGTCACCGACATACGATTGAGATTGAGGAGCAGCTAGGAGCTTTGGCTGGTAATCAGACGACAGTTCAATTTACACCACACCTGCTTCCTGTAGATAGAGGTATTTTGGTGACAGCCTATGCAAAAATCAAAGGAGAGATGACTCAGGCGAAATTGACCGAAATTTATCGTAATTTTTACCAGGACAAGCCTTTTGTTAGGTTGAGAAATCAAGCTCCAGGAATCAAAGATGTACGTGGAAGTCATTTCTGCGATGTGTTTCCTGTTTGGGATGCGAGGACAGAGCGCGTCATTGTCATCTCAGCAATTGATAATTTGCTAAAAGGTGCCGCTAGTCAGGCGGTTCATAATATGAATTTAATGTTTGGAATGGCCGAATCGGAAGGTTTGAGTCAAGTACCATTAAAACCTTAAGAAGAAAAATATGATTAAAAATATAACTAACGTACGCGGTATTAAATGCTGGGGTGCGCATACTGGAGTGAAATCAATGAAGCGGGATCTTGCTATTATTTACTCAGAAGTACCCGCTGCAGCTGCCGCGACTCTGACGCTAAATAAAGTGCGGGCAGAACCGATCAAAATCACGGAAAAAAACCTAGAAAATAACCGGGCTCAGGTGATCATCTGTAATGCTGGAAATGCGAATGCTTGTACTGGCGATCAGGGCAGAGAAGGAGCTGAGGCTATGGTGAAGACTACAGCTGAGTTATTGGGAATACCAGAGGAAGATGTAATCGTGGCATCTACCGGGATTATCGGAGTGGAGTTTCCTACGGAAGATGTGGTGGAAGGCCTGAATGTCAATATTCCTAAGTTGAGCAATGAATTAAAAGCTGGGTCTTTTGTAGCCAATGCGATTTTGACAACAGATACTTTCGCAAAGGAAGGATTTGTTGATTTCCAGCATGAGGGTGCTGTAATCAACCTGGGAGGAGTGGCAAAAGGATCAGGAATGATTCATCCAAACATGGCTACAATGCTGGCCTTTATTGTGACTGATTTTAATATTGATGAGAAATTACTTCAAGAAGCAGTAAGCTATTGTGTAGATAGGTCATTCAACATGATTACCGTGGATGGCGATACTTCCACCAATGATATGGTCGCTGTGATGGCCAATGGATTGGCTGGAAATAGAAAGGTATTAAGTAAAGAAGATCCTGGATATATAATTTTTTTGGAAAAACTTCTTGGGCTATTGACGCATTTGGCTAAGCTCATCGTATCCGATGGAGAAGGAGCATCCAAGTTTATAGAATACAAAGTCACTAAAGCGAGAACTGAAGCAATAGCTAGAATTCTGATTCGGGCGATTTCTGATTCTACCTTGGTGAAAACGGCCATGTTTGGTCGTGATCCAAACTGGGGACGTATCATTGCAGCTGCTGGGAACGCTGGCGTTTCTTTCAATTACAAAAAAGTGAATCTATTTATTGGAGACCAAAACCATCTCGTGCAGGTCTTGGACAAAGGGAATCCTGTAGATTTTGAAAAATCGTACATGAAGAAATTACTTCGGGAATCACACATTCGAGTTCACTTGGAACTCAATACAGGCGAAGAAGAAGGTATAGGATGGGGTTCCGATCTTACCACAGACTATGTAATGTTCAATTCGGTTTATACGACTTAACCGATAGGGTTTTTATATCAAACCGTTATCCTGCTTCTCTTGAAGCAGGATTTTTTTATGTCTAGATAAATTTACTTTCTGACTAAATCCAGTACTATGAAACCGCAATCAATCTATCTTCTCAAAGAAATATTCCAGATCAAGCTTAAAACCAGCGATACAATCTGACTTTACAATGTCACCGTGCGTGAAAAGTCGGGAAGGAACATAGTTGCCATCTACCATCTTGTTGATGATCAACGTCTCCTCTTCGGGGTGAATAACCCAATATTCGTTTACGCCGGACTCTTCATAAACTTCATATTTGTTTCTTAATTCCTTTTTATTGTTTCCAGGAGAAAGCACTTCTACTATTAAGTCCGGGGCTCCGACGCACCCGGCATCATCCAGTTTAGACCGGTCACAAACTACACAAATATCTGGCTGAACTACCGTAAATATCTCCTCGTTCTTTTTGGATTTGACAGGTAATCTCACATCGAAAGGGGCGATAAATACCTTGCAATTTTTTCCGTCTAGATGTATCAAAAATCGAGAATGTAGTAATCCAGCTACTTCCTGATGCTTTCTCCTAGGGGCAGCGGCAGCAGAACGAAATACTTTTCCCTTTATAAGCTCGACCATTTCATCTATCTCCCAAGTCAGATAGTCCGCATAAGAATACACTCCGTATTCTGTAAATGGCTCTTGTACAGTGTCTTTCTCTTCAGGTTTCATTATAGCAATTTAATGAAATGGTTCAGGTTTTATAAAAAAAAAGTCCTTCGAAGTTTTCAAAATTTCGAAGGACTCAGTCTCAAGTACCATAATTCAAGTTCAGCTATATCTCCCTACTTCAAATCCTGTCAATTCCAATGCTGTATCCTTCTGCTGATGCAATTCACTTATGATTTTCCCTGAGGCAGGAGCAAGACTGATCCCCATCATGGAATGCCCGCTGTTTACCATCACATTGGAATAGCCAGGTGCAAAACCTATATAGGGCAGTCCATCTGGAGAGCAAGGTCTTAGTCCTTTCCATATGTTGTTTTCGTCAGGAAATTTTGCTTCAAATTCCGGGTAATAGCGATTGATGGATTCGTAAATTCCCTTTACTCGATTGAGGTTGATTTTTTGATTGGTACCAGCGATTTCCATTGTCCCACCGAAGCGGATATGTGAGCCATAAGGGCTGACAGCCACTTTCATTTCTGTCAAAATCGAAGATTGCATAATCTCAGGCTTGTTCACTTGTAAGAAAGAATAGCCTTTTCCACCCATCATAGGAAGGGTAAAGCCCAATAAATCAGCCAATTCCCCAGACCAAGAGCCTCCACAAAGGATTACTTTATCCGCTTCGATTTTCCCTTGATCTGTGAGGACTGCGTTGACAGTATTTCCATTTTTTTCAAAACTCTGAACGATAGTGTTTGGTAGGGATTTCACACCTTTTTCCTGAAGGAAGCGTTTCAAAAATTCATATAGCTTTCCCGGATCCAAGTGCGCATCTCCTGGGAATCGAACCGCTCCACGGGCTTTTACCTCCAGATTTGGTTCAAACTTTCGGATATCTTCAGGACTTAGGATATCTGCTTCCAGACCGTGTTTTCTTGCCAGGTGAGCAAATTCAATTTCTTCTTTTTCAACTGCATCAGTTTGATAAATCATCATTAATCCTTTCTCCTGTAAAGCAATCGATGAATCGGGATGCTCATCCCGGAATTCCTGATAAAGTGCTTTGCTTAGCAAACTTAGATTCTTCAAAACAGGGACACTCCGCTTCACATGATCAGGATTTGCAGCTTTATAGAATTGGTAACACCATTTTATAAGTTTGGCGTCCATTCGAGGATGTATATAGAAAGGGCTTTTGGAAGAGAACATCCAGGAAATACCCTTACTGATCATGCCGGGAGCAGCCAGAGGAATAATATGACTTGGAACGATCATGCCGGCATTGCCCGTGGAGCAATTCACTTCCATATCGCCCTGATCGATTACAGTGACTTCGATTCCTTCTTTTTGAAGAAAATAAGCTGAGAAGAGTCCCACTATTCCGCCGCCGATGATGATGGTTGGTTTCATGAATAAGTATCAAGTAGTTAGTATCAAGATGGAATACAATGCATGTAGGGAGTCTTGTTTCTAATGTCTTTTTATATCACTTGGAACCCATGTACATACGGATCATCGTCATCAAGGATGATGGTGTTATATCCGTAAACTTTAGCCCAACCTTCAATACTTGGGATAATGGCTGGTTTACCTGAAATCTCTGTTACTTCTTCGATTCTTCCGATAAATTTGGAGCCAATAAAGCTCTCATGGATAAAACTCTCTCCCGGTTTCAGAAGCCCTTTGGCGTACCATTGAGCCAATCTTGCTGATGTGCCCGTGCCACAAGGAGAACGGTCAATCGCTTTATCTCCGTAGAAAACGGCATTACGGGCAGTGCTCGTTGGATCTAGTGTTTTTCCTGTCCAAAGTATGTGGGAGATGTCTTTGATGGCGGGATGCTCTGGGTGCACAAAATCATATTTCTCATTCATCTTCTGGCGAAGCGAACGAGCCATAGCGATTAATTGCTCTGCTTTGAAATGTTCCAGGCCTGGGAAATTCTCCTGAGGATCTATGATGCAGTAGAAGTTGCCCCCATAAGAGACATCTACGACGAGTTTTCCCAACTCATCGGATTCTATTTCCAATCCTTCTGCGGCCAAAAAACTTTTGACGTTGGTGAGCTTTACGGATTTCACCTTGTTACCTTCTTGCTTATACTCGACTAGAACCAAACCTGCTGGGGTTTCCAATCTTAGCTTTCCGGGAGTTTTAGGGTAAATCAATCCTTCCTCAATCGCAATCGTCACCGTCCCAATCGTGCCATGCCCGCACATAGGTAGACAGCCGCTGGTCTCAATAAAGAGCACAGCGACATCATTTTCTATATTATGCGGAGGAAAAAGCATCGAGCCGGACATCATATCATGACCTCGTGGTTCGAACATCAATCCAGTCCTGATCCAATCCAAATTGTCCAGGAAATATTGGCGTTTTTCAAGCATATTATTTCCTTTTAGAAAGGGAACTCCGCCTGAAACTACCCGCACCGGATTGCCACAAGTATGGGCATCGATGCAGGAAAAGGTGTGTCTTGTTGACATTAGTTGTTTCAAAATTGGAAGAACCTGGCCGTGGTGGATAGAAAGATTCGAAAATAGCCTAGAAAGTGAGCAAATCTGGATAACACTCAAATTTCCAATGGTAACTTATTTAGAAATAATTGAGGTGCATCGTATGCACATAATTCCCAAATCCAACCTCGTGAATCCCTAGATTTTCTCAGTGGTGAACTTGCCATTTATCTGTCTAGTGATTCCAAGTGGATTTTCGTTCTTCAATGCATCAGGAAGCAAAGCGGCTGGCATATCCTGTAAAGCAATCGGTCGGGCAAATCGCTTGATTGCATGAGCTCCAACAGATGTGCTATTTACACTAGTAGTAGAAGGGAATGGCCCGCCATGCTGCATCGCATAGCCTACCTCTACACCAGTTGGAACTCCTGCAAATAGCAATCGTCCACATTTCTCTTCCAAAAGATTAATCAGTTCAGTGTTGGCTTTCAGCTCAGAGGAATCCGCCCACAGGGTAATGGTAAGCTGTCCATGAAGTTTTTTGGCAACCTCTATAAGCTCGGCTTCATTTTCATACACTACCATCAAGGCGAAAGAGCCAAATACTTCCTGCTGGAAAAGATCATCTGCGATCCAATCGGCAGCTTTGATCTCTGCCAATGCCGGGCTTCCATTGATTAAATGACCTGCATCTGGCACTTTTACCCAATTCAGTTCTGATCGCATTTTAAGATTGTCTAGCGCAGTGTAGTAGGAGCTCGCAATTCCTTCGTGAAGCATAGGGCTATCTGCAGCTCCTTTCAACGCTTCCGATATCGCATTTTCAAATCTGCCTGCCAATTCTTTCGGTACAAAAATCAACCCCGGGTTGGTACAGAATTGCCCTGCTCCTAAGGTGAGTGAGCTGACATAGCTTTGAGCCATAGGGACTAATTCATTGTTCAACCGCAACGGAAAGGTAAAAATCGGATTTACAGAGCCCATTTCAGCATACACTGGTATAGGCTCCTCACGATCACTTGCTATATTAAAGAGAGATTTTCCTGCTCCGTATGATCCAGTAAAGGCTACTGCTTTTGCCAAAGGATGCTTCACTAGATCTTGCCCCATTTTTACTCCACCTTCCACATGAGTGAATACTCCCTCAGTCAAACCAGATTTTTTAACCGCCTTGGAAATGCATTCGGCTACGAATTTTGAAGTATCAGGATGTGCTGGGTGGCCTTTGTAGATCACTGGGCATCCTGCTGCCAAAGCTGAAATGGTATCTCCGCCTGCAGTGGAAAATGCCAATGGGAAATTACTCGCTCCAAAAACCACCACTGGACCGATCGGAATAAGCATTCTACGTATGTCTGCTTTTGGCAAAGGGGATCTTTTTGGATCGGCCGGATCAATGGTTGCTTCCACCCAGCTTCCTTCTCTTAGCTGATTGGCGAAAAGCTTAATCTGGCCCGTAGTACGTCCTAATTCCCCATTAAGTCTGCCTTCTGGAAGATTCGATTCTTTCACTGCTATAAGTACAATTGCACTTCTATTCTCTTCGAGGGTTTCAGCTATTTTCTCTAGAAAATCAGCTTTTTTAGCACCTGAGAGATTTTTATAAGATAAAAATGCTTCTTGAGCAGCTGAAAATATAGTATCGAGATTCATAAGATTGTAATATTTATAAGATGAAAGATTAGCGAGTTTTTAGTTTAAAGCCTGATGAGAACGGGTCGAGGATTAAATGCTTTTCTGCTTTAATTACAAGACCACTTATCTAAACATTCTAATCTACAATTTAGGTCTTTTCGCCAAGCCGTTGGTAATGATTTTCTCAATTCTTGCTCTTTCTTCTCCGATCAAGGTCAATCTAGGTGCGCGAACGTGCTCGGAACCTATACCGCAATGCTGCTCGGCAAGTTTTATGTATTGAACGAGTTTTGGATGGATATCCAATTCCAAAAGCGGTAAGAACCAACGGTAGATTTCTCTTGCTTCTTCATTTCTACCTTCGTTGATCAAGTTGAAAATTGTCACCGTTTCCCTGGGAAAGGCGCAAACTAATCCAGCTACCCAGCCATCTGCACCCATGACCAATTCTTCCATCGCAAGCGTATCGACACCACAAAGCAATTTGAAGCGATCCCCAAAGCGATTGCGCATACGAGTGACATTAGAAATATCCCGAGTGGATTCTTTGATCGCCTGGATGTTTTCACATTCTGCCAGCTCAGCAAACATTTCCAAAGTCACCAAAGTCTTGTAATCCACCGGATTGTTATAAATCATAATTGGCAGTCTGGTACTGTTCGCTACTGCTTTGAAATATGCCACCACTTCTCTTGCGTCAGCTGCATATCTCATCGGGGGCAAAATCATCAAGCCTGCAGCTCCTAGTTCTTCCGCTTTTGCAGCCCAAAAAAGAGCATCTTGAGTGGCTCCTTCTGCGATATTCAAGATAACAGGGACTTTACCGTCTAGATAGTTGACAGTTTCTCGGGTCAAGGTGATTTTTTCTTCCTGAGATAGAACAGAGCTTTCTCCCAGAGTACCACCAAGGATAATTCCGTGCACTCCGGATTCCAGCTGGAAGTCAATGTTTTTGAAAAATAACTCCATATCCAAACTTCCGTCAGCATGGAATTTAGTCGTCACAGCGGGGAATACACCTTTCCAGTTCATATCGTTTTTTCTTTCAAAATTAGGTCATGCATTAATTTCATGAAAGGGTTTATTTAGTAAATAATGACTCTATTTTGATCAAAAAATGATTATAATTGAGATTGTTTAGCAATTTAAGCCTATTATCACCAATGAGTAAGGTAATATCCTTTCAGATTCCGAAATCTGAAAAAACGTTTATTCAGTACCAAGAGGATCGGGGGAAGCATTTTTACGATAACCTTCATCAACACCCCCAAGCTCAATTAACTCTTATTTTAGAGGGGCGCGGTCAGTTGCTGGTTGGGGATTATGTTGGGAGGTTTGAGCCCGGGGAAGTGTATTTATTGGCAGAAAGTATTCCCCATGTTTTCAGGAGTGATGCTGATTATTTTCAGGAGCAAAGTGAACTCACTATAGCAGGAAATACGATTTTCTTTGATTTCAAAGCAGTGAGTGGTGCTTTTTCGGAGGTGGAGGACTTTCTTGATCTTATACATCTAAATGAAAAAATTTCAGGATGCTTTAAAATTACCGGAGAAATAAGGGATGGGATAACGGAGTTGCTTGCTCAGTTTGGAGAGTTTTCAGGATTGACTAGACTTCGACAGTGCATTCATATTCTATCGCTTTTGGATTTTAATTCTGACAATATAGTTGCACTAAATCAAATTCCAGTTCTAAAGACCATGACTGAGCGAGATGGCCGTCGCATGGATCAGGTGATGCGGTTTATTCTTGAAAATAGTACTAGGCAGATCAGTTTGGAAGAAGTGGCTGAGCAGGCATATATGAGCAAAGAAGCTTTTTGCCGATTTTTTAAGCTAAGGACGAGAAGGACTTTTACAAAATATGTGCAGCAGCTGCGGATCACAGAGGCTAAAAAGTTACTGCTTGAGACAGATTTGAGTATTTCTCAAATTTCCTTTCAGGTAGGTTTTCAGACCTTGTCACATTTCAACAAAACATTTAGAAGTTTGACAGAAATGACTCCAAAAGACTGGAGGAAACTGGAATATGTGAAACGATGATGTGGGAGAGTATTTTTCAGTATTGAGAATAATATTCCCCAAATTAGGGCGATGAGAACGTGTTTCTTTTAATTATATTATTGATGGGGGAGAAAGTTAAAAGCGTTTAAAGGTCTATAAATGAGATGCTGGACTTCTTTGAGAAAAACATATTTGTTCATGGCATTGGGTTTGGTTAGGTGGAAAGAAAACAAACCGATTATGAAAAAACTAATTTTATCCCTTACCCTAATGCTTGCTGCATTTGCTTCTTATGCTCAAGTAACACGTGATATTGAAGATATCAATGACGATAATTCGTGGTTAAAATTGGGGTTAAATCTTGGAGTGCCAGTAGGAGATTTAGGTGACTACTCATCTTTTGCTTTTGGGTTGGATGTAGCCGGTCAGTTCATGCGTACAGACAATTTCGGTCTCGGTGTGGTCACTGGTTATACCAAATATTTCAAAGATTCAGAGGTAGCTGGTGCTCAGGACTTTGGAGCAATCCCTCTTGGCTTGATGCTTAGATACTATCCGGAGCCATCCGGGTTCTTTGTAGGAACTGATTTAGGGTACACATTTTTGACTGGGGATGCTGCCAGTGATGGAGGGTTTTATATTCGTCCACAAGTAGGTTACCATAATTACGACTGGAACATTTTCGCTTTTTATAATCAAGTCTTTACCTCTGCTCCAGCCATGGATATTCAGACTATTGGTGTGGCGGCGACTTATAATATTAGATTCAAATAATAACTAACATACCATGAAAGATCAATTGAAAAAGTACTCGGAAAGTGTGGCATTATTTCTAATTACCATGGCCTTTTCCGTCACTGCATTTGCTCAAGATGGAGGATTGGATATCGATGTGAACATCGGTAAAGAAGAATGGTACCAACAGCCTTGGGCTTGGATAGTGGCTGGTGCAATATTTGTCCTAATTTTGGTAGCACTGCTTCGAAAGAGAAAATAGTAAAAAAGGGTAGCTTCAAGTTGAAGCTACCCTTTTTTTTACCTGACTTCCACACTGGTCGTGTTGTCGTCGGGAATTCGATCAATTAATTTATTGAAGGGATCGATTCCGGCTTTTGCTGGTTCACCTTTTACGCTGATAGTGAGGGTAGTCTCACCGGGTTTGAGTTTATACTTTTGGATATAAAGTGGGTTTACCCGATCTTTTCCATTCTCATCCTGATCATCTGCTGCGAAGATCCCTACATCGATGTAATCGCCTTGATAATCAGCATTTGATTCTTGTCCGGCCGAATCAGCATAGAGTTTTTGAGACTTCAATCTGAGAGTTACTTCGTATTCTCCTTCAGCTACTTTTGTGGCAGTCACTTGCTCAGCTTTGTTATCATACAGAGTGATTTTGTTCCAGGTATCATCGAGGTAGTATTTCAGACTATCGGGGGTATGGGCATCCAAATGTCTATATAAGTCGGCACTCCCAGGAAATGGCGGAGTAAGCTTCAAGCCAAACTCAGCATTGAAATTGTACAGTGCACTGTCAATCGCTTCTGCCCCTATCAAATCCCGCAATCCGTATAAAATCAAACTGCCCTTTTGGTACCATTGATAGGAGCGATTTGTGTTGATAAACACATTTTCTTTTTTGCTCTCATTAGATCTACCACGCAGATATCCGTCCAGCTCATCTTTTAGGAAACGTTTCATATTCTCTTTTCCATACTTTCGTTCCGACAAGATCAGCGCAGAATATTCGGCCAAAGCTTCGGAGATCAAATTGGATCCTCGAGTATAATTTGGCGTGATCTGATGCCCCCACCATTGATGCGCGAGTTCATGTGCTGTCACGTAATAGACATAATCAAAACTATTGGGATCAGAGAAATCTGCCACCCACCCGAAGCTTTCTGCAAAAGGGACTGTATTTGGAAAGGACTGCGCAAAACCTGCATAACGCGGGAATTCCAGAATGCGCATTTGTCTAAATTGAAATGGTCCGTAGGTCTCGGAAAAATAGATTAATCCATCTTTGTATGACTGAACAAATCGATCCAAATTATACTCATGCCCTTTTTGGTAATAAATCTCTATATCAATTTTCTGCCCATTAGGCAAAGATGCTTCGTCCCTAAGGATTTCATATTCTGCAGAAAGTACAGAGAAAAATGACTGAATTGGCGTGTCTTGAATGTAATGAAAATACCTTCTATCACCTTCAGTCCATTCTTTTTGCAAATATCCCGGTGCTACGGCGATTTGACTTGGGATAGTACTTACTGTAGCTTCAAACTGGATAAAATCAGCCTCGTCTGAAAACAACAGCGTTTTTCGTCCATATGGGTCATCGTGTGGAGGCAGATCTTCCGGTTTTTCGGATAACTCATATTCCCTTCGCTTTTCATCACTTTCCATCTCATTGCCTGATGAATAGCCAATGTCAGGCATGCCGCCTGCTATGAAGGAACCATTATACACCAACTCCCTTCCGAAGCCTGAATTAGGGAATTTATCATTGATCACCTTACTTTTGATCATTAACTCAAGCGTGTCACCAGGCATCATAATCCTAGGAAGTGCTGTGATCTTGTACCATTCCCGTTCTGCTTTTTTGCCAAAAATCTGAAACTTAGCCGGCTCATATACCAGTGGGATCCGGTAAGGCAATTCAGCGTCATTGTACAAAACCTCAAATGAGGTGAGCCCGGTGCTATTGAAATGCACAGAATCTATGGGTATATCAGTTTTGTTCACAAGTTCTATCTGAGCCTCGAAATAGGCATCTCTTTCCATGGGATAGAGATTGGCTTTGAGATTGACTTTGGTGATTTTTGGCTGAGGCAAAAACTCATATTGCTTCAGTTGCTTCTCATAGGCTACCTGTCTTTTTTCACCCTCCTTAGCTGTTCGGTAGGTATTCTTATAGACGGTGGACTGGTAGATGTATCCTCCGGTCAGTATTGCTACCAGCAGAAACACATAAGAAACTAGTGCAGTCTTTTTGCCCAGTTTTTTGCGAGCCGTAGTGAACCTGCTTTTTACAGAATTCTCAATTCCTCTGCTGAAGAAAATACTGAAAAATAAAATCAGGAAGATCCCAAAAGCTGTCCAGTACAGATTATACCAGAAAAGGGGCTCACCAAAGTGACCCAATCCATTCATGTCGCTCCAGCGATATGCCGGTTTGTAGGAAAAGAAGAATAGGTTGAAATCATAATTGGCAAAATCCCGAAGAATAATGATCAAAACCCAAATGCCAATAGCTGCTGCATGTCCAGCGAATTTGTTATTCACCACCAGATGTACGGCAAAGACCAGCATGACCATCTGCAGGTAATCGGGAAGTGAAATAAGGTAGCTATCTACCAAATAAACCCCGAGGTCATAATTGAAATAGCCCTTCAGCGTCTGGATGATAAGGCCAACTATAATTGGAAGCGTAGTGAGCAGCAAGCAGACAAATGCCATCCCGGAAAACTTGGAAGCGATCACTGCCCCGTCTTTTACCGGAAAGGTATCATTGATGACTGAGTAGCCAGAAGCCTTGTCTCGGTGGAGAGTTTCTCCTGTGAAAAACACGATAATGATGAATACGAAGAGATTGTAATCAAAGGTCTTGTATTCCATCAGGAAGGAAGTGGAAGGGAAATTAGGAACACTATAAAGCGTATTTCCAATCCAAAAGTCTAAGATCAAAAAGACCATTCCACCCAGTAAAATTGACCTGAAATAAACGTCTTTGGTAATATTCTGTACTTCAATTTTTGTAAGGGTAAGGAAGCTGTTCCATTGATAGCTGCCTGCAAAGTTCGCTTTAGAAATTACTTGCGAGAGACTGCCTGCGAAAGGTAATGAATCCTCTTTTTTTGTTTTTTTCTGGACAGTTTTGAAGAAATAGCTAAAACTGAATCGAAAGTATGCAGCTATGAAAAACGCCAGCCCTATCCCTGACCAGATTAATCTGTTCCACAATAAATTCCCTGATAATGGTAGAATGAAGTTGTTCTGCTCAAAGGGAGTCAGGTACCGAGTTTGATAATCGAACGTATTCAGTCCAAATGGATCCAGCAGCTGTACGAGATCTTTGTTTTCTATATCTCTTGCAAGGAAATTGGCGAGGAAATAGGCGATGAAAACTACGATGCCACCCGAGTAAATTGATTTGATATTTCTTGTGAAAACGATTAGCGCAAAGAATAATGTTGCCGCAAACCAGAGGTTGGGTAACGTAAGGGTCAGCCAGGGCTGAAGGTAGTTCATCAGTTCATTCGGACCATATCTCAATGCGTCCGTGCCAAAAGTAGGGCCGAGTAAGCTTCCCAAAAAGATCCCAATCAAACTCCCTAAGGAAATAAATAGCAGGGTGAGGAAAGAACCCCAAAATCTCCCCATGAAATAGGAGAATTTTGAAATGGGATAGCTGAATAGAAAAGTCCCTGTTTTGTGCTCCAGGTCTCGATAAAGAGGGACTCCCATCACCGCCGAAGCTATCAAGATTCCAAAAAGAGAAATCAATAGCTGAAGATTTGCGATGACTATGGGTGCATTGTGATATACTTTTTCGGAAGCAGGAGTATTTCCGAACCCGATCAATAGCATAGCTACGACCAGCAATAGTCCAAAGTAAATATAAGTAGCCGGCCGACCAAACCGGTATCTCAGCTCAAAAATGAAAATGTCTAAAAACATAGCTGAAACCTTAGATAGTAATAGGATCTACTTTCTTTGAAATAGTACTGAAGTACACATCTTCCAGATCTGCCGGTACTGCCTCAAACCCATTCGCAGGATCAGAGTCACTTTCTATTCGCAAGCTCAGTCGTCCTTCTATCAATTTGGTAGAGATCACGTGGTATTCATTTCTATAGCTGTCTAGCTCATTTTTGTCGATGGCTTTCTTGTAGATTTTCCCGAGCACCCTAGCTATTCCTTCTTTAGGCTTACCCTGCATCAGTAGTTCTCCCTCACAGATGATTGCCATGTTCGAGCAAAGTGTATTTACATCCTCCACTATATGCGTGGATAGAATCACGATGGTATTTTCTCCGATTTCCGACAGCAAATTATAGAACCTGTTCCTTTCTGAGGGATCCAATCCGGCAGTAGGTTCATCCACAATGATCAATGAAGGGCTGCCGACCAAAGCCTGAGCAATACCAAAACGCTGGCGCATGCCTCCAGAAAAAGTTCCGAGTCCTTTTTTTCGGTCTTTGAAGAGATTCACTTTTTGCAAAAGACTTGCTACTAAGTCTTTTCGTTCAGATTTTTTGCCTATACCTTTCATCTGCGCTATGTGATCCAGCATCACTTCCGCATTGATTCTAGGATATAATCCAAAGTCCTGTGGCAAGTATCCAAGCCTTTCTCTCACAGCTTGTTTATCTTCCAGGACATTGATCTCATCGAGCATAATGCTTCCGCTGTCTGCATCTTGGAGCGTAGCGATAGTGCGCATGAGGGTGGATTTACCTGCTCCGTTTGGTCCAAGCAGACCGAACATTCCTTGAGGAATACTCAGTGATACATCATTTAAAGCCTTAACTCCGTTTGGATAGGTCTTCGAAAGATTAGTGATCTTTAATTCCATAATGATTTGGATTTGGTGGAATTGTTCATTCTCAGGCTAAAAAATCACCCTGAACAGAAGGAACAATAGATAAAAATGATTTTATAAATCATCTGTATCAGGCTTTCAAAAATTGCTGTTTGATTCAATTTAGGAATGGCATCAACTTCGGATCAAGGTCAATATAAGTATTTGAGCATAAATTGCTTGTGCGTTTCTGCTAAAAATCAATTTTACCGCTAATCAAAGAATTGCTTAAGGATGTTTTTATGCGGAGGTGATTAGGAAGATTTTAGGGCAAAATATTTAATTTAAGACTTCACTTTTCCTAAGTCTTATGAAGAAAATCTATTTACTCCTGATTTTATGTTTAATCTCTACTTTGGGTTTTTCGACCGAATTGGCCCAAACTATTCAGACCTATCAAGCTGATTATGGCGCATTAAGGAGGTTATACTCCAATTCACTTTCTAACACGTATTTTTCCAGAATTCAAACGTTGAATCAGAACTACCTTACTGATCTAGGCAAGGTGAATTACGGCTCACTTTCTGCGGATGGGAAAATTGACTATGTACTTTTTCGGAATTATCTGGAAAAAGAACTTGCAGAATTGGCGATAGAAAAGGCATCCTTTGACGAAGTTTCAGGGGTTTTAGCTTTTACCCAGCCTTTGGAAGAATTTTATACAGGAAGACGTAGAGCGAAGAAGCCTGAACCTCAAAAACTCGCAGCTACCTGGAATCAGGCTGCCAAGGAAGTAGATACCCAATTGAAAAACCTTGCCTCAATTCCAAAGTATACTAGTTGGCAGAAAGCGGATCTTGCCGCTAGCGCAGTAGAAGCTGTGAATAGAGCTACTGGAGAAGCGTATAGTTATTACTTTGAATATGATCCCATGTTTACTTGGTGGATGCCCGAACCTTGGAAAAAGCTTGACGAGCGTATGAAAGTGTACGCTAAAGCATTGCGTGAACACTATACAAATTCGGTTAAAGACGATGGAAGTGGAATCATAGGAAGACCGATTGGCAGAGATGCGCTGGAAAAACAATTGGCTTTTGAGATGATCGCTTATAGTCCAGAAGAACTGATCGCTGAGGCGGAAAAGCAATTTGCTTGGTGTGAGAAAGAAATGTTGAAAGCCTCGAACGAACTGGGTTTTGGGGATGACTGGAAAGCGGCTCTGGAAATGGTTAAGGAAGCTTATTTTCCTGCGGGAGAATGGCCAGCGGAAGTGATCCGATTGGCAGAAGAAGCAACTGAATACGTAGAATCTAACGACCTGATTACGGTGCCGCCATTGGCAAAAGAGACCTGGAGAACAGTGATGATTTCTGCAGAGCGCCAACGGGTAAGTCCATTTTTTCTGGGAGGAGAGTCCATACAGATTTCTTATCCTACATCTGAGATGAGCCATGAGGATAAAATGATGAGTATGCGCGGTAATAATCCTCATTTCTCCAGAGCTACTGTGCAGCATGAGTTAATTCCTGGTCATCATTTGCAGCAATTTATGAATCAGCGGAATATGACTCACCGACGTATGTTTGGAACTCCGTTTTGGACAGAAGGCTGGGCCTTATATTGGGAGTTTATCCTGTGGGACAAAGATTTCCCTAGAGACGCCAAGGATAAAGTGGGTATGCTGTTCTGGAGAATGCACCGCTGCGCACGAATCATTTTCTCCCTGAATTATCACTTGGGAAAAATGACTCCTCAAGAGTGTATTGATCTATTAGTGGATAAAGTAGGCCATGAGCGCGCAAATGCTGAGGCAGAGGTGCGAAGATCATTCGAAGGTGGATATGGACCACTTTATCAAATCGCCTACATGATCGGTGCCTTGGAGTTCTACTCTTTAAGAGACGAAGTGGTGAATTCCGGTAAGATGACAGAGAAGGAATATCATGATCTTATAATGAGTCAAAATGCTATGCCTGTGGAAATACTGAGAGCAAAAGTTACAGGTCAGACACTGAAAAAAGACCACAAAGCAAGTTGGAGGTTTTTGGAATAAAGAACTTTATAACATGCTGAGAGTTTAATATCTTTAGTATTAAGTCTAAATTATACGATCATGAAGAAGTATAAAGCCATTGAAGTACTCAACGATTTGCCCGGAGAATTTGATGTTGAGCAATTAATAGAGCGCCTTTTGTTAATTGAGAAAGTGGAGGAAGGGCTAAACCAAATTAAGGAAGGTAAGGTAATTCCCCATGAATCAGTTAAGGATATAACTCAAAAATGGTAAAGCTGATTTGGACTGAACTTGCTTTGGAGGACCTAAAAGAAATCCATGAGTATATAGCAAGAGATTCTAAAATTTATGCGAAAAGACAAGTTGCAAAAATTATAAAAAAGGCTGAAAAGATATATCAGCAGCCATTATCTGGAAGGGTTGTTCCTGAATTTTCTAATGAAAGAATTCGAGAAATATTTGAAGGGAATTATAGAATAATTTGTAAAATTGACTACGAAGCAATTATCATAATGAGAATAGATCATTCTGCTAGATTACTGAAAGCGATAAAATAAAAACCAAAAAAGGAGCCTGAATTTTTCAGACTCCTTTTTCCAATTTAGAAAACCATTAACAGTATTAATTTTTAGGATTTTCTTTAAGCTTGATAATGATGACTCCGTTTTTTCCTTTATCACCAAAAAGATCTACAGCAGATTTGTCTTTCAACACTTCGATGCTCTCAATATCTTCCGGATTAATAGCGCTTATATCCTTCAGTTGTTTCATGCCGTCTTTTTTGCTTGTATAATAAAGTGGAGAATTTTCCGAATTGCTAGTTCCAGCTACCCGGATTGCTACTTTTGGGCTAGAAGAAGTGCCTATCGTAGCAACTCCAGGTTTGCCGACTCTGTAATTTTTTAAATAGAAAGGTTCAGTTTTAAATGAGGATGAACCATAGCCAGTTATACTTACCCCATTTACTGTTTGAACTCTGGGAGTCTGCAAGATCTCCTGTTGTTCAAAACTCAGTTCATTTTTGATGGAAACTATGGTGCTTAGTTGTTGCTTTTTCAATGAGTTTTCCAGGGCTAGCACTTTGTCCATTTGTTTTTGTACTGCTACCTCATCAATTCTGGATCCGTCTAGAAGTTCCTTTAGCTTTGCGGTAGCATCATCCAGATCCCACTTCATAGTGCTGAATTTTCCAGCGTTTTCGCTATGGATTCTTTTGATCTTGGTTGCTTGGGCATCGGTAAGTTCTAGTTCCTTTCGCAGTTCCATTACTCTGTCTGCAGAATAAAGATTTTTCTGAAAGAGATCTTGCGCATTTGCAAAGCTTATTAACAGGGTCAGGCATAGAAAGAGTAGAAGTTTCATTTTTAGTTAGTTTAATATTCTGTCAATAAAGAAGCAGTAGGTGATTCCCAAGTGTCCAGAAATGTACTCTCTTCAATAGTGAAATGTTGATTTTGATTCTCGTCTTCCTGTAGCGTAATGATCACCACTTCAGGGGATACACTTTCTACTGGTGTGGGTTCTTGGATAAATAGAAAGGCAAAGATCATAGACGCAGCTATTCCAGCAGGAATCCAAAATCCAAATTTCCGTGTTTTGACTTCTGGAAAAGCCGGGATTTCTATGTTTTCATCCTGCTTTTTCATCTGATCAAAAAACCGTTCTAGTTGTTCGTTATTTTCCATATTCTTCCTGGATTTGAACTTTCGTGATTAATTCTTTGAGTTTCCTTTTGCCACGATCGTAATGAGTTCTCGCAGTTCCCAGACCGATTTGTAGGATTTCGGCACTTTGAGCGATGGTCATCTGATGATAAAATACCATCAAAATTACTTCCCGCTGCATCTCTGGTAAGTGCTTGATTATGGCTTCATAATCTGTTGTGTCCACTTCTTCGTGAATCTCTACTGGATCGTATGTATCGGAAAGAGAAACGATTTTTCCAGCCTTTCTTAGCTCATCTATCGCCGTATATCTGATGATGGAAAATAGCCAGGTTTTTGTCTTTGATGCATCTTTGAGCTTTGCCTGTCCTTCTAATATCTTCAAATAGGTCTGCTGCAGCACATCCTTTGCCATATCATCCTTAAAAGAGCAACATTGCCTGGCCCAGAGGTATGCATCCCTGTGGTGGGCTTTTAAGATATGATCTAGCTGGCTGCGATTCATTTACATAGATTAGTCGGGAGATGAATCCAATATATGACAGGATTGATTGAAATAGTTAAAGTTTTTAAAAGTGAAAAATTACGAGTATAAATCTTTCAATCCCCTTCCGCGGACAAGCTCTTTCTATCTTTCAATTTTAGAATCCCTAATCCTGAAAAGGTATGCCAGGGTAAATTCCAAATTAGTCGAACTCATATCAAAAATTCGTTCTTGCCCCTCAGGATTAGTGAAATCATAGGCAAATCGCACCTCTCCAGCCAAGGTGCTTTTACCAAAAAGTTTGGAAATTCCTGCTCCGGCAGTGAGACCATACATGATTTTTCGGGGATTATCCTCAGCACCTCCGTAGCTGGGGATTTCTGCAGGAGTAGTATCAGAAAATTCCCGCCTGATGTCCTTGGCCTGAAGCATGTAGCCGAGATGTGGCCCTGCTTTGATCTGAAATCTTCCTGATTTTCCTATGAAAAAGCTGGATAGAATCGGGATTTTCAGGTAGTCAAATTGAGTTTCATTGGTTCGGATAGGGTCGGATTCATCCTTGATTTGAGAAAATCCTATGCTAAGAAATTGCAGGTTGACTTCGATTCCGGCATTTTTGGAATTAAAGTGTTCAAATACCAATGCAAAAGTCGGTGCTTCGATCCCATCTACGGAAATACCCCGGTTACTTGGGGAAGGGCGATAAGAATAGGTAGAAGTTGAATAGCCACCACGGATTCCGACACTGGTCTGAGCCAATGCCACGAAAGATGCTAAAATGAAAACGCCTGTCAGCAATACTCTATTCATGTTCAAAAGTAACCAATTATCGATTTTGGTAAGATTTAATTAATGATGTTTAAGAACTCTAAAAAAAATGAATGTGCAGTTGCATGTAAAAAAAGCTCCACTTGGGAGCTCTTAAAATGGGTTTGGCAAAAATGAATTTAGGATTTCTTTTCCTTTTCATCAGATTTCAAATCGTCTCTGTCCTTTAGTTTTTTGTCCTCTACATTCTTATTGAGGAAATCATTGATTTTATCAATAGAGAAGGAAGAGGAGATCTCACCAAAAGAATTAATATTCATTTTGAAGCCATCCAAGTCTTGATGAACCTTCGGGTCTCCGTTTTTCTTTTTCTTCTTAGTCATAGCTTGTGTTTTTAGCTTATTTCTTCTAGAGTAGCTAACGCAAATCTAATTCGTTTGGCCACTTCTTCAGTTCCTAAAATAGCAAAAATCTCCATCAAATCCGGCCCTGCACCAACTCCCGTTACAGCAAGTCGTACCGCTTGCATTACTTTCCCCAATTTAATTTCTTTGGCTTCAGCGGTTTCTCCCAGCATAGCTTTTGCCTTTTCTGCGTCGTATTCTCCCGTATATCCTTCCAACGTCTCAGCATAAGCAGTCAGTACGTTGACCGCATCTGCATTCCAGCGTTTGCCCGCAATTGCTTCATCAAATTCAATAGGCGCGACTACGACGAATCTACTTCCTTGCCATATTTCAGCTGGAAAAGTTACTCGTTCTTTATTCAAAGCGACCATCGCTTCCGCTGTATCTTGGAGAATAGTAATTCCTTCTGCAGAGGCCTCGGCAATCACATAGGGAGCCAAATCTGCATTAGATTTGGCTCTTAGGTATTGTTCGTTGTACCATTTTGCTTTGGCAATGTCAAACTTGGTTCCTGACTTGCCGATTCTTTCTACCGAAAATGCTTCAATCAATTCTTCCAACGAAAAGATTTCACGCTCATCTCCAGGATTCCAACCCAGGAATGCCAAGAAATTCAAAAATGCATCGGAGAAATAACCTTGCTCACGGAAACCTGCTGCTTTCTCGCCAGTTTCCTTGTTTTCCCAATTCAACGGAAATACCGGGAATCCCAATTTATCACCGTCACGCTTGGAAAGTTTGCCATTACCATCGGGCTTCAGAAGCAAAGGCAAATGCGCAAACTCAGGCATGGTGTCTTCCCAGCCAAAGAACTTGTATAGCAATACGTGCAAGGGAGCGGATGGAAGCCACTCTTCTCCACGGATCACATGAGTGATATTCATCAGATGATCATCTACAATATTTGCCAGATGATAGGTAGGCATGCCGTCAGATTTCATCAGCACTTTATCATCCAAGGTGGAGGAGTGAACCATCACCCAGCCCCGGATCATATCATTGAGACGTACTTCTTCTTTTCTGGGGATTTTTACCCGGATTACATAGGGCTCACCTGAGGCTAATTTTGCTTTCACTTCAGCTTCGGGGAGCGTCAGTGAGTTTTTCATCTGCGTTCTGGTGATGCTGTTGTATTGCGGTTGTACCACCCGGGCGGCTGTCAAGCGCTCACGCATGGCTTCCAGTTCTTCGGAAGTATCAAAAGCATAGTAAGCGTGTCCGGTTTCTACTAAGTCAAGGGCATACTGCATGTAGCTTGGCTTTCGCTCAGACTGTCTGTAGGGGGCAGAGTCACCTGGATTCCATGGACTTTCGTCAGGAGAAATACCAAGCCATTCCAGAGATTCCTTAATATATTCCTCTGCACCCGGTACAAAACGTGCCTGATCTGTGTCTTCGATTCTCAAAAGGAATTTCCCACCCATTTTGCGGGCAAAAAGATAATTGTAAAGCGCTGTACGTACACCGCCGATATGTAAAGGCCCTGTGGGTGATGGGGCAAATCTTACGCGAACTTCTCTACTCATGGATTTCTATGTCAATACCCCCTTAATATAGGTGAGGGCTTGTTTTTATTTTATGATAGGGGGGCAAAGATAGGGAATTGTAGTGGAAGCGAAGAGATTTGGCTAGCTTACTCAGTTAAAAAGGTAAAAGGGAAATCCTAAAATCTTTAATCCTTTCCTTTTACTAGTATTTTACCTTCAACCCATGTTTTTTCTTTCTTTAGCCAGCGATAAAATCTGATTGGATCTTTTACAGAAAGCGATTTCTATGAGCTTTAGTTTTTTAATTCTGAACCCTTGTCATCTGTTGGTGTTTAATACCTGGGAAATGCAGCTAGAAATCAATCGTTAGAATTCATAAAGGACTAACTTTGCCCCACCAACCTACTATTAAAACCACAAGCTTTTGGATCGTCAGGACTTTCTTTCCATTTACAAATCAGACCCTATTTTTCAGACTATCGCACATGAGATTTCAAGTGGCGATAAGCTCACACACCAGATTAAGGGTTTATCTGGCAGTTTGGATATGGTGCTATTTGCTGCTCTTTTCGAGAGCAAGGGAGGCATTCACCTTATTGTAGCGCAGGACAAGGAAGAGGCTGCTTATCTCAATTCTGATCTTCAGAATTTGATGAATACTGAAGCGCACATGATTTTTCCGTCCAGTTTTAAGCGTGCCTATCAGTACGAGGAAATTGACAATGCCAATGTCCTGATGCGTTCGGAGATTCTCAATTTGGTTTTGGAAGAGAAGGGGAAATCACGCATTATCATCACTTACCCAGAGGCGATCTACGAGCGTGTCATCAATAAGCGCTCACTGCAGGAAAATACGTTTTCAGCCAAAGTCGGTGAGCAAGTTGACATGGAATTTGTGACTGAAATCCTAGCAAGCTACGATTTTGAACGGACGGATTTTGTCTATGAGCCTGGGCAATTTGCTATTCGAGGTGGGATATTGGATGTGTTTTCATTTTCCAATGAGCATCCGTACAGATTGGAGCTTTTTGGAAAAGAGATAGAAAGCATCCGGACCTTTGACCCGGAGACTCAGCTCTCCATAGCCGGCGTAGATCAGATCGCATTGATTCCAAACGTCCAAACCAAGCTACTTCAGGAAGTGAGGCAATCATTCTTGGGATTTTTGCCGGAGCAGACGATTGTTTGGATCAAGGATTATCAGCTGACGGTGGATGTGATGGACGAGTGCTTTCACAAAGCTTCTTTGGCCTTTGATCAAATCGTCAAAAAAACAAACAATACAAAAATTGTCCTCGGTCCAGAGGACTTGTTCGATAAAGGAGCTGACTTTGCTTTGCTTTCTGCCAATTTCTCCAGAGTTGAATTTGGTAAGCAATTTTACCTGAAAAATGCCAAACAATCCACTTGGGAATCTCAGCCACAAGCTTCGTTCAATAAGAACTTTGACTTATTGGTGGCCCAACTTTCTGACAATGAAAAGAAGGGATATGTAAACGTTTTGACAGCGGAAAATGCCAAGCAAATAGACCGTCTTCTCGGGATTTTCAGAGAACTGGATCCGACTTTGCAAGTACAAAGCATGCTGCTTGGTTTACGGGAAGGTTTTGAAGACAGACAGTCAAAAATCGCTTGCTTCACTGATCATCAGCTTTTTGAGCGATTTCATCGCTATAAAACCCGAACCAAGGCCAGCAAATCCAAAGCACTTACCATTAAGGAACTGAAAGCGCTGCATCCAGGTGATTACATCGTTCACGTGGATTACGGCGTAGGACGATTTGCTGGATTGGAAAAAGTGGACGTGTCCGGTAAAATGCAGGAGGCTGTGCGACTGGTATTTAGAGATGATGATTTACTCTATGTGAACATCCACTCCTTACACAAAATATCCAAGTTTTCTGGGCAAGAAGGTAGCGTTCCCTCCATGTCCAAACTAGGTTCCCCTGACTGGGAGAACAAAAAATCCAGAGCCAAAAAGCAAGTAAAGGACATTGCCAAGGACTTAATAGCCCTTTATGCCAAGCGGAGATCTGCTTCAGGATTTGCCTTCAACTCAGACTCTGTATTACAAATTGAGCTAGAATCCTCCTTCATCTATGAGGATACGCCCGATCAAGCTATCGCTACCCAAGACGTCAAAACTGATATGGAAAAGTCTTATCCTATGGATCGCTTGGTCTGTGGGGATGTAGGATTTGGAAAGACTGAAGTAGCCATCCGTGCAGCTTTCAAAGCTGTAAATGATAGAAAGCAGGTTGCCATACTTGTTCCTACGACAATTCTAGCTATGCAGCATTTCCATACATTCAGTGAGCGATTGGAAAATTTCCCTGTAAAAGTTGAATACATTAATCGTTTTCGCACCGCAAAAGAGATCAAGGAAATAATAGCTCAGGTGAAAACCGGAGAGATTGACATCCTCATAGGTACCCATAGGATTGTCAATAAGGATATTGTCTTCAGAGATTTGGGGCTTTTGGTGATTGATGAGGAGCAGAAGTTTGGGGTGAAAGTGAAGGATCAGCTGAAAAACCTTCGTCTGAATGTAGATGTGCTGACTTTAACTGCCACGCCGATTCCGAGGACATTACACTTTTCCCTGATGGGAGCCAGAGATTTGTCTGTGATCGCCACTCCTCCGCCCAATCGGCAGCCGGTCACCACAGAAGTTCAAACTTTCCAAGAAGAGGTGATTCGGGATGCCATTTCCTATGAATTGAGAAGAGGTGGGCAGGTTTTCTTCGTACACAACCGTGTAGGAGAGATTGATTCTATTGCCAACTTGATAATGAAACTAGTGCCTGATGCCAGAGTAATAGGTGCTCATGGTCAGATGGATGGGAAAAAGCTGGAAAAAGTCATGGTGGGATTTATCCATCACGAATACGATGTATTAGTATCTACCAACATCATAGAATCTGGGTTAGATATCCCCAATGCCAATACGATAATCATCAACCGCGCACACATGTTTGGTATGAGTGATTTGCACCAGATGCGGGGGCGAGTGGGTCGAAGTAATAAAAAGGCATTTTGCTACCTGCTCACACAGCCGATGTCTGGACTGACGGCAGAAGCGCGGAAGCGCATGCAGACACTGGAAGAATTCTCGGACTTGGGAGACGGCTTCAAAGTGGCCATGAAGGACTTGGATATCCGAGGAGCTGGAAATCTTCTAGGAGCGGAGCAAAGTGGATTCATTACTGATTTAGGCTTTGAGATGTATCACAAAATCTTGGATGAAGCTGTTCAGGAATTGAAGGAAAATGAATTTGCGGCATTATTTGAAACCGACTTGGCTGAGAAAGTTAAAGTACTGGTTCAGGATTGCACCATAGAAACTGATCTGGAGCTTTTGATTCCAGAAGAGTACGTAGGGAATATCAGCGAGCGATTAGGCCTGTATTCTAAACTTGATGCGATCAAGAATGAGGATGAGTTGGCTAAATTTTCTGGCATGCTATTGGACAGATTTGGCCCATTGCCCGATTCTGTGGAGGATTTGATGGAAACGGTACGATTGAGGTGGAAAGCTGAACAACTTGGTATTGAGAAACTTGTATTGAAAGGCAACCTGATGAAATGTCATCTGCTACCTTCTACCCGGGACGATTATTATTCTTCAGCTATTTTCCAAAAAATTATGCGATTTGCACAGATGAATAGTAAACTTTGCAAAATAAAGGAGTACAAGAATCGTTTGATTCTTACCTTATCGAATGTTTCTACTATTTCCAAGGCACAGAATAAGCTAAAAGAGATGAATGAAGCTTGATTTTGAAAAAAATTTAATGGCATAAAAATTGCAGATTTGCCTACCGATTTTGTTGATTTTCTGGGATTTTGGCTGTTTTTGTCAAATGGATTCTAAGGACCTCATCTTTAATCATTGGAAGTGCTTGACATTGCAATTATATTAGCACACTGAAAAAGACCTAAAACAATTAGAAATATGCGTCTAAGTAACAAATCTTGGGGAATGTGGATAGCAGCTTTGGCGATAGTCGGAAGCTCTATCTTAACCTCATGTAATAAGACTCCTGGCTACGGCAGAAGAACTGCCGATAAGCCTGGTAAAAAAAGTGCTACCACTGGGGCAGAATTCAGTTTTGAAGAAAATGATTCTACCCAATTTTTTGTAGCTAGGAATGCCGAGCAAATCCCAGGTCCAAATTTGAAATTTATCCAAGGAGGTAGAGCCGTACTAGGTTCTCAAGAAGAGGATGTGATGGCGTTCCGGGATAATCAGGAACGTACTGTTACGCTTTCCAACTTCTATCTGGATGAAACAGAAGTCACCAATAATGATTATCGAGAGTACCTCTTCGATATGGGGAAAAAAGTAAGTGCAGATTCACTGCTGAAACTTGAGCCTAAAGATAATGTGTGGGCAGGTGGAGAGATGAGTTTCAATGACATGTATCAGTCATATTATTTCAGATTTCCAGGTTTTAACTTTTACCCAGTAGCGGGTGTGTCTTGGACTCAGGCTAATGCTTATTCAAAGTGGCGAACCGAATACGTTCAGGAGATAATTAGAAAAGAAAGAGAAATTGACTCCACTTTCACTAAAAGTCAACTCATCGAAAGAGGAGTAGCATTGGCGGACTATAGGCTGCCTACAGAAGCTGAATGGGAATACGCTGCCAAAGCAATGATCGGAACCCAATACCTAGACGAAAATCAAGAGTATGGACGAATCTATCCATGGGATGGAAGAGGAGTTAGAAATCCATATAATGTGAAAAGAAAAGGTAAGCAAGGTGACTTCCTTGCCAACTTCAAAAGAGGTAGAGGAGATTATGGCGGGATAGCCGGTGGTCAAAGAAATGATGGAGATATCATCCCTACCAACGTGTATGATATGGCACCAAATGATTTTGGATTGTACCACATGGCTGGAAACATGAACGAATGGGTTCAGGATATTTACCGTCCACTATCTTACCAAGACTTTGATGACCTTAACCCAGTAAGAAATACTGGAGTAGGTGATGAAGAAGATACCTACATGACTTCAATGCTGACAGATGAGCTCAGAGTGTATAAGGGAGGTTCATGGAGAGATGTAGCCTATTGGCTAGCTCCAGGCACAAGGAGATTTATGCACCAGGATTCTGCTACAAACCATATTGGTTTCAGATGTGCGATGATCTCTATCGGAGAAAAAGGTAAATAAGAAATACACAAACTAAAGGAAGCCCCAGCAAATTGATTTGTTGGGGCTTTTTTCTGTCTTATACTTTTTAAAGACAGTGGTTCAAATGGTTTGCAAAAGTCAGCCAGCTCTAGTTAATTTAAAAGAAAGATGAAATCGAGCATGACACAAGCTTCACAGAGTGAGATGATTATTATTCAAGCGAGATTCTCCCGATCCGACGCGGCGGACGGGACAGGCTATCCCGTTTCCTTCGTCACGGGACAGGTTATGCCCAATTAAAAACAATTATAAGCACATGAAATACCCATGATCCCGTACCTACGGGAACACACAGGGGGATGATTATATCCCAGCATACACCGCAACAGCAGATATGCTTGTTCTTAGGGCGCGTAAGGCTGTCGCAGCAGCGAGCCAGGCGGCTGGACTGCGGGGTGAAGCTTTGCTGGCGTCTTGACTTTTTGGTTCTTTTGCGTCAAGTCAAAAGAACAAAAGAAATTGAACATGACGCAAGCGATACTTAAGAGAACGATTATTAAATCCTTCATGTGTTTTTCGAATTCCGCAGTCGTTTAACTAAGAATTCTAAATTAAAAACACATGAAATCGAGCATGATTAGAAAGTCACACATTGGGATGATTATAATGCAAGTGAGAATCCATCCCGTTTCCTTCGTCACGGGACAGGTTATGGCCTTTAAAAGACTAATTATAATCATATGAAAAAGGGCTCAAAAACAAATTCCTCGGCACAGTTTGGTTGTGGGCCTTAGGGTTAGTTTGTAAACTGCTGCTCCTCAGGCTACCTTCGTGTAGGCAGTGCACAAAATAAAACTTGCATTCCCATTTGTGAAGTCCAGATTCATGGATTTTATTTGTTTTGAAGAGCAGATAAAAACAACTTGAAGTATTAAATTTTTAACTTTTAATCTATAATAATCATGGAAAGCAAAAATGGTTTTTTAAAAATGAGCATAGGTGAATTTGTCCCGTGGATTCAGTCTCAACGAATCGCCCGTACCATCCTCACGGTACAGCAGCATCATACCTGGAGTCCAAACTACACGCATTTCAATGGGCGAAATCATTTCGAAAGGCAATTAGCCATGAAAAATCATCATGTAAGAAATAATGGTTGGAGTGATATAGGGCAGCATTTCACCAGCTTTCCAGATGGTACGATTGTGACAGGAAGATCCTTGGAATCGACGCCTGCATGTATTTTTGGAGCTAATCGCGATTCCATTTGTATAGAGCATCTTGGCAATTTTGATAAAGATGGAGATACCATGAGCAATGAGCACCGACTCGCCATCATCCAAATGACAGCTGCGCTTTGCGATAAATTCAGACTTCCAGTAAATACATTCAGCATCATTTATCATCATTGGTTTGAGCTGAGTACCGGGAAGCGAAACAATGGTACTGGAGGAAATAAATCCTGTCCAGGCACTAATTTCTTTGGCGGAAATAAAATAGAAGATTGCATGACCAATTTTCTGCCGCTGGTGGGACAAGCTCTTCAAAGCACCCCAATTCTTCCTCAGCCTCCCGTAATAGATAAATATGTAGCTGTCACAGCTAATTCCCTTACTATTCGAATTGAGCCACGTGGATCTGCTTCAAATGCCTCTGACAGAGAAGCGGCACAGTTGGGCGCAATATTGAGAATCTACGAGGAATCAAATGGCTGGCTCAAAATCTCAACTAGTCAATCACATTGGGTATATGGAAGATTTACCACGGATGTACGAAGAGCTACAGTAAATGCCAACGTACTGCGAGTGAGAAGTGGGCCAGGTACTGAATATGCCATTGTGGATAACTTAATGAAGTCTGAAGAGGTCTTCATCTCCGAAGAAAAAAATGGCTGGTGCAAAATGAGTTTAGAAGAAAAATGGTTGAGTAAAACGTATTTGGACTTCAACTAATCAATAGAAGATTAACTCTGCCTTATCCCGATTATAAGCGTTGAATTCTCATATTGTGGAAATAGTGTAAATGCAAAAAGGTCTGAATCCTGTTTTATTTCCAGTATAACAGGATTCTTTTTTTGGAACAGTGTTGGTTCTTTTAGTATTGCTTCCAGACCGAAGCTATTTTCTCCTATAGAAAGTAATTGCCAACTTAACCACTAGTATCATGAGTTTATTAAAAGATGTAAGAGTAGCTATTCTTGCCACGAATGGATTTGAAGAATCAGAGCTTGTAGAACCGAAACGTGTCCTTGAAAAAGAAGGGGCTGAAGTATTTATTATATCCCCACAGAATGATCAGATTAAAGGCTGGAAGAATGGGAATTGGAGTGAACAGATCAAAGTAGATGCACGGGTAGATCAAGTCAGCGCAAGTAACTTTGATGCATTAGTACTTCCCGGTGGTGTGATCAATCCAGATCTGTTGAGACGAGATCTTGCTTCGGTTGCTTTTGTCAGGAGTTTTTTTGATGACCACAAGCCAGTGGCAGCCATCTGTCATGGACTGCAAATGCTAATAGAAGCTGAAGTCACCAATGGACGTACATTAACTTCCTTTGCATCTATCAGAAAGGATCTAGAAAATGCGGGTGCACATTGGGTGGATGAAGAGGTCGTGGTGGACAGTGGTCTGGTCACGTCCCGAAGCCCAAAAGACTTGCCAGCTTTCAATAAAAAAATGGTCGAAGAATTCCGAGAAGGAAAACACGCAGGACAAACTGCTTGACAAACAAAAGCCCGACTCTATAATAGGATCGGGCTTTATTTTGGTTGTAATCTTGAAATGATTGGGATTTTATCCCGAAGGGGAATAATGAAAAGATTATCCCAAATCCGACCCCCACATAAAAATCAAGAACAATATTCCAATGACAATTCTATAGTAACCAAAGGCTGTAAATCCATTTTTGGATACGAATTTCAAGAATAGTTTCACGGCGAACCAAGCCGTGATAAAAGCGACCACAGTTCCTATTCCCAATAGGGATAATTGATTGTTGGTAAATATCAAGTCGGTTTTCAACAAGTCATAGCCAGATGCGGCCATCATAGTAGGCACTGCTAATAAGAAGGAGAATTCCGTAGCCTGCTTTTTGTCCAAGCCATTGAACACTCCACCGATGATCGTGGCCGCTGCTCTGGAAGTACCCGGCACCATGGAAAGACACTGGAATAAGCCTATGAAAAATGCATTTTTATAAGAGATGTCCTCCACTTCAGCCACCTTGGTTTCGGTATTCACCACTTTTTTGTCAATAAATATCAAAATAATACCACCTACGATCAGGGAAACCGAAACGACAATAGGGTTGAATAAATAGGCTTTTATATAATCATAGGCCAGCAAACCTATAATCGCCGTAGGTATAAATGCCGCCAGCAATTTTAGATAAATATTTATTCCCTGAAAAAATCGCTTGATATACATCAGTGCAATCGCCAGAATTGCTCCCAGCTGAATGAAAATTTCAAAGGTTTTGACAAATTCCTCTTCATGAATATTCATGGCTGCAGATGCCAAAATCATGTGTCCTGTAGATGAAACAGGCAAAAATTCGGTTAATCCCTCGATGATGGCAATGATTATGGTTTGGGTAATCGTCATGCAGAAAAGCGGAAAGTCAAAAGATATTTTAAGTGCGCAAAGTTAATAAACCCGGTTAGACTAGGAGGAAATAATTTATGAATCGACGCTCTTTCGAATTCTTAACACATGAATTGTGAACACTGGATTTCGTAAAGCGTAGAAATATCACGTCATTAATAGTTTAACTCCTCCACTATGAAAAAATTCTCTTTTACTCTGATATTTTCTCTACTCGCATTTCTAGCTTTCTCCCAGGAGATAAAGGAAACTCCCTTCAAATCCGAGATTACAGTAGAAGCTTTGGCCCTTTCCGGAGGAAAATTAGATCCACAAACAGGAAAAGTGACCTGGACCATCATGCTGCAGCCGGGTGCTCAGCAAGAGCTCAAACTTCAATATGAAGTGAAATATCCAAAGAGAGAAAAGGTGATTTTAGATTAGAATTAAAAAGGGGTTAAACCAGCATAAAACGCTCGTTTAACCCCTTTTCAGTAAGCACTAATTTCTAAAAAAACTACTTAACTATCCAGTAATTCAAATATCCTGATGGAGTTTCAAGTACTACTTTGAAGACCTCAGATTGAGTCCCATTAAGTGAGAATTTCTTCTGCTTATCATCCAGATTGACTTCGCCAACTAACCAATAATTATCCAACCCGCCAGTTTTGAACTCATTGGTGGTCGATACCCAAACTCTGCCTTTTTCACCTTTGGAAAGTGATTCCCAGTTCATCGAGATTTCTCCATTTTTCAGTTCAGCTTTTAGTGCAGTAGCATCTACTGATCCTATGAAAGGAGTACCGTCTAGCTCCATAGCAATCTTCTTAGGAATAGAAAGTTTCATATGATTGGCTATAGAAGGGAGAATATCCACCATTTGCGGTGTTCCCTCAAAATGTGAATTGGTATACTTAGAATTCGTAACTATCCAAGTAGCGCGCTCTCTTGGGCTATGGCCTCCATGACCAAAGCCGTCGTCAGTTCTGCCGTGATCTGTAGTGATCACGATCAACCAATCTTCTCCGAAGGTTTTTTCTCTGTATTGAATAGCGTCCCAAACACGTCCGATTTGCACATCTGCTTTTTGCACACCGTCGATCATTTGCGGGCTATTGCCGAAGCCATGTCCCATGTCATCGGAGAATTCCAAATACATCCAAGACATATCAGGACCTTCTTTTTGAATATAACTTGCAGCTTCTTTTGATACAGCTTCATCAATTTTATAGATGTATGTCCTTTCATCTCCATGAGGGAAATTCATGGTGTCTAACTCCATCCCATCAAAATAGTAATCAAAAGTAAAGTCACCTGTGGCAGGTAAATTTGCCCCTACCAGCTTGGTTCTGTTGTCTAACCAGGTAGAAAAAATCGCCGTTTTCTTAGTCGGATCAGCTTCTTTCAACATCCTAAAAATCGTCCAGTAATTGTAATTCGGATTCTTAATGCTGTTGCCCCAGACGTTATGCTTGTTTGCCCATACGCCAGTCAATAGTGAATTATAGCCTACTGCTGAGATAGTCGGAGTCTCAGAATATCCGCCGATTTCTCCTCCCATACTTGCTTCTGTATATCCGCCAATGGCGCTGATCTTATCAATATTGGGAGTGGCTACTGTATCCATTACATCTGCTGGAATTCCATCCAGTATTACAAATAATACCTTCTTAGCATTTTCCTGAGCGTATCCATGAGACACAAGCAAGGCCATGGCAGCGGCTATTAGTATTCTTTTCATACTTATTCTAATTAGTAATCTGTAGTTTATGGTATAAGAAAGTGGCCTGACCTTTAGAGCCAAGCCACCTTACTATTTCAAAATTCTAGTTTAATTCCAGCCGAAAATCTGCTCCAGATTAGGATTCAATGTTACCTGCTGAATTGGAATTGGACGGTAGTAATATTTTGGAGATTCAAAAGTTCTAGCTTTTGTTTCAGTTACCATCATTCCACCGTTTTCTCCATTCTCCAAGAATACATCTACATTCTCATCGATAGTTCCTGCTTTGTAGTACACCAAAGTGACTCCAAGGCTGTTTTTCTCTTTTTCATCTCCAACTGGGATACTGGCATCTTTGCTGACCAGGATCACATCCTCTATACCATCACCAGTCAAGTCATATTTGCCAAGACCTGCAAAGTACATTCCTTGAGGGATTTTCTCAAAGAGTTTGCCTGCTTGCCACCTCATGATGTCATCGTACCGATAGCCTTCTACTGCAAGCTCAACTCTTCTCTCTCTTCTGATTTCCAAATGAACGCCAAGATTTGAACCGCCTAGGTTAGGATATTTCGCTACAAGAAATGGATCTGGAGACATATTAGCATCTGCCATACTCAATCCAGGCATTCCTGCTCTTTCTCTTAGCACATTCACAGTCATGTCAAGGTCTACCTGCGTTAGCTCATTCAATTCAACTTTTGCCTCTGCATAGTTCAACAGAACTTCCGCATAACGATAAACTGCAAAGTCTGCACTTGCGCTTTCAATATTATCAGTCGTGTTTTGATAGCCTTTCAATTGGTGATATCCAGTAAAGTTCTTATTCAACGATTGGATATAAGGTATATCATTTGGTTGTCTTACCCATCCTGGATAAGCTATGGTCTGCATCAATCTCGGATCTCTGTCTTGAAACTCTTCAACAAAACCTAGCCTTTGATACTCATCGATACTGGTAAAGCTTGATCCATCTTTCATCAGATAAGTCATCACCAGATCTCTAGAAGGCGACTGTTCATAATCTCCAAAAACAGTATAATTCATATCACCGCTTCTGTCTTTATTAGCATCATATGGATTGACCAAAATCACTTCAGAGTTCCCCATTAAATCCTGGCTTGTGAAAAGCTTAGAATAATCACTTGCTGGGTTGCCTGTAGAATAAATAGAAAACATACCAGAGCTCATAATATCTCCAGCCATATCTCTTGCCTTTTGTAAGTAATCAGCGGATGAGCCCTCTAAGCCTAATTCAGAATGGTATTTTCTATAGGTTCCTTCATATAATGCCAAGCGAGCATAAAAGGCTTTAACTGCCGATAGACTAGGCGTTCCTGATGGCACAGATTCTCTTACATGACTCACAGCAAACTCCAAGTCTTCCATCACCTTTGTCATGACCATTTCTCTGGAATCACGCCCTTTATACAACTGCTCTTTGTCACTTGGATCAAGAGTTTTTTCATACCAAGGCACATCAGAATATCTCTTTACCATCCCGAAATAGAACATGGCTCTGTAATATCTAGCCAGCCCTACATAATGTGCTATAGCTTCATCAGAAGCCACAGCTCTCTCATAATTGTCTAAGAAGTAATTGATATTTCTCAACGTTCCCCAGTTCCAACCACCAGTAAGTGTTTGCGAACTTGGAGAACCAGTCATTACATTTTTGATTTCAATAGCTCCAGTTGTCGCCATATTATCGCTGCTTTGATCAGCTTGGTAGCTACCTGGTCCAGCCATGGTGAGCAGACCATTCACATAGAGTTCAAGATCTTCTTCAGACTTGAAAAACTCTTCAGGCGCCACAGAGGTCTGCGGATACCTATCCAGAAAATCATCGTTGCAGGAAGATAAAGCCAACACTGCACTTAGTAGGACGATATATTTTTTCATGTGTTTATCATTGATTTTTTTGGTCACATGGGATCTCGCATAATTGATAATCACATCTCTATGTGATGCTTTCGTCATGCTCGATTTCATGATCTTATTCATTTCTTAATTACAAATCGATATTAACTCCGAAAGAGAATTTTCTTTGGAAAGGGTAAGCCCATCCGTAGCCATCATTGATGGCTTCAGGATCTACAAAGTTCTTGATTGGAGAGAATTCAAAAATATTCTCCCCTGACACGTAAAGTCTGATTCTAGAAACTTTCAGTTTTTCCAAGACTGGCGCAGGGAATGTATAGCCTACCGTAATGTTCTTTACTCTGAGATACGCGGCATTTTGAAGGTATCTTGTTTGGGAGATATCCAGACCAGCACCGTAGTTGTTATCCGCTAACCAAGCCTGAAGGACAGGGTATTCTGCATCCAGATTTTGCTCTGCCAATCCTGCTTCTATGTAAGACTGAGAGTGCTGTGCCATCAATGCGTCGCTATCAGCTTGGCCTCTGTAGAAATCCAAGTTCCAAGGATAGATGTTTGCATAGGGCTGCTGGTAAGGTCCCCAATACAGATAATGTCTTGGGTAGTAGTCTCTCTTACCCACACCTTGAAGGAATACGGAAAGATCAAATCCACGGTGACTCATGTCTATATTAAAACCGTACCGATATCTAGCACTAGTGTTTCCTATTATCGAAAGGTCTTTTGGATCATCTGCTGTTTGACCTTCTTCGATCTTACCATCTCCATTCAGATCCTTATATTTTGGCCAGCCTGGTACTACTGCTATTGCTCCCCAAGGGACAATTGCCGATTGATCTAGACCTGCTATATCATCTTCATTTTCCATTATTCCATCATTCACTAATCCCCAAATTTCTCCGATTTGTTGACCCACGCGGTAATTGGAGAAAAGTTGATTTTCATTTTGGAAACTGGTGATAAAAGATCTTGAATCCGATAGGATTGCCTTAATACCAAACTTTACAGGATTAGAAGCACTACCAAACTGGTCTCTATAACCCAAAGAAAGTTCAAACCCTTTAGTTCTAAGATCAGCTGCATTTTGTTTAGGAGGGCTTGTACCAAGAACACCAGGAAGCTCCACAGGATCAGTAAGCATCCCCTTAGTGTCTCTGATGAAATAATCAAAGGTACCAGTCACTCGATCTCCTAGCATCCCAAAATCCAACCCTATGTTGTTTGTGATTACTTTCTCCCAAGTATAATTGGTAGGATCTACTGCCAATGATGGTGAAGAGGTGATCACTGTCTGTCTACTACCATTAATCAAATAGTTTGAAGGGCCTGTAGGCAAAGACTGGATATAGCCAAAGTTGGATACATTTTGATTTCCAAGGCTACCATAGGATGCTCTTATCTTAAAAGTAGATACAACACTGGTCAATCCTGAGAAGAATTCTTCATCCATCACTAACCATGACCCAGAAACAGATGGGAAAAATCCCCAACGGTTGTCACCCGGGAATCTGGAAGAACCATCATAACGACCATTAACTTCTAGGATGTAACGATCCTTGAATGAGTAATTGATTCTTCCGAATCCACTACGCAAGGCATATGTGCTATAAGTTGGAGTCACAAATGCATCTCCAGTAGTCAACCCGAGATAGGGTAATGAAGAAGAAATCAACACTCTTCTTTCTGCTTGAATAGTAGAATATTCGAAGTTCTCTTGGTTGAAACCAGCTAGGAAGTTGAATTTATGATCACCCAATGTTTTAGAATACTTGCCGAAAACGTCGAAAATTGTGTTGATCAACGTTCCATTTCTTTCTGTTACAGAACCCGCACCACCTTCAGTCCTGATATCTTCAGGGCCAAATCCAATGTTGTATTTTCTTTGATCCCAGTGGTATTTCCATTGCTCTCTTTTGAAGCTACCACGGCCAGTGAATGTCAAGTCACCGTCCAAAAATGCTGCTGTAGCTTGGATGATATCCTGAAATCCGAACATGTCTTCTTGATTTCTACCACCGTCAACTAACTGAGCAGCTGTTCTACCAGCCGACGTATTTGCCCATGATCCATCAGGGTTCTTCGCAACGTCAGTTGGCTGTAAGTAATAGATGTCTGTGATGTCATTGGTCGGATCTGCACGCTTGGTTTGGTAGATATTCAGGTTGTTATCTACGGTCAACCATGGGAGAGGCTTCATATTCACCTTAGCTCTCATTGAGTAGCGATTCCAAAAATCAGGTGCCAGTTTATTCAGTCCGTTTTCTTTGGTATAATCTCCAGAAACATAATATCCAATTGGCATTTTACCGCTGCTTTTCCCACTTATCGAAAGACTTTGGTTCGTAGAGAAACTGGAAGAATTGAAAAAGTAATCGTTCCAGTTATTGTTCCCCATGTATGCATAAAGATTGGGATTGGTAGGATCCAGTCTGGTGTCTGCTATAGACGGATCTTCTGAGCGTTCTTTAGCCCATTGGTAATGCGCATCTGAATAATTCACATAATCCCAAGGCGTATTGTTAGTGGACGTTTCCAAAACTCTAGAATAAATGTATGGATCGGTCACTGGAGTAGGAAGCACAGATGGCTTACCCCATGCAAAATAGCTGTTGTAAGAGATCTTTTGGTTTCCTTCTGTGCCATTCTTAGTAGTGATTAAAATCACACCAAAAGCAGCTCTCGCACCGTAGATGGCCGCTGAGGCAGCATCTCTTAATACTGAGTAAGACTCAATGTCTGATGGGCTCAATCTCAATAAATCGCTTTCATTACCTGGAATTCCATCGATCACAATCAAAGGACCTCCTCCGTTGATCGAAGTAAAACCTCGAATATTAATAGTAGGTACCGTACCTGGTTTACCACCTTGATACGTGATGTTAAGTCCCGGGCTCATACCTTGAAGGCCTTGTACCACGTTTGCGATAGGACGTTTAGCGATATCTTCACCCGATAGTTGATCCACTGCCCCGGTCACGTTCACTTTCTTCTGTGTTCCGTATCCGACCACAACGACCTGCTCAAGAAGCGTATCTGATTCATTCAGCTCCACATCTATCAAAGATATTCCTGCCACAGGGTTTTCGACTGATTGGTAGCCGATAAATGAGAAAACTAACACTGCATCCTGAGATGAAGTAACTATGGTATATGATCCATCGAGATCAGTAATGGTACCTTTTTGTGTTCCCTTGATTAACACAGAAACTCCAGGCATGCCTAGACCCGAGCTGTCGGTGACTTTTCCTGTCACTTCCCCTTGGGCAAATGACTCAAAACAGATAGCAAATACCAGGAGAGTCAGAAGTCCAACTCCTTTGTTTAGCCTGTTCCAAAATGTTGGTTTTAGTAAAATTTCTTCCATGAAATATTGAATTGAATAAGGTTTATTCTAAAATAATTTACTCTCAGAATCAACTGAAAGTACAGAATTTTATTGAACATTCATTCAATATTAAATATTGATTTCAAGGAATCAAAGCAATTATATTTTTAATAATGGTATTATAATAATTGTTTAACACTGAAACTAAAATAGTCACATTTACGCAAAGTTGGAATAACACGGTATAGGTTTATGATAATTGGAGTATTACGGCAGCAATTATTCCTCATATAATTAATAAAGATCCAACCTTGATGCTAGCGAAATGATAGCACTTCAGAAAGCGGGATCTAGACTATTTGGAGGTTAACCTTGATTTAAAGAACAATAGGTACGCTAAACTAACAAGCCGCCATAGTCTGCTAGCTTTCCCAAAAAGTGGTATGGTAGTATTAGTTAGGCCATAGAATAATACTCATTCTCCACAGTTCCGTCAGCATAAAGTTGAAGGCTTGCAAAGCCTGGAGGTGTCTCCAAATAATACTGCTTGCCTGCTGAATGCTCATCACCATCACCCCACCAAAAACCGCTCAAGGCACCATTGCAGAAATAATGAACGTCGTTGTACCAAGTTCGATCTAAGAGATGCTGATGTCCACTTAGGCATACACGCACCTTGTCCTTGTGTTTATAGAAAAGGCTTTTTAATTCTTTATGATCGCTGTGCTGCCCACCTACTAGCGCGTTGGTAATAGATGTGATAGGAAAGTGTGACATAATGAGTGTCGGAGTATTTGGCTTTAAACCGCCTAGATCATTTTCTAGCCAGTTCATCTGTTCTTCTCCTAAGCTGATACCCTCATGATTGCCGTCTAGAATTATAAAGTGCCAACCTTTTTCATCAAAACTATAATATGATGCAGGCATGTGTAAGCGCTTTACCACGTAAGGTTTACCGTACATTTCATCTTCTTTGGCAGGTGCGTCCCACCAAGGGTCATGATTCCCTATGCAGCTATATACTTTTGCATGTTGAATCTCAGCTCTGAATTGATCCCAAACCTCCCACTGTTCCAAGGTACGCTCTCGCGTTACCTTATCGTATGAAGCATCGTGGATACTATCTCCGCCATTTAGGTAAAAATCAGGTTTGTGTGTTTGCGCTTGCTTGAGCCATTCTATAGCTCTGGCCGGAATATTTTCTTCTGGACGAATATGTATGTCTGTGATATGTGCGACCGTGAGTACAGGAGCATGTGAATTGCCTTTTTTAGCCACCGTCGCTGAAACTAGGGGTACTACGCCCATAGTCAACGAAGCACTGGTCGCTAGAAATTTTCTTCTTTTCATTCAAGTAATTGTTAGGTTTAGAAATTTGTAGGATAGTTGATCTTCCTGAATTACAATTTCGGGTATCCAACATTTCAAATATTATTTTTTCAATTAATTTTCAAATTATAAATTGAACAGCCATTCAATATTATATATTGCATTTATTGTTTCCAACGAATTTTACAACTATAGCAACTTGCTTAACACTATTTTAATATGGGTTTAAAGATTTCAGATGAAAGAAAGAAGGAAATCATAAAGGGATTTTATCAGCTGTCAAAAGCGAATGGTCTGGAAAACACCTCTATAGCTAAAATTGGTAAGCACCTTGGGATGCCTCCAAGTTTGGTGATGCATTACTTTCCCACTCGTGAGATTCTAATCTCAAATCTGATTTCTTACATACTTCAACAGATGCTGCTGATCTATCAGCCAATGCTTGAAGAATTGGAAACTCAAAATTATGCGAATCCGCACACCTTTGTGGATAGACTTTTTTCCAGAGATTGGAATTTACTGTTAGATGATGGCGTATTCTATAGCTGTTACAGCTTGATCTTTAGAAATAAACGAATCAAGGATGAATATCGAGTATTGCATGAGAAATTGCGAGAATATCTGAAAGACATTCTCGACAGGGATGAAAATCTAATTGGGAAGGATACGGAACTCTTATCAGAGCAGATTTTTGTCGTAGTCGAAGGAGCGTATTATTATTTATCCATGTTTGATGATCCTGAAGTTTATGAACAGAAGGTGACTATTTTTAAAAATCAGGTGTACGATCTACTTAGGAAATATGAAGTACAGCATTTATAAAGTTCCAAAAGTACCATGCGCCAAAGCAGCCGAGAAATTCGAATATCACGAGCCAAAGCATTTTATAAACCCATCCGATCTGAATTACCCGGTACAATATTTTTAACCATTTTAGGCTGAATTCTATTTCTTATTCAGCGTCATTTCAAAGAATTGGTACCATGTGCCTCCGGAATTCGCTTCTCCTATTTCATTCCATTGGCCTTGGACGTTAACAGTGAGTACGTATCGGACGTTTTCCGCAGGATACCAGTAAAGTACATCATCAATTAATTCTGCTTTGAATTTGCCCTGTTGATTGCTTTGAAGAAAAGAATTGAAGTTATACTTCCCGCCGCTGCCTGCCATCCTGACGATCGCAAGTGCATTATGGACAATTTTCCCCTCTGATAAACCCTGGCCCTCAATCAGTAGCGCAGTGCCGTTTAGTTTTAAGCTGACTTTTTCTGTGTGCTCAAAAGTCATTTTCTCTCTGCTTTGATTCATCATCCATCCGCTCCTTTCCCATTCTCCTACCAAGAATTCGACTTTCAGAATCGCTTTCTGAGCTTCTATATTCGTATCAAAATTTTTCGCTTTAGTGAATAGCGGCAAGCATATCAGGCAAATTATATGTAAGGTTTTCATGGCATAAAATGGTTTAAAATATTAACCAAATGAATCTTTAAAATTTATGCGATTTACAGGACATTTATTAATTTAGGTTCTATCCTATGAGCTATTGTTTATGAAAAATATTTTTGACCCAAAAGTCCACAGTGAAGTAATCCAACGGATCAACGCCCTCACTTCCGAATCCACGCCGAAATGGGGCAAAATGAGCGTGGACCAGATGTTGGCACATTGTAATGTGGCTTACGAAATGGCCTACAGTAACAAGCATCCCAAACCAAATGGGCTGATGAGATTTCTGCTGAAAACTTTCGTCAAGAATGGTGTGGTCAATGAAAAGCCATATCCCAAAAATTCCAGAACTGCTCCGGCTTTTATCATCAGTGATAAAAGGGATTTTGACTTTGAGAAAAATAAGCTGATCTCCTATGTGACTAAGACCTATGAATATGGCGCTAATTATTTTGACGGAAAAGAGTCACTTACCTTTGGCCCGATGACTTCTCAAGAATGGAATAATCAATTTTACAAGCATCTCGATCACCACCTTTCCCAATTCGGCGTATGATTCATCCAGCTAAATCAATTCGGACTTTTATTGGTGCCAAGAATTATGAAGAAAGCATTCGCTTCTACCAAGTCTTGGGGTTTGATGTGCATACTGTAGCGGAAAAGATGTCATTAGTAAGAGTTTCTGATACCCTTGCTTTTTATTTACAAGACGCTTATTTGAAAGCCTGGTGCGAAAATTCCATGATTTTTCTAGAGATCAAGAATGACCTCGAATCCTATTGGGAAGCGATCAAAGTTCTAGGGCTACCGGATAAATTCCCCGGTACCAAACTCAGTACCATCCAACATAATGACTGGGGAAATGAGTTTTTCCTTCATGATCCGGCGGGCAATCTCTGGCATTTTGGGATATTCAAGTAAACTGGAACTAGCACAAAACTAAATGAAAACTAATTTTTTGGAACATTTTACTTGCTTAGTCCGTTCATAGTCAGTAGATTAAATTCCTTAACCCTTTAACCAAAAGCTTTATGAAAAAGTCATCTGCATTATTTTTACTTCTTTTCATGTTCAGTTTGAGCTTTACTCATGCCCAAACCTCTTCTAATTCTAGGGAGAATATGAATAAATTTCTTTCTCAGACCCTTAAATATCCTACAGAATTGAGGGAAACAAATACAATGGGTCCGGTGGTTATTTCCCTCCAAATAGATAAAGCTGGCTATATGACAGGGGAAATTGATTTTATTTCGGGGGATCCGGCATTCGAAGGTGAAATAAATAGAACAATGAGTCTTTTAAAAGAAAAGTGGAATCCTTCATTTTTGGAAGGCAAAAGCTTTGGGCAAGAATACCTCATGAGCTTTGATTTTAAAATGACTTCAGGTTCCCAGTTTCCTCCAAATCCTTTTATCAAATCATCTGAAGACGCGAAGCCAAAAACGCCACTTGAGGCTGTCAATTTGGCATTGGAAGAAAATCCATATTCACCAAAACTCCTCAATAACAGAGCGGAGATCTTGGCACAAAACGGAAAACAATTACTTTCGGAATTGGATTTGAATCAAGCTAAATTCATAAAGGACAAAATGTTGACTGAAATAGTAATTGTAGGTTACGGGCCTATGGGGCCAAAATCCCTTTAAAAGAGATTCATTTAAAAAAATTGGAAGGAGGTGGTCAAGACCAGCTCCTTTTTTTATTGTATTGCTTTAAATTACAATTTAAGACTTGCCTAAAAAGGGCTAAACTTTCAGAATGGCTCCTATTAGGTCTGATTGTTGATGTTTTTGGATGTAATCAGAAATTTAAAAACATGAACAAAACCCTAATCACGATTAGCCTTTTAGCATCACTGACCACAGCTACTTCCTGCTCCAACCCACAAGAAAAAGTGCAGGCTCCAGAAGAAATCAGCACAGAGGAAAACATACTATATAAATCAGACAATTCAGCCACTTCTTTAGACTGGAACGGAACCTACAGAGGCACTGTGCCTTGTGCTCGATGTGAAGGAATAGAAACCACGCTTACACTCAATATTGATCGCACATATAAATTGTCCACGCATTATTTTGGGCTAAACGACGCGCTGGAAGAAGTCGATTCAGGCACATTTATCTGGGACGAAACTGGATCATTCATCACCTTGGAGAAGGTAAGCAACGGTCCTACCCAATATAAAGTAGGAGAAAACCGCCTTTGGCAGCTTGATAAGGAAAGCAAGAGGATCACAGGAGATCTCGCAGATCACTATATCCTCACCAAAATTCAATAATCCTTACTTGAACCGTACAACCTTGCCATGAGATTTGGAGGTCATATCCTGAGGGATGGAATCGGTTATTTCATTGAATAACAATTCCACCAGTTTCTGTTTGAGGAAACTTCGATTTAAAATGATACTTACTTCCCGGGTAGGTGCAATGCCTTCAAAAGGCCTTAACCTGGTTTTTTCCTCTTCCGAAAGCTCCAGAGTAGCCAGCTCAGGTAAAAGTGTCACTCCCTTGTATCGATTCACCATATTTTTCAGACCTTCCAGAGAGCCACTTTCGTAGTGAAAATTCTTTGGGCCGCTCAGGCTTTGGTCACATAGATTGAGCACCTGATCCCTGAAGCAGTGGCCTTGCTGTAGTAACCAAAAATCTTCCTTCACTACTTTCTCAGGATGGAAAACGGACTCCTTCAGCAATGCGTGGTCTTTGGACAAATAGGCGAAAAACTTCTCATAAAACATCGGTTTTTCTACTATACCCGATTCGAGCAAAGGAGTCACTATTATCCCTAGGTCCAATTCATCATTTTTCAGCTTTTTCACCACTTCTTCGGTTACCATTTCCTGGACTTCCAGCTTCACATAGGGATATTTTTCAAGAAACTTCCGAATGAATAGGTGCAGTAAGTATGGAGCGAGTGTAGGAATGATTCCCAATTTGATCACACCGGAAATATCTCCTTTCAGATCAGCGACCAATTCAAAAATTCCCTTACTCTCAGATACAACCCTTTTGGCTTGTTCGATTATTTGTACCCCCATAGCTGTGGGGATCACAGGCATTTTACTTCTATCAAAAAGAATTACGCCCAAGTCACGCTCCAGCTTACTTAGCTGGGCACTCAAGGTGGGCTGTGTGACAAAACAGCTTGCCGCCGCATGCCCAAAATGTCGGTGTTTATCGACTGCAATAAGGTATTCCAGTTGTTGTATAGTCATAAGATTGAGCTTCACTGAGACTAAAGTAGAAATTTGGCAAAAGAGTTTCTTATTATTATAGCTTGAAATACCATTGATCAAATAGCTAGATGAATATTTTTCAATAGCTTAGAAAATCAGTACTTTATTTTACTGAAATCATCTAACCCATTAATAATCCCAACACCACTTGTAATGAGCAAATCAAATTTTTCCCGAAGGAAGTTTTTAAGTACTTCTATTCTAAGTACAGTCGGCCTTGGCGCTATTCCTACCCTAAGCTTTGGTAAAAGTGCTGTCCCTATTGCTGACTCCTCCAAAATCCGGCTTGGCTTCATCGGAGTTGGACGCCAAGCAATGGGTTTACTAAGCAACATGATGAAAAATCCTATCGTCGATGTAGTAGCGGGTGCGGATGTCTATAAAATTAAACTGGAAAGGTTCCAAGAGCGCGTGGCCAAGCACTATTCGGATGCGAAAAGAGATGCTCCAGCGCTTAAAGTCTATGCTGACTACAAAGATTTACTAGCAAATCCGGAAGTAGATGCGGTGGTGATAGCTTCACCCGATCACTGGCATGCAATGATGGCCATCGATGCCTGTAATGCAGGTAAGGATATTTACCTGGAAAAGCCCCTCACGTTCACCATTCATGAAGGCCAAGAGTTGATCCAGGCAGTTCGCTCAACTGGAACTGTCCTAGCGGTAGGAAGCATGCAGCGATCAGGCGCAAATTTCCAACATGCTGCGCGAATGGTTCAAAAAGGAATGCTGGGAGAAATTAAGCAAGTTTTGGTTAACGTAGGAACTCCACCTCATCCCAAGCCTTATGATTTGCCATCACAGCCGGTTCCCGCTGGATTAGATTGGAAGACATGGGTAGGACCACTTCCGGATATACATTATAACGGAGAATTAAATCCTCCAATTAGCCTCAATCCAGATCAAAATGAAAAAGTATGGGGAGCATGGAGGTGGTATAAAGAAACCGGCGGCGGACTGATGACTGACTGGGGAGCCCATATGATTGACATCGCCCAGTGGGGACTTGGTATGGATAGAAATGGTCCCACAGAAGTTATTCCAGGTACAGATACTACGCCTTTGACTTATAAATATGCCAATGGAGTCCAGATGATTATTGCTCCTTTTGATGAAGGTAGACAAGGAGTAAAATTCTTGGGAGATAAAGGCTGGATTAAAGTTTCCAGAGGACAGTACGACACGGATGTGGCTGCCTGTGAACGAAAATTCTCAGATGATGAGCAGGGGTATGGTGCTCACCATGTGGACTTTATCGATTCAGTGTTGAAGCGAAAAGACCCTGTAGTCCCTGTCGAAATCGGTCATAGCTCTTGTACCGTTTGTACTATTGGAAACATCGCTCATGAATTAGGAAGACCACTCAAATGGGACTCAACCGCACAGGAATTTGTAGATGATTGGGAAGCCAATACCAAGCTTCACTATACATACCAACATGGCTATTCATTGAAAAGCTAATACGCCAAATTTGACCTAAAACTCTGAAAACCTATGAACTCTAAATTGAAATTAGTCTTTTTATTCGAGGCGCTTCTGGGAGCTGCCTTCTTGTTTGTCCAGTGCACCAGCTCACCCAAGGAAAATGTAGAAACCATCTCAGAGACATCTTCCAACGCAATATTTGTTGCCAAGCCAATTGTGGTCGAGGAGCAACCCATTGGAAAATTGGCAATTGGAGACCAGGCACCTCCATTTAATATGCCGGGAATTGATGATAAATTTCACAAGCTGGAAGATTATTCTGATGCAGACGTACTTGTGATCAACTTCACCTGCAATCACTGTCCCACTGCACAGGCATATGAAGACAGGTTTATTGAAGTCGTGGATGATTACAAGGAACAAAAAGTCGCTTTTATAGGGATCTCCTCCAATAGCCCGATTGGAATTCTTCCAGAAGAACTGGGTTATACTGATCTCAGTGACACCTTTGAGGAAATGAAAATCAGAGCTAGGGATAAATCCTATAATTTTCCCTACCTCTATGATGGGGACACTCACGAGTTTTCATTAGCATATGGCCCTACTGCTACTCCTCATGTTTTCGTTTTTGACAAGGATAGAAAACTAAGTTATTCCGGTAGAATAGATGCTTCTGAAAAACCTGGAACTGCCAATGCTGAGGATCTTAGAAAAGCAATAGACATGACTTTGGAGGGGAAGAGCCTTCCAGAGGCTGAATCCCAAACCCCAGCTTTTGGATGCTCGATGAAATGGGCATGGAAAAATGAGTACACGATCAAAACCAACAAAGCCTGGAAAGAAAAAGAAGTAGCTATCGAAAAGCTTTCACCCGATGGCTTAGCAGATCTTTTGAAAAATGACACGGATGAATTGCTCTTGGTAAATTTTTGGGCCACTTGGTGTGGACCCTGCATTATTGAATATCCGGAATTTGTCACCATTCAGCGAATGTATGGGGAGCGCGATTTCCAGTTTGTCTCCATAAGCATGGACAGCCCAGATCAAGCTGAAAAAGCACTTAAATTCCTAAAGGGTAAAGCATCTGCATTGCCGAATTATATCATGGATACCGATGATAAATATGAGGTGATCGATGTGGTCGGAAAAGAATGGGACGGAAGTCTGCCCATTACATTACTCATAGAGCCAGGCGGAGAAATAGCTTATCGGGTTCCTGGCACTATTGATGCGAATGAATTGAAGAGAGAGATCGTTGATCATCCGATGATTGGAAGATATTATTGACAGTATGATTCCTCTTTAAGATTATACAGTTAAATTGTATAAAATCTTAATTGAATACCTATGTCACAAATTCATCAGCTTTCGCTCTCATTGTATTCAAGTTCTAGATTACTTATTCAGCTCATGCAAAAGGAGTTGAATGAGCTGAATTTGACTTATCCACAGTTTCTTGTGCTCTCAGTATTATGGGAAGAAGATGGGCTTAAAGTCAACGAAATAGGTAAACGTCTTCATCTTGACTCAGGCACATTGACTCCCTTGTTGAAAAAACTTGAGGCTATGAATTATGTGAAAAGACAACGGGGTGAGGCTGACGAAAGAACTGTCCATGTGGAATTGACCTATCCCGGAAAATCACTTCAATCAAAAGTTGAAGAAGTTTTAATTGCGCTGAACGAAAAATTGATTCAAACCTCAGAATTAAACCTAACTGATCTAAACCAGTCTCTTGAAACAATGTTAGAAAGTATTAAATCACTTAAAGGCACAGACTAAAATGGAAACCCTTAAAACATTTGAGATTTCAGGCTGTGGCAAAAGCAAGCCATGTCTGTAATCTCTACTTTATTACCTAACACTTTGCGTCTGAGCTATTTCTACCACCGCTAATACTTCCATATTCAATTTTTCAGCCATTAACTTATCAGCTTCAGCACCCTCTGAGTCACCTAATTCATTTTTGAATTTTGCTCGCATAGTATAATATATAGGTTCAAAAGGGTAATTCTTAATTGCGTCATCGTACGTCCTCAGCGCCTTTTCAAGCTTCCCTTTGTCATCAAATTTTTTGGCCATCTCGTGGTAATCCAAGGGCAATGAATTATAAAAAATATTATAACTGAAAACCAGTAAGTACGCTCGATCCACCGGTTTTCCATGTATTTTACTGGGAGTCCAGTCTGCAGTCAATTTTGCTATGGCTTCTTCAGCATGTTTCCCAAGTTCATCTGAAACCTGCTCCTTCGCTTCGTATGAAAGCAATTTTCCCGAATGATCAATTGTGAGAAGAAATATCACATCACCTTGAGTGCCATTTGATGCGGCATCTTCAGGATAAGACAAATCCTGTCCCAGGAGGCTTAACAAATTACCTTCTGAATAAGTCGCTTTTAAGAAATCAGCTTCTGTTTCTGGATTGAATGGAGTTTGGGCAAAGGAAATAAACGTGACAAAAAATGATAAGGGAAGTATGAGACTTCTTCGCATTATTGATAGTTGGTTGAATATGAGGAGCAACATAAGCAATTACAGAACGGGTTGAAACAATGTTTAGTTAAAAAATCAAAAAACCCGTACAATTCCCTTATTAAAATCACTTCTGTCTTGAAGAGCCAATAGGGCATTTTTGGCATTTTTCAGCTCATATTCTTGGATCGGTTTACCAATTATTTTTCCCTCTTCTAACCACTGATACAGTTGATTCATATTATCCCTGTTCAATTCAGGCTCTTGTTTCAAAAAATTACCCCAAAATACACCCACAATAGCACAGCCCTTTAGCAAGGGCAAATTCATAGGGATTTGAGGGATTTCTCCATTTGCAAAACCCACAATTAAATAGCGTCCTTTCCATGCAATTCCTCTAAGAGCAGGCTCTGTATAGTTTCCCCCAACAGGATCCAAAATCACATCCGCACCGGTACCTTGGGTAAGTTCTTTGATTCGGGTTTTCAGGTCTTCACTTTCATAATTGATTATTTCATCCGCTCCTTTACTTTTACATAAAGCCAATTTTTCATCCGAAGAGGCTGCAGCAATGACTTTTGCTCCCATGGCTTTTCCCAATTCTACCCCTGCCATGCCGATTGCCCCTGCTGCTCCTAGCACAAGCAAGGTTTCTCCTTGGAGAAGATTAGCCCGGTCTTTCAAAGCATGATAAGAAGTACTAAACGAATACAGGGAACTAGCCGCAACTTCTGAAGGAATACCATCAGGTATCACAAAAATTCGATCAATATCTACAGCCACCTTTTCTGCAACCCCTCCCCACCGACAAAGCGATAGCACACGATCACCCACTTGGAGGTTTTCTACTTTTTCACCCAATTCAATAATTTCCCCCACAACCTCACCACCCGGAGAATAGGGAAGTTCCGGCTGAAATTGATACTTGTTTTGAATGATCAGCAAGTCAGGAAAACTAACCCCACATACTGCAACTTTAATCAAAACTTGATTTTTGCCTGGTTTTGGATCCGGCAATTCGCCCACTTTCAAATTTTCCAGTGAGCCGAACTCCTCGCAAATCATTGCTCGCATAACGTAATAAGTTGGTTTTTGTAGTGTTGAAAAGTAGGGATAAAATAGGCATTTCATGCTTAAAAGGATAATTTTGAGCGTTTACCAACTAATCCCCAGATATATGGCTGTTATTGATTTTATCCGCGATAATAAAGATCGCTTTCTTAATGAATTATTGGATTTACTTAGAATTCCTTCAGTAAGCGCTGACCCAAAATTCAAAGATGATGTCTTGGCAGCAGCCAATTTTGTGAAAGGGAGTCTGGAAAAAGCAGGTGCCGATGTAGTGGAAATCTGCCAGACTAAGGGCTATCCGATTGTTTATGGGGAGAAAATCATCGACCCTGCCCTAAAGACCGTTTTGGTGTATGGGCATTATGATGTTCAGCCTGCCGACCCCTATGAGCTTTGGGATTCCCCACCCTTTGAGCCGGTGATCAAAAAGACTAAGATTCACCCCGAAGGGGCGATTTTCGCACGTGGATCTGCTGACGACAAAGGGCAGTTTTACATGTACGTGAAAGCGTTTGAAGCCATGATGGCTTCAGGTGATTTACCTTGCAATATCAAATTCATGATCGAAGGGGAAGAGGAAGTCGGTTCTGACAATCTTGATAAGTTCGTTATCGAAAATAAAGAGAAATTAACAGCGGATGTCATCCTGATTTCTGATACCCATATGATCTCTATGCAAGATCCTTCCATCACGGTTGGTCTTCGTGGTATGGCTTATATGGAAGTGGAGGTTACCGGTTCAAACAGGGATTTGCACTCAGGTACCTATGGCGGTGCTGTAGCCAATCCTATCAATGTGCTTTGTGACATGATTGCATCCATGAAAGATGAAAACGATCACATTACGATTCCAGGATTCTATGACAAAGTGCAGGAACTCACTGCTGCGCAACGAGAACGACTGAACGAAGCTCCATTTAATCTCAATGAATACCAAGATAAACTGGATATAGCTGCGGTACATGGAGAAAAAGGCTATACGACCATCGAGCGGGTTGGTATTCGTCCAACGCTTGATGTGAACGGCATCTGGGGAGGATATATAGGAGAAGGAGCGAAGACTGTCCTGCCATCCAAAGCCCATGCAAAAATATCAATGAGACTTGTTCCGGATCAGGATTGGCATGAGATCTCTGAATTGTTTGAAAATTACTTCAAGTCTATCGCCCCCAAATCTGTAAAGGTGAAAGTCCGTGCACATCATGGAGGAGCGCCAGCGGTAGTTTCTGATTCTTCTGTTGGATATAAGGCTGCTGAGGCAGCAATTGAAGAGACTTTTGGAAAAAGACCAATTCCTACACGTGAAGGTGGATCTATTCCTATCGTAGCCTTGTTCCAGAAAGAATTAGGTTCTGATCCGATTTTATTCGGTTTTGGATTGGATACAGATGCATTGCATTCACCCAATGAACATTATGGTGTAAAAAATTACTTTATTGGAATAGAAACCATTGCCGCTTTCTTCCGTCACTTTAAAAAGCTCAGCGAGTAATAAATCCCTTATTGCTATTAATTCCCCTCTCATCTGCAACCCAGCTTCATGACTAAAGCCCAAGGAAAATCAGGAAAACTACTGCTACTGGCATTGCTTTTCTTCGGTTTCTACGCCCAAGCACAAATTATAGCTCCACCAAAATGGACTATTTCCATCGAGCCAACTAATCTGGTGCAAGGTATAGAAGCTACTGTGGTGTTCGAGGCACAAATTCCAATTGGCTGGTATATCTATGCCAATGATTTTGATCCGGATCTTGGGCCTATTTTGGCGACTTTGAAGTTGGATAAACCAGAGGGTTATGAGTTAAAAGGTGACTTTACAGCCATTGATTCCAAGAAAAAGTACGAGGATGTCTGGGAAGGAGATGTCAAGTATTTTATAGGTAAAGGGAGGTTTGAACAGATATTAATTCCTAAGACAGCCAACGGGAGAATTACTGGGTTCATAGAATATCAGATGTGCTCTGACGTAACGGGTCAATGTATCAATTATGAAGAAGACTTTGAACTTACGTTTACTGCAAGTGAGAATAATACAACAGAACCTTTCACTGAATTTGAATCATCAAGTATAGCAGGGTTAGGAGCCGACTCGTCATTGGTAGAAGGAGGAACGACGACGAAGCAATCTGTAAGGGACAATGAGATTGCCACGCCTCGTGCCTCGGCTCGCAATGACGATAATCCATCAATGGAAGAAGGGGAATACGCCACCACTTCTTCAATAGAAATCATCCCAATCCGGGAAAATGAGTCGCTTTGGGGCTTTATGGTTTTGGCTTTCTTAGCCGGGTTGGCAGCATTGTTAACTCCGTGTGTATTCCCAATGATTCCTATGACCGTGAGCTTCTTTACAGGTAGAGCTGGAAGCAAAGCAACGGGAATAAGAAATGCCATCATTTATGGTTTTTCCATTATTGCTATATACACCATTGCAGGAACGGCAGTTGCAGCTATTCAAGGGCCTGAATTCGCCAATTGGCTAGCAACGCACTGGCTTCCGAATCTTTTTTTCTTTGGAATATTCATCTTCTTCGCACTGGCTTTTCTTGGTATGTTCGAGATTACCTTGCCTTCAGGGTTAGTGAATAAAGTGGACGAAAAGGCTGAAAAAGGGGGCTTGGCGGGGATTTTCTTTATGGCTTTTACCTTGGTATTAGTCTCCTTTTCCTGCACTGGCCCGATTGTAGGTTCAATTTTGATCTCTTCGGCTGGAGGGGAATTGCTGAAGCCTATCTTGGGTATGTTTGCCTTTTCACTAGCCTTTGCGATCCCGTTCACCTTGTTTGCTATTTTCCCGGAATGGATGAATCGCCTGCCAAAATCTGGTGGTTGGCTAAACTCTGTGAAAGTAGTTTTGGGTTTCCTTGAACTCGCTCTGGCCTTCAAATTCTTATCTATTGCTGATCTAGTTTACCATTGGGGAATTTTGGATCGTGATATTTTCTTGATTATCTGGATCGTGATTTTCAGTGGATTGGGGCTTTATCTTTTAGGGAAAATTCGCCTTCCTCACGATTCTCCATCCGATTCCATTGGTGTTCCAAGATTGCTTTTGGCCCTCGTTACGTTCATGTTTGTGCTGTATATGATTCCGGGACTTTTTGGTGCTCCGCTCAAATACCTGAGTGGATATCTTCCTCCTATGTCAACTCAGCAATTCAAAATGACTGGCGGTCTAAGTATGCCCGAAGTTGGGGAAAATATTCTGGGTGAGCCTGTGAAATACGCCGACATCCCTTTGGAAATTCCTCATGGGATCCAAGGATTTTTTGACTATGAACAAGCCATGCGAGCAGCGAAGAAAGCAAATAAGCCGCTTCTGATTGATTTCACAGGACATGGTTGTGTGAATTGCCGAAAAATGGAGGAGAATGTCTGGGTGGATCCACAGGTGTTGAAAAGATTGAAGGAGGACTTTGTGATGGTAGCTTTGTATATCGATGAGCGATTGGAGCTTCCAGAAAGTGAATGGTACACTTCGGAATACGACAACAAAGTCAAAAAAACGCTTGGAAAACAAAATGCAGATTTCCAGATCACACGCTTTCAAAACAATGCCCAGCCCTACTATGTGATCTTAGATCATAATGAAAATCTCCTCGCTCAGCCCAAAGGCTACGATACCGATGTTCAGGCATTCATTGAGTTTTTGGATGGAGCGAAGGAGAGATTTAAGGATAGGAATTAATCCTGCTTAAAATTGTAAGTAAGTAATCTTGGGTTGACAATCAGCTGGACCCAACCCCAATTGTTCGTATTTTCAGAGCTTGCTCCTCCCTTGAGTGCACTCATGTTTTTTGTCGCAAACAGTTGAGAATATCCCACATTCATTTTTATGTTTTTGGCGATGGCTTTAGTGAAAACAAAATCGAGTTCTGTTCCTAATCCTTTCCCAAGACCATTCGCCAAATCGGCATTTGTAGAGAAATAGTGCGTATTCACCGCAAGGTTTGATTTCTCCCCAGTGGTAATTTGCACCTTTCCATAGACATCATTCAGACCTACATTATTTGCATGATTCCCCACATAGAAATAATCCATGTAGCCATTGAACTTATGGTTTGTTCCATACAACGGGAAGAAGGAGTTGTTATTTTCCCCGCCAACCTGATTTGTACCGCTTAGCGATTCGAAACCGAGAATAAAAGCCACTTTTCCAGGCTTGTATTTTGCCTCGACCATGTATTGATAAGCAGCAAGATCAGTGGTGGTATTTGCCATACCCGTTTGCAGATAGGCTGATCCGGTCACATTAAGGAATGCGAGTGGAAACGAAAAGTAAGTTCCGGTAGTTTGTCGGTTATAAACTCCATCCGTTTGCGGGACTGGGTCTGAGGTGTATTTCTGGAAACCGTTGTTCATAAACAAAAAGCTGAAGGAGGCCTTGTCCCAGGTTTTCGTCAAATGCGCTAGCTGCATAGTCTTATAAGAAAAACCGCCTGTTATGGTGTATTCACTTCCAAAGTTAACTTGGTTCTGTTGATTAAAGGCAAAAGCGAATTCAAGTTCAACTCTATCTTTAGAATACTGGATCATCGCAGCATCATGAAACCTGCCCTGCATCGCCCAATCCGTTTCGCCAAGTATCCGCTCATCGTCATAGGAAATAACCTGCCTTCCAAATTTAATCGCCCAGTTGGGGGTGAACGAATAGCGAAACCAGCCTTGAAATAAGCCAAATGAATCATTGCCATCAGCGACATTGAGCTGCTGGGTATCTCCCCAGGTGCTCACATCTTGCACGCTGATGTACACCTGCAATTTTTCATCTCTATAGCCGAAATTCAATCGGGATCGCTGGGTAACAAAAGCAGCGGCTTTAGCCTCATCAGCAAATAAACTCGCATAACCGTGTCTGTATTCGAAGCGGGGACGGATATCCGCATCTAACGTGAATTCCTGAGCTTTAGTAAACTGTGCAACTAAGGTGAGTAAGAATAGTAATGTAAAAGTTTTTTTCATAGTCTGGGAGAGTGTGGATAAAATCCATCTGTAATTGATCACTAATCCCTGCAAAATGCCTTCAATCTACCTGTTTCTCAAATATCTTTTTGACAAACTTTGATTTAGGACCTTCACATAAGGAGCAATGATATGTTTCCGGTAGATCTTCGAAAAGAGTCAACGCTGGAATATTCTGAACCAAATCCCCATACTGAGGATCATAAACGGTGAGACAGTCAGCGCACTGGTAAGCTTCTATTTTGATCGTTTCTTTAGGGCTGTATAGCTTTTTAGAACGTTCCTGTTTTTTCCCCAATTGCTCGAAATACATCTTGCTCAACTCAATCAATAGACCTGGTAATTCGACTTTATCAACTTCCTGAACATACACGATGTATTGCTGGGTATTCGGGTCGAAGTTTTTGGCATAAAGCAAATTGTAGGTATTGCGGATTTTTATTTCATCCAGACCTGCATGAGGAAGATTTTTCTCTACAATAATAGAGGTGAAGTAATATGCTTTTCTAGTATAATCTGTGATCCCGAAAGTCAATCCATAGGTACTGATGTCTCTTTTGTCAAAGTTTTCTACCAAATATTCCTTCAGCTTGAGAGCCGATTTATTATTGACCGGTAGGTGCCAATTCAGCTCAAGCATAGAGTGACGCACATTGATTCCATAGCGACCTAGTAGTCTTTCCCATTCGATTTTTGAATTTTCAGGTATTCCCTTAATAATGATGGATTTCCAGGGAGTAATGGAGATTTTACCTATGCGACTGTCCGCACAGAGGTCGCACAATACTTTAAGGAAATCTGTATAATACTTGTTGTTTCTCCAGTATAATCCCAGCCAATAACGGTCATCACCTACACGATTGATTCCCTCATAGTATGGAAATGGGTAAAAAGGCACTTCCAATGGATTATCCACCGTCCTGTTGTTGGAATCCACTGCATCATTGACCAACTCAAAAAGCACCTCTACCGTCTCTGGCTCCTCTTGAAGGATGGCCTCGATGGCTGAAGCCACCTTTGCCATATCCCAACTGTAAATAAGTGCAGGATACATCATCGTATTCTCCCACTCCGGCAAGCGCACATACAGGTACCAATAATCCTCATGCTGTGAAGCAATGAAATTCAGATGTCCAGTAAACAGCGGAACCAAGCGCTGTCTAGGATCGGTAATGTTGATTTTGAGATTTGGCTGAACACGAAACTGCTCCAAAATATACAAGTATCGATCGCCTGTCAGCCAAGGTGTATTTGGGAAAATATCTGCCGATACGTACGAAGAAACAATATTTTCTGCCCCAATTTCCTCAGGGGAGACTAATTGAAATTTGTCTTGCGTATCGATCTGCAGATTACCTTCCTCTTTGATAAAAAGGATATCCTGCCGGGAACCGAAGGAAATGGTGTCCAAGCCGGCACTTTCTGCCAATTCCAAAATCTGCTTCAATTCGGCAGGCGATAGTACACCTCCTTTCACCACTATTCTTGAAAAGGTCTGTTTCATCTGTTTATTGTTTTTCAGTGGGCATAACCTGTCCCGTGACAAAGGAAACGGGATAGCCTGTCTCGCATAGTTGGCAATGATCTCTATGTGTGCTGTTCTTTATCATGCTCGATTTCATGCCAGGACTTTTGATTGGTGAAGAATTTCTCTAACCTCAGTTTTACAGCTGCCACAACCCAAACCGGCTCCTGTTTGCTGGCAAAGTTCGGTGAAATCTGAACATCCACCTGTGATGGCTTCCTTAATATTTCCTTCTCCCACACGGCTACAGCTACAGACTAATTTGCCGATGACCGGGCGAGTATCCGAAGAACCCATCAGCAGGGATTTTCTTTTTTCGGAAAGCTCTATTTTGTTTTCGATCAAGGATTTGAACTCAGCAAATTCATTTTTGTCACCCATCAGCACTGCCCCGATAAGTAAATCGTCCTTAACGATGCATTTTTTGTAATAACGCCGACTCATATCGGTGAAAATGATTTCCTCATAAGAATCATCATTTTCAGGAATCAATATGTCGCCAATACTGCAAAGTTCCAGATCTTTGAATTTCAAAATATTCATCAGCACCGAACCCGCGTAAATGCTACTCACATCACCTGCAATATAATTGGCCAATACCATGGCCTGCTCTTCAGCTGCTGAAGTGATCCCGAATAGTTGATTTTGGAATTCAGCGATCTCGCCTATGGCAAAAATGTTGGGATAATTCGTCTGTAAATGCTGGTTTACCTTGATGCCTCGTCCGCAAAGAATGCCATTATCGCGCGCAATTTTTATGTTGGGCTGGGTTCCAATGGCATAAACTACGGCATTGGCATAAATGATTTTTCCGCTTTTCAGCGTGATGGATAAGGATTTATTCTCTTCCTCATCGAAAACGGTACTCACCTCATTATCGAAATACACATGTATTCCCCGCTCTTGCACGTCCAGTGATAGCAGCTTACTGGATACTTCGTCCAGCTGCCGCTCCATCAATCGGGAAGCACGTTGCACTATAGTCACTTTCACATGATTGTGCTGCAATGCTGCCGCTAATTCTAGCCCAAGGAGTCCTCCCCCGATTATCACTACGTGCTGGTTTTCAGGCGGAAGTTTGGTAGAATCCAGGTAATCCTTAAATCTGTCAGCGTCTATTTTACTTCGCATTGTGAAGCGCCCAGGAAGATCCAATTGGGCATCTTTGGGAATGAAAGCGCGGCTTCCCGTAGCCAGTATCAGCTTGTCAAAGGAATATTCTTTTCCTTCATCATCCACCACCACCTGCTTTTCAGGATCAATTTTATCTATAGCAAGTCCGGTATGAAGGCTAATCTTCAATTTCTTAAGCTCATGCTCCTTTATCTTCTGTAGCTGCTCCCAAGTCAGTTCCTCTGTTACATACTCTGGTAAAAGCACCCGGTTATAGAAGGGATGTGGCTCTTTGGAGAACACATGGATTTGATCCGAATCGTTGTGCTCCCGATAATTCTGGACAAAGCGGAATGCCGCCGCTCCAGCTCCTACTACCACTATTTTCTCTTGAACCTTTTTGTATTTGGAAACGGATACTGTTGTGAATTTAAAATCCGGTTCTTTTGACTGGGGATCCACCACAGTTTTGGTCAGATTATTTGCCCGATTGAGGTCACTTTGCAGTTGCTTGCCCCAGTGCATGGGAAGAAATACCACTCCCTCGCGAATGCTTTTTGAAAGTTTCGCCTTTACGCGAACTATCCCATTCATACTTTTTACTTCTACCACATCTCCGTCTTTCACTTTGTCCAAGTAAGCATCGATTGGGTTGATTTCAAGTATCGGACTAGGATAATGTGTGCGCAGTCGGGAGACTTTTCCAGTCTTTGTCATGGTATGCCACTGATCTCTTACGCGTCCCGTGGTAAGGATCAGCGGAAATTCTTTGCTGGTTTTTTCAGAAGTATTAGTAATCTGAGCAGGGATATTAAAGACTGCTTTTTGTGAAGGAGTATAGAATTTGTTGTCTGCAAAAAGCCGCGGAGTACCCGTATGCCTGTAGGCTGGTACTGGCCACTGGAATGTGCCTTCACTCTTCAGTCTATCATAACTCAGGAAGGAAATATCGATGTTTGTGCCTTTCGTCATGGCGCAGTATTCCTCGTATATTTCCTCTGTATTGGTATAATTGAACCCTCGGAAACCCATTCTGCGTGCAAAATCACAGAGAATCTCCACATCAGGCCTAGCTTCACCCGGAGGGTTGATGCCTTTGTTTAAGTAGGAAATCCGACGCTCCGAATTAGTCATCGTACCTTCCTTTTCCAGCCATCCAGCTGCAGGAAGTACCAGGTCGGCATAGGCTACTGTATCTGCTTTGTGAGAAATATCCTGCACCACCACAAATTTGGCATTTTTAAGTGCCTTTTCGATTCTCTTCGAATTTGGCAAACTCACCATAGGATTGGTGCAGATGATCCATACAGCCTTCATCTCCCCACTTTCCAAGGCATCAAACATTTCTGTGGCTGCGTACCCCGGCTCTGGAGAAATCTCATTTACGCCCCAAAAATTGGCTACTTCCTGACGATGTACCGGGTTATTCAGATCCTTGTGCACTGCGAGTAGGTTCGCCATGCCGCCTACTTCACGACCCCCCATGGCATTGGGCTGGCCTGTAAGTGAAAATGGCCCGTTGCCTGGCTTTCCGATCCTTCCAGTCACTAGAGAAAGATTCAGAAGTGAAAAGTTCTTATCCGTGCCGATGGCACTTTGATTCAGACCCATCGCCCACATGCTGATAAATCCTTTGGACTCGCCGATGATCTCAGCCACCTGCTTAATCTCATCAATAGATATCCCACAGAGTTTGGAAGCTTCTTTCAAGGAAGTTTCCATGACTTGCTTGCGGTATTTCAGGTAGTTTTCGGTGTGTTTTTCTATAAATTCTTTGTCAGCTAGGCCGATATCAATGATTCTTCTTCCGATGGCATTGTACAAAATGATATCTGTGCCAGGGATGATTTGCAGGTGAATATCTGCGAAAGTTGCCGAATCGGTTTTACGCGGATCCACCACGATTATCTTCACATTCGGGTTTTTCTCCTTATGCTTTTCCAGTCTTCGAAAAAGTATGGGGTGACACCAAGCTGGATTTGCGCCAGCGATCAGAAAAGCATCTGCGAGCTCGATGTCCTCATAAGAGATAGGAACAGAATCTTCACCAAAAGTTTTTTTGTATGCCACCACCGCCGAGCTCATGCACAGCCGACTGTTTGTATCGATGTTATTGGTACCAAGAAAGCCTTTGGTCAGCTTATTTGCGATGTAATATTCTTCCGTCAGGCATTGGCCTGAGATATAAAAGCCCACACTTTTTGGCCCATATTTCTGGATCAGGGACTTAAAGACGCCCGCTGCTCGATCCAGCCCCTCGTCCCAGCTTACCCGCTCCCGGGGGTGGGTTCGGCTCCAGCGCATTTCCGGATAGAGAATTCTATCAGAGGTATCATTGACTACGTAGTGGAGGTTCATCCCTTTGGAACACAGCATACCCTTGTTCACCGGATGATCTTGATCACCCTCGACCTGAACTTTGTTTTGAGCGTCCACACCAGCTACTATTCCACAGCCAACGCCGCAGTAGGAACAAGTGGTTTTGACTTTTTTATCTGGGATCACAACTCAGAAATTACAATTAGAAATTGGATAAGAACAAAATAGCTCATCCGCATGACAATTGGTCAATTGCAGAAGAGCTATTCCGGGGACTACTGTTACAAGTTAATTATCTATTCGGACTAATTCAGGCTGTAGTTTGCTTAATTCTACTTCAGCTACTTTCTCATCTTCGGTGCTAAACCGGATGGCTAGTGCCACGACGCCAGAAACTACGATCAGCCCCCCAATGACTAGGTATCCTGCAGAAACCGCACTTGCCGCTGCTGCTGATTGAGCTGCTACAGCAGCTTCTGACCCCATTGTTTCGCTAGCAATAAGCGCTGCTTTTTCAGCCACTGCGGACTTGGAACTCAAAAACAAGGCTGCCAAAAACGCACCGAAATTTCCCCCGGCACCTACGATTCCAGAGATGGAGCCTATGGCTTTTCTATTCACAAAAGGGACAACTGAGAATGTAGCTCCCTCTGCCATCTGCACAGTCAAGCTGAATGCCACAAGTAATCCAAACCCAAGAACCAAGCTGGTGGCTAGAGAAAACAAACTTAGCATCAAGCCTTCGGCAATTAAGATTGCTGCCAAAAACCAGACTCTTCCTTTCAGTCCTTTAGTTTTACCGAATTTATCTCCAAAAAAACCACCCAATGTTCTTGCAAAAATATTCATTAGAGCAAAAGAAAGCACGATGTTTCCTGCCGTAATTCGTTCGAGTTGAAAAGTGTTTTGCAGGTAATCATCCATGGTGCCATATACTGTCAGTTCTATTCCAAAACAGGCAGCGTAAACAATGAAAAGCAACCAAACGCGGTAGTCTTTGACTGCTTCTATAAAACCGACTTTATCTTTTTTGGTGGAAGGGACTTTCACTCCCCTTGCCTCTAATTCTTTAAAATTCCCTTCAGGAGTATCTTTAGTAAAGAAATAGTATATCAATCCCATGACAAAGCATACGATTCCGGCTATCACCATAGCATACCTCCAAGCATCTGCTTCAGCTACACCCAGTCCAATCACTATGGCTGCAATGATGGGCATACCCAGTCTATTTGCCCCACCCCCTAGATTTCCCCATCCAGCAGAAGTGGCATTGGCAGTTCCAACCACATTGGATGCAAACATCAGGGAGGTATGCACCTGAGTGATCACAAAAGAAGCCCCGATGAATCCTGTCAATAGTCGGCAAATGTAAAATTGCATAGGTGTCTGCACCAGCCCACTGAAAATCACAGGAATAGATCCTAAGATAAGCAGCCAGGTATAGCAAAGCCTTGGACCATATTTGTCACATAGCTTGCCGATCAATAATCTGGCGAAAACAGTGCCCGCTACTGCAAGAACGGTTGCGTTCCATTTTTGTGCAGGAGTAAGGCCTAAGTCCTTGACTACATCCGGCATAAAGGGAACAATGCCGAACCATGCAAAGAAGCAGATGAAGAATGCGATGGAAGTGATCCAGAAAGTTCGGATCGGGACAGTTTTAAAATCTAATAGATTTAACCGTGTTGCTTTGTGTGTAAGTAGTGGTTGCATAATACTTAATTTTAAGGTGCTTAAAAGTAAGTATTAATACGTAATTATAATAATATAATACGTAATATTTTTAGATAAAAAATAAGAAGTCCACTTAAAATTGACTTCAAGTGGACTTCTGGCTACGTATAAAATTAATTGTTCTACTTAGATCAAGTTTAATTCTCTGGATTTTGTGGTCAACTCAGCTAGATTCTTGACGTTCATCTTTTTCATCAAATTAAATCTGTGGACCTCCGCCGTTCTCTTACTAATTTCCAGTGCATCAGCAATTTCATTGTTGCCTTTTCCTTCTAGTATTTGCTCTAGGATCTGTTTTTCTCGGTTAGTTAAGTTGGCCAGTTCCTCGGAGTAAACCTCAGTTTTACTGGATGGTTTGGCTTTTCCATTGACGAAATTATTGATGATGTAAGCAGAAACATCTCCAGCAAAGAATTTTCCGCCACTTGAAATCGTGTGTAAGGCCTTCAAAAACTCACTCTTAGAGGATCCTTTCAGTAAATACCCATCGGCTCCAGCTTCGATTGCTTCCACTACATACTCCTCCGAATCATGCATGGAGAGCACCAGTTTTTTGATATGCGGAAAGGTTTTGGTCATCTCCTTTACCACCTCTAAACCATTCATTTTTGGCATCCGTATGTCCACAATCAATAAATCAGGGTTCCTGGCTGCGATTACTTCGAGAGCTTCTTCCCCATTAGAGGCTTCATCGATTACCTCAAATTCCTTTTCACTTTCTAACAAGGATTTGATCCCATCACGTACCAGTTCGTGATCATCAGCTAAAACTATCTTAATTGGGTTCATAAGCGCTTAAGTAAATACGTAGTAAAGAAACTGAATTTACGTATAAAAATCTAGGAAATCTAAGTTAAAGGCACGTTGAGGGTAACTTTGGTTCCTTCATTTGGAGAGGAGTTTATAAAGAGTCTCCCATTGATGTATTTTACCCGTTCTTTCATAAAAGTGAGGCCCATGCCACCCTCTTCATCCGGTTTTGATTTAAGTTTTGATGTATCAAATCCCTTTCCATTATCATCCACAATGATGCTGAGAATATTCTGGCTATGGGAGACGGTGACAATGATATGGGAAGATTCCGCATATTTAATTGCATTGTTGATGGCTTCCTGCGTGATGCGGTACAGGTTGATTTCGACCAAAGAATCCAGCCGCTGGTTAAAATCAGATTTATTGAAAAGCACAATGTCTTTCCCGGTAAGCTTGGACAGCTCTTGGGTCAGTTCGGTAAGGGCAGGAACGATACCATAATCCTTTAATTCCGGAGGAGTAAGGTTGAAAGTAGCTGTTCGAACACCCATGATAATATTCGAAGTGAGTTCTTTTAGTTTGATGATCTTGACTTCGGCTTTCTCAGGATCAGAAGTATCCACACTTTCAAGCAGGTATTTCAATCCGGTGAGCATTTGCCCAATGCCGTCGTGAATATCTTTTGCAATGCGGTTTTGCTCATTCTCCTGGTTCTCAATGATTTGCCTTGAAATGATCTTTTGCTGATGAATTTTCTCTTCAAAACTCTCCTTTGTCAACTGCTCCACCTGATGCATAAACTCCTTCCGCTTGGTGATATCTAAGCAGATCAAAATCAATTCGGACTTGTCCTCGGCCGAATTGTAAGGAATCATGGATACATCCAGCCAGATGTCTTCTCCTGTCTGAGACGTGGTTTTTAATTCACCTTCCCATCCGGCTTTTTTGTTTTCGGTAATGATGCGGTCAATGGTAAGCTTCTCATTCTCCAAAGGAGAAAGGACATCGGAAATTTTGGCGTGGATATTGAATTTTTGAGCCTTATAAAGTCTGCTGAAGCGCTCTCCCATATGAGTGATGTATCCTTCTGGAGTGATTCTGGCAAATAGCAGAATCTGATCCATGGCTTTGCTAAGCGCTTGCAATTCCCTAACAGACTTTTCCTTGGACTGACTGAGGATATCTGCATTTTTGGCCATTTGGATTGCTTTTTCCTTGGCATCAATCAGCTCATGGATACTTGATTTCATGGCTTTGGCCGAAGGCCAGAAGATGATCAAAAACTCTCCTACTAAGACCAAAAGTGTAAAAAGTGTGATGAGCAGTTCCAAGTGCTGCAAGCTGGCGACCTTATCCTTGGCCTCCTGATCGTATTGATTCACGATCTCATCCATTTTTATAAGAAAGCTATTCGCATTCCTCTCAATAGTATTCAATTGCCCGACAATTGCTGTGGAATCTGCCGAAGCATTGGATTTTAGAAAAAGGAAATTCTGGGTAGCCTCAGACACCTGTTTGAAATCCGGAATGATCTGCTCAAACATTTGGGTAACCTCCGGGCTATTGTCCACGCTGAAATCCTGAGATTCATCCCCCAGCTGCAAAACTCGGTGAGCTTCTGTCCATCGATCCAATGTGTTTTGGACTGAGTCAATCAGTGCTGTGGAAGCTTCAGCAGACTGCGCATGGGAAAGTAAGAGCACTTCCTTATTTAGCTTTTGGCTTAACATCCGCTGCCTACCTGCCACATTGACCAGACGGCTATCGTTTTCCTGATCATTCAGGTATTGTCTGATGAGAATCTGGCTTGCGATCAGTGAGATAGCGATTGCGCCCAAAGCAATGATGTAAAGTCTGCGGAGACGATTAAAAGTATCTTGATCCAGCGATCGAGGTGTACCGGTCATTTGATTAAGTAATGGCTTCTTTGACTAATTCTAGGCTTGAAGGAGATAGTGGTAATTGCAGTGCGGCCCGATGTCCTTTTTCAGACATTTTTGCCCATGTTTTTTGGAGGATATCGATGATTTTGGCGGATTCGTGCTTGGCAGCGAATTCTTCGAAATAGTATTCCATGAAAACCAGGCAAATGACATCTTCCATGGTTTGAGTATCAGGATCTGTTTTCAACTGCTTCTTTCTGATCAGGAATTTCACCTTTTCAATAGTCTTTTCATCGTAGCCAACTTCTTGTAGAATCCCCGCAGCCATATCAGCATGCATCTTCTTCAATTCTTCTCGCCACTTGAGATAACCCACTCTATCCATCGGGTAATCTGATCTAGGTATCTTCCATCTTCCGATATGCTGTGCCCTGACGGCCAGTTGCATAGCTTCGGATGCCTCGGGATCAAATTGATCGAGCTTTTCGGTCATACGGATGGAGTACAACAGTTCTTTGGCAATCTCTTTTCCCGATACTTTTTCTCTGACGGGGTCTTCCGCGTTGACCTGATCGATCAATGAGATTGCTTTCTGGAATTTGTTCATGTGTGAAATCGGATTAATCTGCGAATCCAATATATACATTTCCCTCCTGAATCCTGACCGGATAGGTCGCAATACTATATTCTTCGCCATTCAAATTGCTGCCATCTTCCAGAGAAAAGGTTTTCTTATGAAGCGGACAGGCCACTTTTGGAATTCCCTGAGAATCGCCAGTCATGCCTCTTGAAAGGACCATTTCCATCTTATGGGGACAGAGGTTTTGACAGGCATACCAGGAATTTGTTCTGGTAAAATGATAAACAGCAATTTGCTTGGAGTTGTATTTCACACATGCTCCTGCATTCTCTGGAAAGTCTTCTGTCTGACCAACTTTGATCCAATGAATAGCTTGCTGCTCTGCTACGGATTGATAGTTTTTTAATAATTCTTCCATAATCTTATTGGATTACCAAGGTCTAGGCATTTTTTGTTCTCTCATTGGGACAAAAACTAATTCATCAACTTCATCTGAATTCACAAATGGCTTAAATCGCTTCATCATCTGCGGATCTTCAATAGCTTCTTTCCACTCGCAGGCATATCGCTGTACCAGTTCCTCCATTTCTGCTTCAAGTTCTTCGGCAATTCCCAGGCTGTCTTCCACCACTACTTTTTTCAAATAGTCTATTCCGCCTTCGAGTTTGTCCAGCCATGGAGCCGTGCGTTGCAAAGGAGCGGCAGTTCTGATATAGTAAACCAAGAATCTATCGAGGTATTTGATGCAGGTTTCATCATCTAATTTTTCGGCAAGAAGTATAGCATGCTTAGGAGTGGCACCGCCATTGCCACATACAAAGAGATTCCAGCCACCTTCTACGGCGATGACTCCAAAGTCCTTTCCTCTGGCTTCGGCGCATTCACGGATACAGCCCGATACGCCTCCTTTTAGTTTGTGTGGGGAGCGAAGCCCTTTGTATCGCTCTTCTATGCGTATGGCAAAGCTCACGCTATCGTGTAGTCCGTAGCGGCACCAGGTCGATCCTACACAGCTTTTCACTGTTCTGAGTGATTTGCCATAAGCATGCCCACTTTCGAATCCCGCATCGATGAGCTCTTTCCAGATCATTGGTAACTCATGAAGCTGTGCACCGAAAAGATCAATTCTTTGTCCACCGGTTATTTTGGTATAGAGATCGTATTTCTTGGCAACCTTGCCCAAAACCATCAATTTATCAGGTGTAATTTCTCCTCCCGGTACTCTAGGTACCACAGAGTAGGTTCCGTTTCGTTGGATGTTGGCCAGGAATCTATCATTTGAATCTTGAATTGGCGCCTGTCGATTGGCAGTTTCCATGTAAAGACTGGCGAAAATCGAAGCCAACACAGGCTTGCAAGTCTCACAACCGTGACCTTTGCCATGACGATCCAGTGCTTCGTTAAAATCCAAAATGCTGTGGAGTTTCACCAAATCGTACATTTCCTGTCGGCTGTACTCGAAGTGTTCGCAGATCGTTTCTTTCACTTCCTGCCCCATGGATTTCAAAGTGGACCTCACCAAATCAGTCACCATCGGCTTACATCCACCACAGGAGCTAGAAGCTTTTGTTTTCTTCACTACATCTGAAAAATTGCAGCAGGTGCCACTTGTGATGGAGTCGCAGATGGTTCCCTTACTTACAGCTTCGCAGGAGCAAATCTGGGCAGAATCCGGAAGATCCAGCACGGAACCCAATGCGCTTTTGCTTTCACCGCCACGAGAACCCAAGATCAGATCTTCAGGATTTTCGGGAAGTTTCATCGCATTGATGTACAACTGGAAAAGTGTATTGTAGTCAGAGGAATCACCGACCATGATGCCTCCGAGTAACCGAGATCCGTCTTTGGTGATGTTGATTCGCTTATAAACTCCGCGTTGTTTGTTTTCATATACGATCGCGGTGATCTCTTCACTTTCGATAAAAGGATCGCCGAAAGAAGCCACTTCTGTTCCCACCAATTTCAGTTGCGTGGACATGTCAATGGAAGGGCTCATGAGTTTTTCACCTCCGGTGATTTGATCTACAGCGACTCCCGCCATCTCATAGCCTGGAGCGACTAGTCCGTAGATGCCATTATTATAAAGTGCTACTTCTCCGATGGCATAAATAGCCGGATCGGAAGTTTCCATTTTGTTATTCACATATATTCCGCCTCTTTCGCCGGTTTTCAGACCGCATTTTACCGCCAATTCATCGCGGGGACGAATACCTGCAGATATGATCAGCATGTCGGTATGCAGAGACGTATCATCTGTAAACTGGATTTTTTCAATTCCTTCAGCACCTACGATTTCCTGGGAGTTTTTGCCTAAGTGAATTTTCATACCCAGGCTCTCGATCTTGCTTTGAAGCATATCACTGGCGGCTTTGTCCAGCTGGCGTGGCATCAGGCGTGGAGCAAATTCGATCACATCGGTCTGCATTCCTAGCTCTTTGGCTGCATTTGCAGCTTCCAAACCTAGCAGTCCGCCACCTAATACGGATGCCTTGAATTTTCCTTCATGTTTAAGTTTCTGGGCGTAGTCCTTGATGGCATCGAGATCTTCGATAGTTCTATAGATAAATACGCCTGGCTTGTCCACTCCCTTGATATTGGGAACAAAGCAGGAGGAGCCAGTAGCCAAAATAAGGTAGTCATATTCGAAATAGTCATGCTTGTGGGTGAAAACACGTTTAGTTTCCACATCAATAGAAGTGATCATTTCTCCGGTACGAAGTGTGATGCGGTTTTCAGCATACCAATCACGTGGTGCTAAAAGCAGCTTATCCGCTGAGTCTAGTGAGAAGTATTCGCTTAGGTGAACGCGATCATAAGCCGGTCTGGATTCTTCCCCGAAGACTATAACCTCAAACTGATCAGCAAGTGGGTGAGCGGCTAGTTTTTCGCAAAACTTGTACCCCACCATTCCATTTCCTATGACAATAACTTTTTTCATGGCTACGTATTTTAGAACTCAAATATAAGTATAAATACGTATTTACAAATAAAATTCTAAATAAATACTTATTGTGGATAAGTAGTTTTTAGTAGACTTATAATGAGAAAAGCCTGTATATGAGTTTATAGGGCATTTATTGCTCGGTTAAGTATCTAGATACTTGTTTTGGGAACTAGATAGATTTTACTTCTACGTAAGTGGTCTTTATAAACGAATCTTATATGGCGCAAGCCTCAGGGGTTGGATCCATCTGAATGCAGTCTTAAGACTGCCCTGCCAAATATTCATTAAGATGAACTTCCCCCAGGGGGATGAAAATGTATATTAAATCCAGCTTCTGGAGAAGCTGGAAAACATAGATTGCTTTCCCGATACATCGGGACAGGCTGTTCCTACCAATGACGAAATAAAAAAGAATTACCTCCCAAAGAAGAGGAGGGCTATCAGAAATTTATCACTAAGCTGTGTCCTCCGCGTAAACCTCTGTGTCCTCCGCGTAAACTTGCCTTCATACGAAAAAAAGCACCCCAAAATGAGGTGCTCTTGTAATTATTTTTGCGTTAGAATTAGCCTACTCTTTCGATCTGAGAAAAGAAGAAGGATCCTTCGATGGCTGCGTTTTCGTCTGAGTCAGAACCGTGGACTGCATTCGCTTCGATGGACTTAGCAAATATCTTGCGGATAGTTCCTTCGGCTGCATCAGTAGGGTTGGTAGCACCGATCAATTTTCTGAAATCTTCCACCGCATTGGCTTTTTCAAGAATAGCTGCGAAGATAGGTCCAGAGGACATATAAGCGCAAAGATCAGTGTAAAAAGGTCTTTCGGAGTGAACCTCGTAGAATTTACCCGCAATCTCTTTGGTCAATTGGGTAGCTTTCATGGCCACGATTTTGAAGCCTGCGTCTTCGATCATTTTCAAAATTGCTCCTGAGTTTCCTTCTGCGAAAGCATCAGGCTTGATCATGGTGAATGTTCTGTTAGTTGCCATGTTGTTCGTTTTTCATTGGTTTGAATCGGGCGCAAAAATAGACTTTTTCGTATCATTCACCGCAAAAACTTCTGTATTTATGCGCTACCTACTTCATTGTCAGTGTACTAGTATAATTGGGAATTGTCAAAAAAATCCTGACCTTTGCGAGCTACAAGAGCCAAAAAGCAGCTAAATGTATAAAATGGAAGCTTTAGCCTCGTTTAAGAGAGAGATATCTTCACCCAAGAAAATATTCATCACAACCCATGTCAAGCCCGATGCAGACGCATTGGGTTCTTCGTTGGGAATGGCTAACTACCTTCTCAAAAAAGGGCATGAAGTTACTGTGGTGACTCCTACGGATTATCCTTCATTTCTTAATTGGATGAAAGGCAACGATTCTGTGCTGGATTTCAGCAATCCTACACAAACAGAATTGGCCACCAAAAAGCTAAATGAAGCAGATATTATTTTCTGTTTGGATTTCTCTGTCTTGAATAGGGTAAATGAATTGGGCGAAATGATCCGCAAGTCGGAAGCATATACCGTCAATATTGATCATCATCAAGATCCGGAAGATTTTGCTGATTGTCGTATTTGGAGTACAGAAGCCGCTGCTACCTGTGAATTGGTCTATGAAATGATTGTGCAGCTAGGCGATGAAAAGCTCCTGGACAAGGACATAGCAGAATGCCTTTATGCAGGTATTATGACTGATACCGGCGGATTCAGACATCCCAATACGACCAAGAATGTTCATCTAGTAGTGGCAGAGTTATTGGATTTGGGTGCCGACAGCTCACAAATATCAAATTGGATCTACGATTCCAATTCGGTCAATAGATTGAAATTTATCGGATTTGCGATCAGCCGCCGCTTGGTGGTACACGAAAGCCTCCATATGGCCTATTTTGCGATCAGCAAAAAAGATCTTAAAAAATATCAAAGCCGTACTGGCGATACTGAAGGTTTGGTCAATTATGCATTATCTTTGGACGGGATAAAGCTGGCTGCCTTATTTTCGGAACGCGAAGACGGTGTCAAAATTTCTTTCAGATCATCCAGTGAAGTAGCTGTCAATAAGTTTGCGGCAGAATATTTCGATGGAGGTGGACATAAAAATGCCTCAGGAGGTAAGTCCACTTTGAGCCTTAAAGAAACAGTAGAGCGTTTTGAATCTTTAGTAGAAAAGCAGCAGGATGAATTATTCCGTACTGTCCCTGCTACAGCAGATTGATTAGCTTGTAAGCCACCCTTATTACCTTGAAAAATCACTTATCCTTTATGAAAAATTCAAAAAGCCTTTTGGCAATCCTTGCTCTCTTGGTTGGAGCGAGTACATTGACTTCATGTAAAAAAACTAAAGTCACAGAAAAAGACAGTATCGAATATACCTACATAAAAGAAGGCAATGAAAAAGCTCCAAACGGTGAGTTTTTGCTTTACAACCTTCAGATCACTACAGATTCTGATTCAGTAATATATTCTACTACTGATCAGCCTTTTCCTGGATATATGCAGGCAAATGATTCTATGCAGATTACGAATGGTATGGATGAGATCTTCCTCAACTTGAGAAAAGGAGACAGTATAGCGTTTGAGTCTAATGCAAAAATTATCTTTGGCGGAAATTATCCCCCATTCATGAAGGAAGATGATGTGGTCAAAGTAAGGTTAGGTGCCTTTGAGATCATGAACGAAGAAGCTATTCAGATATATTTCGAAAAAGTAATGGCTGCTGAAGAAATAAAAAGAGAAGAGAGAGCTAAAGAAAGACTGGTGGAAGAAGACAAAATCATCCAAGATTATATTAAGGATAATGATCTAACTGCTCAGAAAACTGAAAGTGGACTTTATTATGTGATCGAAGAAGAAGGAACTGGTGATCCAGTTGCTCCAGGTACTACCATGACGGTGGATTATGCTGGGTATTTGCTTGACGGAACTTTATTTGACACCTCAATCGAGTCCATTGCCAGAGAAAACAATACGTTTAGTGAAGGCAGACCCTATGCGCCACTTCCAGTTACAGTAGGAATGGGACAAGTAATCCCAGGTTGGGATGAAGGCTTGTTGTTATTGAAAAAAGGATCTAAGGGCAAGTTTCTTATCCCTTCTCCGTTGGGATATGGTGAGAACGGTGCCGGTGCGATGATCCCGCCAAATTCTGTACTTGTTTTTGACGTAGATGTAGCAGATGTACAGTAATATCCGTACAGTAGCTACAGCTAGTTATTTAACACAAAACCAGTTACAATGAAAATTAGAATAGTTGCCCTATTAAGCCTGATTGCAGGAAGTTTTGCAGTAGCATCATGTATTGATGAGGATGCTACAGATGATGTCATTCTTTCCAATGACAAGGCCTCCATTCAAGAATACCTGAATACCAATACACTAGCCAATGTAAAGGAGTACCACGATGAAGTCACTGGTATTAGAGTTATTTGGCAAGAATTATCAGGCTCTGGATTGGGCGTCGAAGCAGGTGATACATTGAAAATTGATTACACAGGTAGATTAATGTCCAATAAGGTATTCGATACTTCTTTAGAACAAGTGGCAAAGGACGAGGGAGTATATGTCGCGAGCCGAACGTATAAGCCAATCGAAGTTCCAATTGGGTACGGATTTTTGATTCCGGGATTTGAAGTGGGTATCAGTTTAATGGAAAAAGGAGATAAAGCCACTGTATTAATTCCATCTTTGTTTGCCTACGGTAAGCAAGGAACAAACGGGGTAGTGCCTATTCCCTCCAATGCACCAATTTTATTTGAATTAGAATTAAAAGAGATCACCCAAGGACCTCAGCAGTAACATGAGTATAGATAAACTTAGTTTTTTCGCTTTCTTCATTATTTCGGTTGGTTTCTTCAGCTGCGATGCAAAGAACCCCTACGATACCGGGCCCGCCTATGATGTGAGCGGGAACCTGGCAAAGGACAGCCTCTTAATTGTAGAGTATCTTAAAACTGCCGAGATAGATAGCTTATATCGTATCTATGACCCCAGTGGAGTCGTTGTCATTGTGCAAGAGGAAGGAGTTGGCTCACGCCCAAATACTGGAAATGTAATCTATACCAACTACGTAGGTTCATTGATGAGTGATGGTTCGGTTTTCGATACAAATATTGAAAGTGTGGCGATAGAAAATGACATCTATGTAGAATCAAGAGCTTATGAAGCCTTGAGCTTTTTGCTAGGTACAGGATCAGTGATTACTGGCTGGGAATATGGATTCAGACGCTTAAGATCTGGTGCCAAAGCTACATTGATTATTCCTTCTCCACTGGGGTATCGTGATTCACCAAGTAATGATAGAATTCCTCCCAACTCAATATTAATATTTGATGTGGAGTTCAAGGGTATGGACTAAAATAATTTAAAGGGCTTCGGCCCTCTTTTTTTTGATTTTTTCTGGAAGCCTTTTGTAATTACAGTGGGCATGGAGGTTTTCGCATACAGTACACTTGCGATTTTGTCCTAAGCAGCGATTATTGAGGGGGAATTAAATGCTAAAACTTACGATCTCCGCCTCTATCACTAAGGTAAAAATTGCTAAAATTATGTTCAAAAAATAGAAAGGAAAGATAAGCTAGACCTCTAGATGTTGTCCCCGGCTTTCAGCTTGAATTTTTTTACCCAGCCAGAATAGCAAGAAAAAACTCACGATAAATCCGATAATCGGAATAGATAAGGTGGCCAGTTGCCAAATGAATGGTGATATCTCAAATTGAAACTCGCTGAAAGTTGACTGAATTTCCATGTCCCACTCTTGGAAAATCCCTAGGGATGCCAGATAGATTAGGTAGATAAAGAGTGCCACCATCAGAGCTGAGAAAACCATTCCAATGCGAATAAAGACTTTGGCAAGCTGAAAGCTTGGATCGAGAGAGAGTGAATTGCTCATAGCTGAAAATTTTATATAAAAATGGGTTTCAAAATACTGTTAACCAATTAATTAACGTTAAATACGTTTAAAATTATCTAGCAATTTAATTTTTTCTTTCCATTTGATAATGCAGAGGAAACCAATCACAACAAGTAGCGAGAATGAATCGAGTAAAAATTGAAACTGGTTTTGTGAAGGAATTTAAGCTTTTCGCAGAAAAGCCAATATCAAAGCCTTCTTACTAAGTGATTTTTTTTCATAAGTTTAGTAGATGAGAAATTTTACTATGATAAGTTACTCTTTCCTTCTCACAATAGGTTTCTTTGGATGTGCTGAGAAAGAGCCAGAAACTGACCTAAAGGAAGAAATTGTTGCGATTGATCTGTCGGAGGCACGAGAAGCTAAACTTTCAGAATATTTTCAGTCTGTGAACTATACCTTATTGGACTACACAGATGAGATGCCTATTGTGAATGGCTTTAAAATGGTGGTTACCAAAGATGAGATCTTTGTAGAAAGCAGAGAAACTGCTCGGGTATTCGTTTTTGATAATTCTGGTCAATTGAAACATGTTATTGGTCAATTTGGTGATGGTCCAGGTGAGATTCGTTTGATTGATGGGTTATTTGTAAATGGTGATACAATTCGTGTGGATGCTGAGTACGCTAATAAGTATGTTTTATTTTCGAAAAACGGTGAGTTCATAAAGGAGGGAAAACTATCCTTTAGGGCACCGGCTATTTATGAGGATGATTTTAATTTGTACTATTTCCAACATGGCGAAGGTGCTGAGCAATGGACTTTTATCAGAGAGGACAAAAATGTTCAAATTCCACTAAAATCTCTGAAAGGGTATTTGCCACTGAGAAATGGATTTGAGAAATTTCTAGGCTTTAATGGGCCGAATGGCTTTATTAAAGACCTTCAGAATGGAGAGTTTTTCTATACTGAGCCAAATGATTATGTGGTGCAGAATTTTGATTCTCTTGGTTATTTCAAGAGGACAATTCGCTTTGACTTTGGTGAATATAATTGGCCTCTGGAAAAGAGGATTGAATTAGCTGGGAAAGGAAGGGAGCGAAATGAGTATGTGAAAGAAAATCAGGTAGTATCTGGGGTACATGATTTCTATCCTTTTCGAAATTTTTACTTTATGTCAACAGGAACATATAATTATTCTTTCTGGGTATTCATGGATAAGAATTTCGAATCCATGGATATAATTCAAGAGTGGAAAAATGATCTTGATGGCATGAAACTTAGACAACTTTCTTGGACAAAATCAAATGATGAGATAATTTACCAACTTGACTCAAGGACATTTTTTAACGATTATGTAGAGGCATTTAACGGTAAAACTGTAGAACCAAAATCAGGAGGCATTCATGAATTCTTTGCTAAAAACAAAGAGAAGCTTCAGGAGGAAAAAATTGTGTTGGTGTCTTACAAGTTGAAGTAAACAGGAAGCTATTTAAAGATTACTTTTTTAGATTTAAGCCCGGCTTTTGGAGAAGCGGGACAGCGTTACGAACTTTGCGTAAAACTCAGTGACATTGCAGTTAAAGAAGCCTTTATCAAAAAAAGGAACCCATTGCTGAGTTCCTTTTTGATTTCAGGTGTTTGAAATCTTACTTTCTCACTCTGATTTTTTCCTTGATACGTGCAGCTTTACCCTGACGTCCTCTTAAGTAGAATAGACGGGCTCTTCTTACTTTACCTTGTCTCAATAGATCGATTTGCTCGATAGCAGGAGAGATGATAGGGAAGATTCTTTCTACTCCGATACCATTGGATATTTTTCTTACAGTGAAAGTCTCACCGTTAGAGTTAGGGTTTCTACGCTGGATCACAGTTCCTTGGAACTGCTGGATACGCTCCTTGCTACCTTCTTTGATACGTACGTGTACGTTGATGGTATCGCCAGCTTTGAATGAAGGGAACTTAGCTCTCGCTTCGCTGTATTCCGCTTCTACTATTTTCATTAGATCGCTCATAGCTTTATATTTTTATGCTTTCGCTGTTTGCCAACGCGTGGCTTATTTAATTATTTCTTATACGATTCTGCATCGCTTACCCCAGTGTCCTTATTGACTAGCAAGTCAGGTCTTCTCTCTTGGGTTCGGCGAACCGATGCTTCAAATCTCCATTCGTTTATCTTGGCCTCATGTCCTGATAGCAATACATCAGGTACCTTCATCCCATCATACTCTGCGGGACGAGTGTACACCGGTGGTGCCAGCAGTCCATCCTGAAAAGAGTCTGTCAATGCTGAGGTTTCATCATTCAATACTCCCGGGATCAGGCGAATCAACGCATCAGCCACTACAGCTGCTGCCAATTCTCCTCCAGAAAGTACGTAATCACCAATACTTATTTCTTTGGTGATGAATCGCTCTCGTACCCGCTCATCCACTCCCTTATAATGACCACAGAGGATCAAGAGGTTTTGGTTGAGCGAAAGTGCATTTGCCATGGGTTGGTCGAAACGAGCTCCATCGGGTGTCATGTAGATGATCTCATCGTACGTGCGTTCCTTCTGAAGTGCTTCTATACATCGAGCGATAGGCTCGATGGACATGACCATCCCTGCTCCCCCTCCAAAAGCGTAGTCATCGACCTGCTTTTGCTTGCTTGTTGAGTAATCCCGTAGGTTGATCACCCGAATACTGGCAAGTCCTTTGTCCTCCGCTCTTTTCAGAATAGAGTGTGCAAATGGCCCTTCCAATAATCCCGGTACTACAGTGATAATATCAATGTGCATGGGTTAGTCTTCCAGATAAATTTCAAGTAAACCTTCGGGTAATCGGCAGTAAACTTTTTTAGCTGCCTTGTCCACCTTTTGGATAATTCCGTCCTGAATTGGTATCAGCACTTCTTTTTCCTGGTGTGTTACTCCGAGGAGATTCTGTGTCTCCAGATCATAGACGATCTGAATAGGCCCGATCAGTCCCTTAGTCTCGTCAAAGACTTCGAATCCGATCAATTCATGGAAGAAATACTGATCTTCTTTCAGTTCAGGTAGCGCTGTCAAGGGAAGATAAACTCCCAATCCAACCAAATCTTCTACCTGATCCAATGAGTTCAAATCTTCAAACTTCGCCAATGCCTTATTTCCGGGTTGGAGTACAAAGTGCTCCAGGAAAAACGGTGCCAGCCGGGATTTTTGCTCTAAGAATACGTGCTCTAATGTTTCATAATCCTCAGGATAATCGACATCAAGCATAATCATTACTTCTCCACGAAGTCCATGAACTTTAGACACGTAGCCTAATTGAAAGCTTTGGTCTTTATTCATGGGGATTTATATTAAGCTTTTGCTTCGTCTTCGCCAGCTTCAGGAGCTTTCTCTTCAGCAGGAGTCTTAGCCTCAGGTGCTTTGTCCTCAGTAGGAGCTTTAGCTTCTGTTGCTTCTTCAGCTACAGGAGCCTCAGGTGTAGCAGCAGGAGCATCTTCAGCAACAGGAGTTTCTTCAGCAACAGGAGCTTCAGGTTCAGCAGCAGGCTCTTTTTCAGCTACCGGTGCTTCTTCAGCAACAGGTGTTTCTTCGGCTACGGGAGCATCTTCAGCAACCACTTCTTCTACTTTAGGAGCGGGGTTATTAGCAGCTTCAGCAGCAGCTAGCAATGCTTTCTGCTCGTCCTCTCTTGCTTTGATTGCGTCAAGTCTAGCTTGGTTCTTAGCAGTTTCAGCATCAAATGCTTTCTTACGTAGATCCGCTTTAGCAGCAGTGATACCTTCCGCCTTACCTGCAATCTTCGTGTCTTTCTCGTTCAACCATGCTTCGAATTTTGCGTCTGCTTGTTCTTGCGTGATTGCACCTTTCAATACACCAATCTGAAGGTGTTTTTTCAACATCACACCTCTGTAAGAAAGCATGGCTTTCACAGTGTCTGTTGGCTGAGCTCCATTCAACAACCATTTAAGAGCGCGCTCATTGTTGATGTTGATAGAAGCAGGATTTGTGTTTGGATTGTAAGATCCGATCTTTTCGATGAAGCGTCCATCACGTGGAGCTCTTGCATCAGCCACAACCACGTCGTAGATAGCCATTTTTCTTCTACCTCTTCGTGCTAATCTGATTTTTACTGACATAAATTTTGTATGTATTTAGTGAGTGAATGGAACCCGTCCATCCTAATTTTGGAGTGCAAAGATAAGGTAAATCCTTGTAAAGCCATAAGTTGGCTGAAGAATATTTGCCTAAAAGCAAGGTTTTGAGTTATCTTGTGCCAGAAATCTATTTGGCCCCGTAGTTCAATGGATAGAACAAGCGTTTCCTAAACGCTAGATCCAAGTTCGATTCTTGGCGGGGCTACTACATTGAATATCAGTTTTTTAAGGAACGGGTATCATTCCCTTTTTTGTGGATAAACCCCAACATTGCAGTAAACCTTGCAGTGAATTGATTCATTTTTTGGATTATTACTTCGAAAAATAACCTAAAATCCAGTGGCCACCGTAAGAGAGACCCGCACGTTAGGTGGCGAGAGAGGCGTACTCCGTCAATTTAACGATTGGCAAGGCCGTCTATTCGGTTATCGGTTTGTACAACACTCGCTACGAGTGTTGTTGTATCTAAATTTTAAATGCAGCTGCCAAACTTTTTAATTTAGCTGGAATTTTGTCGAGAGGCATAACAAAATCAACACAGCCTGAATCCTGAGCACTGAGCGGCATGTATTCAACTTCGGCAGACATGTCCTGAGCAAAGATTTTCCCACCATTTGCCCTGATATGCTTGCAGCCCTCAGTACCATCGCTTCTATACCCGGAAAGGATAATGCCGATTGCACGCACGCCCATTGCTTCCGACAAAGAAGCAAAAAATACATCTATTTGCTTGCCTCTACCAGAGCGAGGTGAAATGACTTTGAAGATGTAATTTTCAATGAGCAAATCTGCATTTCGAGGAATTACATAGACATGATTCGCAAGGACCGGCATCGCCTGAGAAGCAACTTCTACAGCCATTTTCGTATGACGCGACAGGATTTCAGCTAACTGACTATGCGCTTCAGGATTCATGTGAGAAATAATGACGAAAGACATACCTGTATTAGAAGGCATCGCGTCCAATATGGATTTATATGCGTTAAGCGCACCAGCTGAGCCGCCTATTCCAACAATTAGAGTAGGACGCACAACTCTTCCATATTTCCTAAGATAACCACTTCTTTAACTATTAACCTTTAATTTGTTTTATCAATTTTTACCTTCAGAAACATTTTTACCAACCTTTTTTTCCTTATTGGCTAACCCTGTAGATAAACTTTCCATTGGCAATAAGTTAATTCCATCATCACTTAAAACCAGTTTATGTACATCGCTGTCGTGACCCGTGCCCCGAGACTTCACAATGAAAAGTCCACGAATGCGTTTTTTGGTTAACTCTTCTTCTAATTCTCTTACTACTATCCAGGTGTCTATTAATGAGGATACTCCAATTTCTCCACTCGTATCATTTTGTGCGGCAGAATTAACAAGACTTGTAAAAAGGCTGGTGATGCCATTTGATTTTAAAACATCAATCATGCGGGAAATCATTGATTGTATTTCACGTTGATCACCCTGTCCTAGAAGGCTTGTAAGGGGATCTATGACAATTGTTATTGGTTTAAATTCTGCAATTAGTTTATATAAATCAATTAAATGCATTTCTAAACCTAATGAAGCCGGCCTCTTAGACTGGATCTTTAAGAGTCCTTTTTTTATCAATGGTTCTAATTGAATGCCGATAGAACCCATATTTTGAACCAGTTGACCCGCCGATTCTTCATAGGATAAGTATAGACAACGTTCTCCACGTTTACAACTTGCCGCTGCGAATGCAGCAGCTAAGCTTGTTTTCCCGGTGCCTGCGGTACCTGAAATAAGTACCGTGCTGCCTTTGGCATAACCGGGTTTAGACCCCATGAACAGTTTGTCTAACGAGGGAATTCCTGTCGAGACTTTTTGAGTTGTGCCCGGTTGATCAAGCCCTACAGAGGTGATGGGAATTACTGAAAGTCCATCTTTATCAATTACGAAAGGATATTCGTTGGTTCCATGTTTCGATCCACGATATTTAATTATACGGATTCTGCGGATTGCAAGCTGTTCAGTAACCCTGTTATCCAGTAAAATAATGCAATCGGAAATATACTGCTCCAGACCATGACGGGTATAAGTTTCCTGTGCTGGTTCGCCGGTAACAATTGCAGTAACTTGTTTTTCTTTAAGCCATCTAAAAAGTCTTTTTATCTCTATACGAAGAATTCCGAGATCTGTGATGCCTGCAAAAATAGATTCAATAGAGTCTAAAACTACTCGTTTGGCACCAATGGAATCAATAGCATTCTCCAAAAGAACGAATAGCCCTTCAAGGTTAAAGTCGTTCTCGAGAACATCTTTTCGCTCCAAAATCACATGTTCTATTAAAATTTTCTTTTGTGCAACAAGCCCATGCAAATCCATGCTAAGAGAAGCCACGTCTGTAAAAAGTTCATCGTCTGTCTGTTCAAAAGACATGAAGACACCCGGCTCTTTGAACTTGATTGCACCATTGATTAAAAAATCAAGTCCTAAAAGGGTTTTTCCGGAGCCTGCACCTCCACTGACTAAAGTAGTTCTGTTTTTCGGGAGTCCGCCTTCGGTAATTTCATCAAAGCCTTTGATGCCTGTAAGGCACTTTTGTAGTTGCTTATTAGGAGAAACACCTTTTTTTGGAGAAGTTTTTTTCATACAATGTCGATTTATCTCATTACTTAGTTCGTACAGGTCGATTATTATTTCCGTTGCGTCATACTATACTACTTAACCCCTAACGTGTTTCAGCTTGGAAACGGCGGGCTTTTTAGCACAAATGTTTATGCGGAGCACAAAACTCTCGGTTACCACAAAATTGTCTGCGGAGCCCGAAACACCGTCTATTGCAAATTTGAAATGTTTGGTAAATCGCAGCTATGAAACTCTTGAAAGATTGGTCTTTTTCATTCCCAAAAAGACTTGATCCGCCAGCTATTCTTGATTTAATATTTCCAATCAGCCGGTGGTCGTCACCTTCCCCTCTCGGTGTAGTCAGATCTTTGATAGGCTATGAGAAGGACAAGATTTTAAGATTTTTACCTATCTACTTATTACGATAAGTCAGATCCGATTTTTCCAACTTCCTCAAGATCTTTAACAAGTAGGTGGTACCTGAGAGCATGATGAAAAAAACTCAGGATTGGAAAATCACCTTGCAGTGAATTCTTCCATTTTTTGGATTAATACCTCAAAAAACAATCGTTATCCCAGTGAACCTTCACGAGACCCGTCGTACGGTGATGTGAGAGGTGCACCGTTACCTACAGATATGATCACATCGACACCTAAGGCACTAACTTTTCTATGCAACTAACTTTGATACATGGCATAATTGAGCCAGCTTGAGAAAGCTAGCCTTTATCAAATACAATATCCTATTAGGAAATTATATTCCATCAAAACTTATTTTAATTATTAAAACATCCTCTAACCCTTTATTGACTCCAGAAAAATCTTTATCATTTGACATAAACTGTCCTGTAATCCCATAAGATCTATCTGAAGATTGGACAACTGAAGAACCACGTTCTTTGTTAGAACCTCCAAATGCCTTAATCCATTGTTTATTTCCTTTGGAATCAAGTTTGATCACAAATGCATCTGAATCACCTTTATTTAATCCAGCAAAATCCCCATCATCAGATGTAAACTCCCCTGTCAAAATGTATCCTCCATTTTCTGTCTGAATTATTGAATATGCAGTTTCTCCATTTGTTCCTCCAAATGTCCTTATCCATTCTTTTTCCCCTCTTGAATCAATTTTTATAACAAAGACATCACTTACACCTTTATTAACGCCAAAATCCCCATCTAAAGAGGTGGTTTTTCCGGACAAGACAAAGCCTCCATCTAAACAACTATATATGGAATAACTTTCATCCTTGGAATAACCAGCATCCTCTTTATTCCCCCCAAAAGTCTTCACCCATTCTTTTTGCCCAGTTGAACTAGTTTTTAAAACAAATACATTTCCTATTCCTTTATTCATTCCAATAAAATCCCCATCATTTGAAGTTGTTATTCCTGTAATAACGTATCCGCCATCTTGAGATAGGGCAATAGAATTTCCGATTTCGCTCTTACTTCCCCCAAATGACTTAATCCACTGCTTTTCCCCGGAGGAGTTTAATTTTAACAAATAAGTGTAGGCCTCTCCTTTTCTTAATCCATCAAAATCCCCATTGTTTGAAAAAGAAATACCAGTTACTACATAACCACCATCCTGAGTTTGAATTATTGCATAACCTAAAGCACCATTAGCCCCACCAAATGTCTTTGTCCATACCTTATTTCCATTTAAATCTAATTTCAATACAAAAATATCGAAATCACTTCTTGTCCTATTTGAAAAATCCCCATTTGTAGATGCTGTTCTACCTGTAATTGTATATCCTCCGTCTTGAGATTCTATCACTGAAGATCCAATATCAATACTACTTCCCCCAAATGTTTTTATCCATTATTTTTCTAAATTAGAATTTAATTTTATAACTATAATATCAATCCCTCCATTAAATTGATTATTAAAATCTTCATCATTTGAAAAGGTGTATCCAGTAATAATGTAACCACCGTCTGAGGTTTTATTAATAGAAGTTCCTCGGTCTGTTTTACTTCCTCCAAAATATTTCATGAATGATGAAGGAAAAAATTTAGCTACAACAATTTTTTCTTTATCAATTGTGATTCTTTCTACTAAATTATTGCCGCTCAAGTCCCCGCCCCATTCAATGAATTCCCACCCCTCTTTAGGCCTAGGTATTAATTCGACAATTGTTTCGTAAGGATACTCTCTCATATTAGGATTAAAAACGACTTTTTCTTCTACCAAACCCTCACCCTCTACAGTAATAGTCAATGGGTAATCTTTTCTTATAAAAATCGCATTTATCTTTTTATCAGAGTTCATGGTTAAGGTAAGTGGAATAGTATTACTCATTACATCTCCATCCCATGTTTGAAATACCCATCCTTGATTGAGTTCAGCAATAACACTAATAACCTCACCATCCTGGAATTTCCCCTCCGAAGGGTTGATTTTACCGCTCTCTGCAGGAATCACCTCAGTCATTAGGGAATAGCTCATAAGCTCCTTCTCACTTTCACAAGAAATAGTGAGAAAACCTATTATAATAATTGACAAAAACTTTGATCTTATCATATACATATATAATTAAAATTTTAATTAATTACTTCAACTATTGGTCATACAGGACCAATAGTTACATTGTTTTTTTAGTAGATAACTGAAAAATACAAAAGGGATATTAAAATACATCATCTCAAATTTTAATCAGTTTTAATAAAATCTTGATGTATATAACCTTCCTTCCAATTTGCTCTTACTTTAACCCATTCTCCTTGCTTTTCAATCAAAAATATTTCTTTGTCTTTATCTAAGGATTTAAGTATGTCATAATTTCTTCCTGGACCTGCTCTCAGGTTTACTTTTGAACTTGTTTTTCCTTCTTTGTATTTGCTAAGGTCAACCCGTTTAAAAATGCATCCTTGATAAGCTATTGTATTATTATCTATTAATTCAAATAAACCTACTCAACCTTGGTTAAACATATTTGAATTGATATAAATTACTCCGTTATCTATATGGTAATCTACTTTCATTTCTTGCTTTACACCGAAGAAAGACATTGAATAATAGCACTTGCCATTTTTAAATGTAATTACCCCAATACTTGAGCATGCTATCTCTTTTCCAAGTTCAACTCCCCATCCAAAAAGACTTTCATCTTTCTTTTTCTCCTTAGGAACTTCTGTATAAATGAAAATTCCTTCCAGTTTATTGTAATTACATGATGAAAGAACTATCGCGATGATAAAAAGTAAAATTGTTGATTTCATGGTTCTTTAATTTTGGTTCTAACAAAATATATACGCAATTGCGCATATTTCTCATATCTCTAATAATCTGAATAAATCCATCCTCTTCACATGAGAATAGATCTTTAGCATTTCGAAACCCTCACTTCTCAACAAGCTCTGAATTTAGCGCAGGTCTGTATCATTTTTCAAAAAGATGCGTAGCGGTTCAATATCTAAGGAAATCCACCGTGATATATTGCTGATATTTGTTTTCCCCTGGTCACTTCACACGGTTGGCTTAGCATTTTCTCTGTACAACCGCTTCACAAAATACAGTTTTCTACGTTCACCTAAAAATTAAAAATCTTTCAAAGTAAAATTTAATCCTCTAATTGAAGAATTTCGAAAGGAACTGGAGACTTTTCGATATGTCACCCAATATCTTGGAAATCCTATCACTTAAAGCTTAGATAATGTGTCAAAATTCCCTTTTAAAAGATGCTTGTCTCCAAATCAAAATGAAATGTTTGGATACTTACAAATCGTCAAATTTCGATAGGTGGTATTTCAGGAAACCTTCTTAATAGTCGAAACAAGCAGATCGTTTTTGAGAAGATGGCGAAATTTGACAATAGATAAATCCTATTTACAATAAGATTCAAGTCAAATACTTCCTTTCAAATGACAGGAAGTAGCTGGTACCCGTGAGGATGAGGAAAAAAATCAGGAATAGAAAATCACGAAAAAATCGGTTGAAATCCATCAATTCTTCACTCACTTTTTCACCTGATGGAACCTCCTCATAATGTCAAATGATCCCGAAAACCCATGTCTTTCTCTTAGGTAGATCTTGGTGGTGCGGACGTTGGCGTGACCAAGTACCTGTCTGATATCTTCTTCCGAGTTACCCATGTATGCCATGTGGTTGGCCAGTGTATGTCTGGGTACGTGTCCCGTCAATGTAGGTATTCCCATTGTTTCACTAACTCGTTTTAATGCGCTGTTATGACGGGTTCTGGCTCGATGAAGAAGGTACTCCTGTTCTTGGGTGAAACCCTTTTCATTTTCGAGTGAATCCTTATAATCATCGTAGTTCAACATAGGAAAAAGAAACTGGGTTGGGAGGGTTTTAACCAATTTGAAGAAATACCTAATTATTTGGGTCTCCAGTCGATTTTGGATGTCCTGAAGGTGATGTGTCAGCTCTGAATCAGATTGTTGACTGGTGACCTGTCTAATGACCCCGGTGAGTTCTTCATGGTTCATGTTGACAAAATCGATTCCTTCAAGTCTAAATAGTTGCTGAATAGATCGGGTGCCAGTCAGGTTCAATTACCCTTGTCCTTTCTTGAAGGTGAAGTAACCAAAAGTCGCAGCAAGAAATACATGAAGCGCTACCGGAATCCAACCCAGTGAATTCATTACTCCATCCAGTGTCGCCATCAGCATAATGGGAATGTCAACAATGTTGTAAATAAAACTTGTTAGCAAAAGGTTATACCAACCTTTGTCTGTCGCAGCAATCTTGCGGTTTAAAAAAAATGTCAAGGCATAAGCTGTCAATGCTGTACCGAATGAGCGAGCCATTAGTGTTCCATTGCTGTCAAGTGTTACACCATAAGTCGCCATGAACTGAACAGGAATAATAAGTAGTCCAAGTCCGAAGCCGACGTATAGAACTGCCCAAATGATTGAAAAGGTTGATAGTTTCATTTTATTGCGTTTTAGATGTTTGAAGATGTACAATTTATGGTGGTCTTGATTAAATGTTACAAGTCGTTTCAAAGGATTATAAATTCCGCAATTCTTTCACTACAAGAAATCAGAATGTCAAATAGTGCGGATATTCGTCCACTGTCCACAACAAGTGAAATTGATCTTCAATACCTCTTTAATTTGTTATAGTGGTAGTAAAGCAGATAATAATATAAAACAATATGAATATACGGAATTCCGCCAGTAACCAAATTTAATTTGGAACAACTCCTGACTATGAGTTGGAAACCAGGCAAGCAGGGTTATTTGGTCAAAACAGCGGTTCTATTGACTCTAACCTAATTATTGACCGGTCAGGAAACATCAGGTTCTATTCCTTCCTGAATACTGCGGCGTTTGATGTGCGGCGGGTTAAGCTCAGAGAAATGCTTGATGAACTGTTGGTCGAAAGTCTGTGATACGCTGGTTGCTCATATTCATTATTTCACTGGAAGCACAGGCCCAAGGCGTCACACCCGTAAAAGCCAATGCTCCCCAGGCTTTTGGACATTCGGATATACCTTTGGAGGTACGTGTGGAAGTGGAAGTGATGTGGGGATACCACATTCAGGCAAATAGGGTGAAAGACGAAAGTCTTGTTCCCACCACTCTCACGTGGAGAGAAGAAAATGGATGGGAAGTCCGGGAGAACATTTTTCCTCCTGCCAAAAAGTTTAAACTGCAGGGATCTGATCTCCCTCTTGAGGTATACGACGGAAAATTTGATATAAATACAGTATTTGTCCCTTCTTCAACCCTCCGGAAAGGTTCTCACAGGCTATTTGGGAAACTCCAATATCAGGCATGTGATTCCATTAAATGTCTTTTTCCCAGAAGTGTTGAATTTTTTGCCGTTGTCGAACTAGATTAGTTATTATTTGAAAATGAACAAAAGAGAATTTAAAGACAAAGTAAATATAAAGTTGGCGTATATTTCTCAGGCGATGACTTCTGGGGTTTCCCAGTCAACCTAAAATAAGGTTTTGCCTGCAAATTCAATTCAATTTTTTTTACTCGGAGTATGTTCAGGTGCCAGTGACGGCTTGACTTTGGCTGGGAGCTATTTTGATCAAAATGATGGCAAAACTGTGAATACCCATATCAGTCTGAACTGACTTGTTTGTATACTTCCCAAAGGATCCCACGGGAAACCCCAGTGCGGCGAAGTTCGGTTGAGAAGAAGTCCAGTACCCTTTTGAGATAATTTATCGGACTATCGCTTTAGCTGCTATGAAACCAATCTTGACCTTCGTTTGCACCTTTGTATTCCCACGAGGTGTTTTAAAATTATAGAGCGGTAAAGAAGAATGTCGCCTCGGTAAACCAATTTTGATAGGCAACAACAGTTTGCAGCTTATTTCAAATATTGATTATGTAAAGTAGGAGTTTGTGCTGGTTTATTCTACATTCATTCCTCTGGGGATAAGGGTTTGTGATAAATTTTAAAGTATTCTTTCAGAAAAAATAAACAGTTTACCATGGATTGTATTCATTCAAATATTTCTCGTTCCAAGGCATGTAAGAAATTCCTGTCCTTTTTTCCATTAAGTTCTTTGATAGTATTATTGCTGTTTGGCGCTTGCCAGTCTAAAACAGCGTCTGATTCCGAACTTCTGAACAGATCGCTGGCCTACCATGATCCGCAAGGTAACTGGTCGAAGCTTAAAACCCGCCTGTACTTAAGTAGCGCCGATACAGCCGGTCAGGAGCATACCTTTGAGATAGAGCTGGACAACTCCACAGGTTACTTTGCCCACATCAGCCGTCAGGATGGAAAAGAGGTGGTTAAAGGCTTTGCCGACGGCAACGATTTTTACCTGTTGGACGGTAATCCGGTAATCAGTGAAGAAGATCGGGAGAAGTACGGACTGACGCCAAAATCTTTGAAATGGGTTCATAGTTTTTATCCATACCTCTATGGTCTCCCGATGAAACTTACCGATGCCGGTGTCAAAGTTACTCAAGCTGGACGGGTCGAGGAGTTTGATGGAAAACCATACCAGGTATTAGATGTAAACTTTGATTTATCTGTAGGCTCGGATAACTGGTTTTTCTACCTTGAACCTGAAACTTTTGCTTTGAAAGCGTATCGCTTTAACCACGGAGACCCGAAGAGCGGGGAATATATTTTACTGGAACAAGAGGAGGATGTGGAGTGTATTAAAATGCCGAAGGTACGCAAATGGTATTGGAACAAAAACAATGAATACATCGGCACCGATATTTTAATTAAATCTGAACCACTGACCTCTTATAGAAACTGATTTCTCTTAACGTTTGACTTTTACATGAACAAGCTTTATTCTTTTCTATTGGTAATAAGCGCAATTTCATATGCATGTTCTTCTGATGAAAAATCCAAAGGTGCAGCAGACAGGGGAGGTGCCAATGGGGTTGCAGCCAATGATAAGCGTGAGCCGGGCAGTCTTAGTATTCTATCGAAATCACTTACTTTCCATGCTTCTTTTGATGAGGGAGCAGATGCTGATTTCGCGCTTGGGGATCCTCGGATCTATTCCGGTAAAACAGCGGCTGATCAACAAAACCCAGGACCCTCAGAACCTGGGCTTGGAAATCCTGCCTTAGCGATTGTACAAGGAGAGGGGGAATTTGGGGATGCCCTTGAATTCACCTTAGAGAATAGTCATGTGGTTTTTTTTAAAGCGGAGAAGAATGTACCCTATACTACTAAAGACTTTAGTGGTACGCTCTCTTTTTGGCTAAAGCTGGATCCCCAAAAAATACCTCAAACGTATACAGATCCTGTGCAGCTTACGGATAAAGACTACTCCAATTCTGCCATCTGGGTAGATTTCACGAAGAATGATACACCTTCAGATTTCCGGCTGGGAATTTTCGGCGATCAAAAGGTCTGGGACAAAAAGAACCTGAAAGGTGCCGGTGAAGAATTTTTCTGGCGACTGTTAAAAATCGTCAAGCCACCATTTTCTTCTGATAAGTGGACGCATGTAGTAGTCACCTGGGAAGGCATCAATACAGATGAGATTGCTCGGGGAAAGCTTTATTTCGATGCCAAGTTTCAAGGCGAAACGGGTGGAATAACCGAGCCCTTTGTCTGGCACTTGTCAGAGGCCAAGATCAGGTTAGGCACAGGCCCATTTGTAGGGATGTTTGATGATTTAGCAATTTTTGATCGCTCCCTGACGCCTGATGAAGTTAGAGACCTTTACGAATTGAACGGTGGGGTGACAGATTTGAATCCTTATATAAATGGTGATTTTGTTAAATAATTAGCAACCACTTACGCTCGACTTTTTAAATAATTTTCCCTATCCTTCCCATCTCTATATCTACAACTTTAACCGAGTATCTCAAAAATCCGGTGGAAGTTAAAAAAGCCCCAAAGGGCTAATATTTCAAGATTCATCTGACCGACTCGTTTGCCTTCTACTCGTCCATCTTTAAGCTTACGAAGATGCTGCGAAACTGCCGGAGTCGTCATATCAAGGATATCGGAAAGGTCACATGGACACAGTTGTTTTTCGGTTGACAGAGATCTTGAACCGAACCTCATTTCCTGCTAAAGACAGAACTTCACTGATGCGATTAAAGGATTCCTGATTTTCAGAAAGCATTGATTTGCATTGGTTGAAACCAATCGGTTCTTCACTCACTTTTTCACCTGATGGAACCTCCTCATAATGTCAAATGATCCCGAAAATCCATGTCTTTCTCTCAGATAGATTTTGGTGGTGCGGACATTGGCGTGACCAAGAACCTGTCTGATATCTTCTTCCGAGTTACCCATGTAGGCCATGTGGTTGGCCAGTGTATGTCTCGGTATGTGCCCTGTCAACGTAGGTATCCCCATTGTTTCACTGACTCGTTTTAATGCACTGTTATGACGGGTTCTAGCTCGATGAATATCGTACTCCTGTTCTTGAGTGAAATCCTTTCCGTTTTCGAGTGAATCTTTGAAATCATCATAACTCAACATGGGAAAAATAAATTGTGATGGTAGATCTTTCACCAACTTAAAGAAATACCTTATTATTTGGTCCTCCAGTCGATTTTGGATGTCCTGAGGTAAGCTAAGAAACGTAGGACTTTTCGAAGCTATAATTTCCTGTCCGCCCGTGAGAAAGTTAGGCACGAAGCACGAACCTTGTAGAAACCACTTATCCCCCATGTTTTCTTAGATGCAAAAATAGTTCCTTAAGAGTTTACAAATACCGATAAGATAAATCTCTTTTTCTTTTGCAGAATCATGTAAATTTATTAAAATAGTGCAATGAAATATATGAAAAATATAATAAATACAATTTTATGTAATTCTTGACTTGTAAAAAGCATTTCATTTTAAATCACCCATTTGAGAACTGTTCCAGTGAAAAATGAAAAGTATATTGCTGACATATCTTCGTCTTTTTACTTTTATCGTTGCAGGTAGTAGTTATGGCCAGACCTACACTTATAATCCTACCAAGACCAATTGCACCTCGAGTTGGACAGATGGCAATTGCTGGGACAAAGTAAATATCTCTGGATGTTCAAATAATTCGACGAGCCTTTATCCTCCCTTGGCTTCTGCTGGGAGCTTGCCAAGTCTAAACTCTTACAAGGACAACTGTCAAGTAAATGTGAATATCAATCATAATTTGCTGATTAATCCAGATTTTGACTTTGCATTTTTAGGCTCGAATTATAGAATATATCTGGGAGATAATGTCTCTCTCAGTACTTGGAGAAATCTTTATTTACTTGAAAGAGCTACTGTAAGATTTTTAAAGTCAACAGGAACTAGTAATGCCCTAGTCAATCTGATAAATATATTCTACTCCAAACAGGCACAATTTTATGTTGAAGATAGGGTAGAAGTAGAAAGTTATAATATCATATACCCAACCAACAGTCAATACGAGGGTATTCTTTTCCATATAAGCCCCTTAGGAGTTTTGAAGGTCATCGAAACTCTGGCTTTTGTAAATGGAAATTCTAATAAAATAATAGTCGAAGGGCTATTCATAGTGTCAAATCTTATTCTTGATGCCGGAAACCCGGGTTTTACGGCATCTGATATTAATTTAAAAAACGCGCTGCTGATCAAAGGAGCCGGTAGATCCAATGTCTGTAGCGGAATCAGTATAGCAGGAGATTCTTATGTAGCCGTAGAAGCCAATGGTTCTCTTAATATTGAGTCTTTTAATCTGAGTGGATCGACTTTATTTGAAAACTGGGGAAATATAAATACTAACTCTGTTAATATTTCCGGAGAACCTCGTTTCAGGTTGTTTTCTGATTCTCAGTTTGCCAACCAATACTTTAATGTAAACTCAGGAGAGCCGCAATATTTTAAGTGTGGAACCCAGGTTGCCAGCATCAGCACAGATCTGTCAGGTTGCACAGCGGCATATACTGTCATAACTGATCAAAATTATTGGGATTCCTCAACCGGAGATTGGTGTTTTAGAATCTTACCGATCAAAGTCACTGAAGAAAAGCTTGTTTACAACAAAGAAATCCCTTCGGTAATCCTTCATTGGACTACTATCAAAGAAACCGGAAATGACCATTTTGAAATCGAAAGGTCGATACAAGGCATTGCTGATTTTAAAAAAATAGGAGAAATCAAAAGCCAGGGATTTTCTATGGATACCCTTTCTTATCAGTTTAGAGATAATAAGCTTCCTCTTAACGGCGAGCGCTTGTATTATAGGATTCGGTACTTAGAGTCCAATGAACTTTATTCATTTGGAAAGGTGATGTCTGTTTTGCCTATTGTTGATCTTGCAATCGAAACTAAATGGTTTGCCTATCCAAACCCGAATAAAGGGAAAATATTACAGGTCAATTTAGGAAATGCCAGATTGACTGAACTCATCGAATTCAGGATTTTCTCTCATCTGTTCTTCAGCCAAAATTACCAGGCTACCGATGAAACAGAAATGAATAGGATATTGACAGAATTAGCGGGGAACTTGCCTATTGGGCTTAACTTTTTGGAGATCAGATCTGGAAATCGGATTGAAATCCTCAAGGTTTTGGTGGAGAAGTAGTTTTGTTTCTTTCTGAAGAGATACCGCATGGTCCTCATAAAGAAAATGGTTGGCATTATGAAAACTAATTTTAGTAGATATCATAAAGCCCACAATATATTTATACAATTTTTGAGATTTTGTAAGTCCTTATTTTTCAAAAAATCCAGATAACTCTATGATTAGTTCTAAATCCCTTTTAAATGGTCCACAAAGAATATCCTTATGTAGATTCTTCTAACTTATCTTCTTTTGACGATAAGTCAGATCTGATTTTTCGAACTTCCTCAAAATCGTTACGAAGAAGCTGGTACCCGTGAGGATGAGGAAAAAAATCAGGAATAGAAAATCACGAAAAAATCGGTTGAAATCAATCGGTTATACACTTACTTTTTCAACTGATGAAACCGTTTCATAATGTCAAATGACCCCGAAAACCCATGTCTTTCTCTAAGGTAGATCTTCGTTGTTCGGACGTTGGCGTGACCAAGTACCTGTCTGATATCTTCTTCGGAGTTCCCCATGTATGCCATGTGGTTGGCCAGTGTATGTCTTGGTACGTGTCCTGTTAAGGTAGGTATACCCATTGTTTCACTTACTAGTTTTAATGCACTGTTATGTCGGGTTCTGGCTCGATGAAGAAGGTACTCCTGTTCCTGAGTAAAGTCCTTACCATTTTCGAGTGAATCTTTGAAATCATCATAACTCAACATGGGAAAAATAAATTGTGATGGTAGATCTTTCACCAACTTAAAGAAATACCTTATTATTTGGTCCTCCAGTCGATTTTGGATGTCCTGAAGGTAATGTGTCAGCTCTGAATCAGATTGTAGACTGGTGACCTGTCTAATGACCCCGGTGAGTTGGTCATGATTCATGTCAGTAAAATCAATTCCATCAAGGCGGAATAGTTGCTGGACAGATCGGGCATCAAGGATCACTTTACCCAGCTTTACTTCATTCATTGCTTGGAGGTATTGATCTGGGTAGTAAACCTTTAAGACCTTCATCATCGGGAAATATCGAACTTATGATTTCCCACTTTCCTTTCGTACTACATAGATTATTTAGTACATCTAGCTGATTTACAGCAGATAATATGTGCTCTATTTGTGGTTTTAAGTTCGATTTCTTTCCTGTTAGCGTTGCAAGCACTCTTTCACTTTTTTTTATCTCTTCTTAGTAATTTGATATTTTATTGCCTGGAAATCTGCACTATCCACTGTTTATTTAAAATGAAAATATTCAAATCCTCCTTAAATGATAATATGAGAAATTTTCTCATATTAGATAAAACAATCATATGATTTGCTTATTTTTGAGAATATCTCTCATAACTAGATAATGTTAATAGAATTCTCTGTAGGAAACTACTTGTCCTTTAAATCAAAAACGACGTTAAGTCTAGAGGCTTCCTCCATCAAAGAGCATGTGGATACGAATCTCTTTTCTACGGAACGTTACGACTTGCTGCGAGGTGCGGTAATTTACGGCCCAAATGCAAGTGGTAAGAGCAACTTGGTCAAAGCCATGTCTACTATGAGGAGAATGGTATTGCAATCCTTTGAACAATCTTCTGCTGATGAATTAGATATCATCCCCTTTTTATTAAATACAGAAACCGAGCACTCCCCATCTTACTTTGAAGCGGTATTTCTGATTGACGGTATTCGATACCGATATGGATTTGAAGTGGATGATCGAATAATCCACTCAGAATGGCTTTTTGAAGCCCAAAAGCTTGCTGAAAAACCCATGTTCCTACGCGAAAGGGAAGGGATTGAGGTGATGAAAGGTTTTCCTGAAGGTAAGGACTTAGAGGAGCGCACACGGGACAATGCTTTGTTTCTAGCAGTGACCGACCAGTTCAATGGCAAGATCGCCAAGAAAATCATGAAGTGGTTCAACAACTTCATTGCTATTTCAGGCTTGAAGCATGAAGGATACAAAGGGATAACTTTTGATATGCTGGAGAACAGGCAAACACGCAGTACGCTTCTGAATTTCTACAAAAAACTAGATTTGGGCTTTGAGGATATATCCATTATTAAAAAGCCGTTCGATCCAAAGGAATTACCCGGAGAAATGCCGGAAGTAATGGTAAAACAACTGGTCACCGATCTGGAAGGATCCTTTCGGATGGACATCAAAACAATTCACAGGAAATATGATAAGCTAGGCAAAGTAATCGGTGATGTTGAGTTTGACATGCGTAGCCAGGAATCATCGGGAACAAATAAGCTATTCAATATCTCCGGGCCAGTATTCGATGTATTGAATGATGGAGGATTGCTGGTTGTTGATGAACTGGATGCAAGTTTACATCCGCTTTTGACGCTTGCGATCACCAAATTGTTTAATTCCAGGGAACTTAACCCAAATAATGCCCAGTTGATCTTTGCTACCCATGATACCAACCTGTTGAATTATGGCAATTATCGAAGGGACCAGATCTATTTTGTGGAAAAAGACAACTATGGGGCGTCAGAAATGTACTCTTTAGTAGAATATAAAGAAGAAGGTAAAACTATCCGGAAGGACCGTTCTTTCGAAAAAGACTATATCGAGGGGCGTTATGGTGCTATTCCGTTTATTGGTAACCTTTCAAAACTAGGTGTGGGATGGCAAGGAAGATAAAAATCCCAAACGAGCACCTGAAGCGATTTGCTAGAGAAGAGCAAAAGAGGAAAAAGGACTTTAGAACAAAACGTCAGTTTTACCTGATTGTCTGTGAGGGAGAAAAGACCGAACCCCAATTACTTCAAGGGCTTGAAGGAGGATTTGCCAAGAGGAGTCTTAACCTATTATCAGATAGATATAGAAGGGACGGGCAGAAATACACAGTCATTGGTTGATGAAGCACTCCGGCTAAAATTTGCCTACGAAAAAGAAAACAGTAGACCCATTGACCGGCTCTGGGTAGTTTTTGACCGAGATAGCTTTTCTGCCAATGATTTTAATAGTGCTATTCATCGATGCAGAGATTCAAACCCTGAAATCGGATGCGCCTGGAGCAATGAAGCATTTGAACTCTGGTACCTTCTGCATTTTCATTTTTACAACAATGGAATTGGCAGGGCGGAATATCAAGGGCTGATAGAAGGCAACCTTCGTCCCCATCTTGGTGAAAACTACCGATACGAGAAAAATAGTGAAGAAATGTATAGCTTACTTAAAACCTACGGAAACCAGGAAGATGCCATCCGAAATGCTAAACGGCTAACTGCAAATTTTGAAGGCAGACAGGACTATGCGAATCACAATCCAAGTACGATGGTGTGGAAGTTGGGGGAAGAAATAAAAACACTAAAATAGCCATAGCTGGCAAAGGTTCAATGAGGAGTATTTCCTTCTCATCAAGAATTCAACTCTTCCAATCCCTTTTCACAGGACGTGAAGATGTGTTTGCTATTCGTTGGGAAAAAGGAAACAAATCGGGCTATATGCCAGCCTGTATTTATGACCCATATCGACTTCGGGCACATAAAATGAATGGAGGTTCATTCCAGAATTTCACCGAAAAGTCTTATCTACAACTTACAGATGAACAAATTCAAAAGCATCTGGATGGTTTTCATCATATTGGGGTTTACCCATTATTACAAGATAATACCACTTGGTTTTTAGCAGCAGATTTTGACAAAGCCAATTGGCAAGATGAAGCCGTTACTTTTCTTAATGCTTGTAAGGAAAAAGAAATCCCGGCATACTTGGAGCGTTCACGCTCGGGAAATGGCGGGCACGTCTGGGTGTTTTTTGATAAACCTTATCCTGCCATAAAAAGTCGAAAAATATTCATATCAATTTTAGAAAAGTCGGGAGCATTCTCAATGTTTGATAAAAGTTCCAGCTTTGACAGATTGTTCCCAAATCAGGATTTCCTTTCAGGTAAAGGTTTCGGCAACCTGATTGCCTTGCCTCTATTTAAGCCAACTTTTGAAAAAGGAAATAATTGTTTTATCAATCCAGAAACTTTTGAACCTTATCTCGACCAATGGCAATTTCTAAATGGAATTAAACGAGCTTCAACAGAAGCTTTGGAGCAGTTGTATCAGGAATTTTCATCCACACAAAATTTACCAATTATCCATACTGAAGGAAAACTGACAATTTCACTCAAGCAAAGTATCCGTATTCAAAGAAATGGATTGACTATTCCGTTAATCAATTTTTTAAAGGAAGAGCTGAATTTCGCCAATTCGGAATTTTTCATCAAAAAGAAATCAGGAAAAAATACTTTTGGAATAGACCGGTATTTTAAACTCGTAGAAGAAAAGGAGAATGAAGTCAGTATTCCAAGAGGTTTTATCGGGAAATTACTTCGGTTTTGCAAAGAACGGAATTTGGATTTCGATTTTCAAGACCAACGAAAACGCAATGAATTAATCCCCTATACATTCAATGCTAAATTAAGGAGGCATCAAAGCAAAGTTATTGAAGCCGTTTCGAAAAAGGATTTTGGAGTTATTGTGGCTCCTCCAAGTTCGGGTAAAACGATTATGGGTTTGAAGATTATTGCAGAGAAAAAACAACCGGCTTTAATCGTTGTGCATCGCAAATTATTATTGGAACAGTGGCAGGAACGCGTTCAGGCGTTTCTTGGAATCCCCAAACAAGAAATCGGCATTATTGGTCAGGGAAAAGCAAAAATCGGCAAGCAAATTACCATTGCAACCATTCAAAGTTTGCCTAAGCAAATAGAACAAATCCATAGTCAATTTGGAATTATTATGGTGGATGAATGTCATCATATTCCGGCAGCATCTTTTCACAATACCATTGAAAATCTGGAGACATATTATTTGTATGGCTTAACGGCAACCCCTTTCAGAAAGTACAATGATGATAAACTGATTTTTGCTTATTTGGGAGATGTGATATCGGAAGTTTTGACCACAGAAATTGAAGACTTCAAACACGCTCAAATTATTGTCAGAAATACAAATTTGGATATTCCCTTCAATTCTAAAACGGATAATTTTGAAACGCTTTCAAAGATTTTGGTCCATGATTCAGAACGTAATAAGGCCATCCTGATTGACATCAAAAATGAATTGTCAAAGGGCAAACGGATTGCCATTATCACAGAAAGAAAAGAACATATTGATGCGCTTTACCTTTTTCTAAAACAATCTTACGAAGTCGTTACCCTAAGTGGAGATGATGTTGAAACTAGCAGGAAATCGAAGTGGCAGACTTTACAGCAAGGCAATTTCCAGGTATTGATTACCACTGGGCAGTTTTTGGTGAAGGGTCGGATTTGTCAAATATCAGTTCTTTGTTTTTAGTCTATCCATTTTCTTTCAAAGGTAAACTGATTCAATACATTGGTCGTGTACAACGCGCCGAAACCAATCCAACAATATATGACTATCGGGACTTAAAAATTGATTACCTGAACAAATTGTTTTTAAAACGAAACACTTATTACCGTCAGATTGTCAAACAAGCAAGTCTGTTTGACGAACCAACTGAGTTTATCCCTGAAAGGGAAAGTTTGGTCATTGAACAACAAATTAAAGTAGCAATAGAAGATTTAGATTTCAGGTATGGAAATGTTGGCTTTGATTACACAGGGAAAGAAAATAACCAGCGGTTCAATTTTGAAATAGAGAACGAAGAATTTAGACCGGAATTTGAAGTCCTAAAGCCTTATTTTAGTAAGGTTTTGAAATCTAAATCTGTTAAGGTAGAAATTTATGTAGAGGTTGAAAATGGAGTAATTGTATCACAATTAGCTTCTTCCCCCGAGATAGAAAACATCAATAAGGAACTTATTGAAAGCGTAAAGTTTCAATTTCTGAATAAAGGTTTTATAGGTCAGGCACAAGCATCTAAGAAGAATATTCTTACAACAAGCGACCTGCCTAGAAGCCAGAATATTTACACTAATTCTGAAAGTATACTGGAGGATTTGCTTAGAGGAAAGCTATACAAGCATTCTAAACATATCCGGTTTTTAGCAGAGAGGCACGAAAGAACTGTAATGAAACTCAGGTTTGTTTTGCAACCATTTTCATTCGTATTTATGGTTGCTGGCAAACAATATTATCACATCATTTTAGAAACTTTAGATACGGAAGAGGCTACCTACATTTGGCATTCAGAAAAAAGTAAATCTGCACTAATGGAGGCTTTAAAGCAAATTGACCAAGAACTGAACAGCATTCGGGAAAAAGGACGGCAAGGCTATTTGGAAACTATTCCGCAGAACTTTTCAAGAGTCGTTCACGATTATTCTGATAATAATAAGGGTTTTATCATTTGGAAAGGGCAGTTAGAAGAACTCTTTACTTAAGTTGACTACTTGTTCACAGAAACTCTCCAATATCAAAATCACTCAAATCACCTACCCGCATAATGGAAGCATATTCTTCCGTTTCATATGAGCGTGTGCAAGTACAGGAATAGGCTTGATTTTATCCGTTTAGTTGTTCAAAATTTAATTTAATGAGTTTGTGAATACCCTCAAATCTCCTCAAATCTTCCAGTAAAAAGTTCGATATTTGTCCTGCTGGGGCTACTACATTGAAAATCAATAAATTAAGGAATGGGTGTCATTTCTTTTTTTGTCGGTTTACCCCAACATTACAGTGACTTGATCAATTTTTTGGATTACTACCTCAAAACCTAAACTCAGTGTATTCAGATCTTTGATAGGATTAGGCCAATTTATAATTGGCAAAATTTTTCTGGTTGTGTCAATTTCTAGCGAATTATATATTCGTTTGGATAGAAGAGTGAAGATGCTGAAATCAAACTCCATATTGTCTAAGTCAACCTGATCTTGGCCTTGATGATGTATCGATTTCAGCAATAGTTATTTAAAGGCTTAAATCAATCTTCTTATAGAATGCCTCTCCGTCTATTGTTTTTCCTTCTATGCGAATTTCCAGCCGTTGAACTCCATAAGGGATTTTGACCTTAACTTTGAAAACCCCTTCTACACTCAGGGCATTAGGCTCCCAATAGATCGTCGGCTTTCTCTTTAGATACTGATCGGCAGGGGGATCTTTGGGAAATTTCGTAAAATCGGTAAAACCTGCCATGGGAAAAATCTGGAACCCTTCCGAATTGAATTTTCTATCGGGATCTGAAAGAGTTCTAAATCCTTTCTTGGTTTCAATCATTATTACACCTGCATAACCGGCCATTCCAAAAATGGATTTGCTTATATTATCTGAGTAGACTTTGATGGATTCCAATTGGGAAGGCTCAAAAGAATCAAGTATTTCATGAAAATCTAGGCCAGAAAGAAATGGAAGACTTTGCCCATTTAGAATAATTAAAGGACTTCCAACTTTTTCTCCGAAATTGTAGTTGCCAAACTTCCCTCCCCTGAACCTTAGTTTACCCCAAATTTCTGGCATTGTCAATCGCTCCAGCTCCTCGGGTCCAACCTGCTGAGTTGGCTCACCGTACCCATAATTTCGATCTGCCATCGTCTCTTTTATTCGCACTTCTTCTTTGACAAACTCTTCCAGAAGAATATAATCCCCGGAGATATCGAGGGGATTTTCAGTGGAAGGAACGGGTAGTATCTGGTACCTGATCTTTGGAAATTGGGAAGAGGGAGCAGGTTTGCTGAATGTGTTCAATTCGACAGAGCCAAAAGGTCTCAATTTACTGTCCACTGCTGCTACTGCAATCTGGGCAGTATCCTTAAAATACAATCCTGTGGCCCAAAACCTACCCGCAGAATCAGTGGTCACCTGTCCGTAATCTTCCAAATCTCCACGAACAATGGTTATCGGGTTGATGAGAGGACGACGTTTGTTGTCAGGAATAAACCTACCCTGTATCGATATTCCATATTCGATCGGATAGGAAAGATCTGATTCAAAATCCTTGGGGAGGGGATCGTCGAGCCAATTCATCGCCTGTTCAAGACTGTTTGCTTGCCGTACATCGATAACGGATTCCGCATCTGTAATACTGAGGATAAACTCACCCTCAATCGGATTTTGGAAACCGTCGATTAGTGCCACACTCAGGCCCATCACCCGATAGCTGAGCGAATCACTGAGGGTGAATGAAGTGTTGACCTCAATTTCCCCAACATAAGTCTCGGATTCGGGAATATCGACCTTTGGCCAGTATCCGGGTTCCAAAACCAAAAAGGGAGTCAAAAACTGATCGAGTTCTCCAAAATTCCGATTCCAATGTGTATAGGCTCGAAGGGCATAATCACCTGGCTTCAGATCCTGCGGAACCACCAAACCACCTGAAATCTTATCCTGCAGGATAGGGAAAGTGGCTGATTGAATGACCTCTGAATTGGAATTAATCAAATCCACATAGACCACCCTGCTGAGTGAATCTCCTATAACAGGCTCTTGGTAGAGCATCCTCCCACCGATCCAAGCCATTTCGCCGGGATAGAAATAGGACTTGTTGGTTGTCAGCCATACTTTTTCTCTGAGACGGTTGAGTTGGACAGCAGGATCTTTGACAACTACCTCTGTTTGGAAGCTATCGGCTATGAAATCAGATTGGGGAGTAAAGTCAAGCGGAAGGGTTCGGGCTACCCGCTGTCTTCCGAGATATCCAGAAAGAATCAGCTGGGTGGGATTGAGGAGGTTTCCGTTTCGATCTATATCATAAAAGCCTTCTGGGGTCTGAATCCAACTGATAGGATGGAAGATAGTGCTGTAATAATCGTTTGACCATTTCTTATCCAGGTGGTGGATTTCTATTTTATCACGAAGGAAAATACGGAAGTTTCCATCACCCAAGGGTCTTCTTAGGATGGAATCCTTCTTCAGGGGGATGATAGTTTCATTGAGTTCAGCGATAAAGTCGTTCGATCTTCTCCGGTCCAGTCTTCCGGGTACGTTTCTGAACAAGGCAAAATAGGATGAGTCGGGGGTATTGAGGAGGATAGATTGATTCAGGTACCTCAAAGAACTAGAGAAATTGGCTTGTCGGGCATTTTCCCATTCTGATTTTTTTTTTGAATCTGATTTATTCAGTGGTTTGTAAAATACCTGGCCAAAGAACCTTGAACCTGTTCGCATCATACGAAAATCCTGAAGGTAATATTCAATTTCATAACCAAGAGCCGAGTTGATGATTTTCAAGGGTTCTTGTGCTGATGCCTGGTGATAGTTTGGTCCTTGGTCGGACTTGACTTTGTCAAACTCCAAGACCCAGGGATTCAGGATTTCAATTTGGGATTTGAAAGGATCGTCTGGTACCGCCAAAAACACCTCTTCGAATTTCTTGAATTTTCGTTCCCAGGATTTATCACGCTTGGCTTTGAGCTCAATTTCGGAAAGATTGGACTCATTGAAGCTAAGCTCAAAAATCACCTCCGCTTGGTTTTGACCCTCAAAGGAAACGGATTTGACCTCGGTCATATAGCCCATAAAAGAGGCCACCAATTCGATTTGGGAGGGGAAATTACCGGACAGACTAAATTTGCCTTCACTATCAGTGGCTATTCCCTGAGTGGTATTGTTGACAAAAACGTTGGCAAATGGAAGAGGAAGGCCTGTTGCCTTTTCTCGAACTATACCGCTTACCGTCTGTGCGGCGATGTCTCCAAACGCAAAAAAGAAAATGATTACTAATAGGCCTCTCATGTGGAATATTATTTAGGAACAGGGCATTTTGTTTGAGAATCACCATTTTTATCAAAATTATCAGATTTGAAATAAAACTGACTCAATTCAATCATTATCAGCAATTATACGGTTTAAAGGGGTTTCAATAAAATTTTGGATTTTTAAATAACGATAAAAAGAGAAGAGTGATTTTCAAAATCAAACTAAATTAGTAATTTTTTTTACTTTTATAGTTTATTTCAATATATTGTGTTGGTTCTGAAGGGAAACTGGCTAAAATTTCATTTTTATGCCAGTTTTTCGAAACTAATTATTTGCAGAAGAAATAATTCTTAGTTCTTTTCAAGAATTCTCGTTTATGGATTGATTTGTTATTTAATAGCGTATGGAAAAAATAATCTCTAATTTTTTAAAAAATCAGAAACAAGAGAGATATTAATCCTGGTGGTGAGGTGAAGCAGGATCCAACTTCGAAATACTTCCACACTGGTACGACCCAGAAAAAGCATCACCTGCGCCACTAAAACCAAATAGATAAACCCAATATCCTGGTTTTGAATCCCTACATCAACAATGCTTTGGGTTAAAAAGGGAAAAATAAGCTGTAAAAGACTTCCTGCCAAAAGTCCCACACACAACTGGATAATCAGGCTCTTGTAGTTGGTCAAGTACTGATAAAGAAAGCCCAGTGAACGCTTTTCGCTTTCCTCCCAATTCTGCTTCTTAAAGGCTGGGGTAACTTCCAATAACAGGGTAATGCCTTCCGTGGAATATTCGTCAGCATTGTTGCCTATCCACCTTGAAATAAATTCATCCTTCGTATAGCTGATCAACCCGTAAGCAGGATCAGAAATATAGACTATATTTTTTTTAATTCGATAGACCACTACATAGTGGTTTTTATTCCAATGCACAATCAGGGGCATTGGAGCGGTCTTTAGCTTTTCAAAATTAAGCTTGGCTCCAATGCTCTTAAATCCAATAGACTCAGCCGCATCGCTCAGTTTGAGCATACTGCTTCCTTCGCGGGTCGTCTCAGAGATTTCACGGATTTCCTTGATCGATATCAGCTTACCATAGTGCTTGGCTATTATCCGAAGACAGGTGGGGCCACAGTCTTTGGAATCGGGCTGCTTATAGAAGGGGAAGGACTTTATCAAGTTTGATTTGATTAAATAATTTCAACTGGTATAATATTTGGTGTTTAATGATCCGATAATTTTCAACTATCTCTCTAATTGAATCACTTTATAGATTGCCTCTCCATCCAACGACCTGCCTTCAACCTGGATTCGCAATCTATCTATTCCATAAGGCACTTTGACGTTTACTTGGAATACCCCATTGCTTGTCTTTGCTTTTGGCTCCCAGTAGATGGTAGGTTTTTTCCTAAGGTATTGATCAGCTGGAGGATTTTTCGGAAATTCAGGAAAAGTGGTAAACCCCGGAATAGAAAAAAACTGAAAACCTTCTGAATTGAATTTTTTGTTAGGATTTTTACTATACCGCTGACCTCTTTTGGTGTTTAAAACCACCACCCCTGCATAGCCTGCCATTCCAAAAACACTGGAGCTAAATGTGTAAATCCCAACAGATTCAAGCTCCTGCGGCTGATAGGATTCGATAATTTCTTTAAATTCTTGATTTTCTAAAAACGGATAAGGTGCTCCATCGATAATCAATAAAGGAGCACCTGTTCTTTGCCCTACATTAAAATTTCCAAGCCTATAATTGGTTGAATTAAAACCCATTCTTTGTAAAACATTCATCATGTTTAAACTCATTGACAACTGATCCTTGGACATCACCCGGTCCGGCTCCCCATATCCGAACCACTGAGATCTTTCATCTTCTACCTTCACTCCTTCCTTGACAAACTCTTCCAAAAGAATATAGTCCCCTGAGATATCCAAAAAGTAATCCTCCGAGGGAACGGCAACTTTCCGGTATGCCAGTTTCGGATAATTGGTTCCTAATACTGGTTTATCCATAGGTATCAATTCTACTGACCCAAAAGGTCTAAGCTTATCATTAACAGCAGCCACAGCTATCTGGGCAGTGTCTTGGTAGTTCAAGCCAGTCGCCCAAAAGTATCCCGAAGAATCCGTCATGACTTGCCCGTAATCTTCCAGATCTCCCCGGACTATGGTAATAGGGTTGACCAAGCCTTGACGTTTATTATCCGGAGTAAACTTACCCTGAATTGATATCCCGTACTCCACCGGATAGCTGAGACTGCTCTTATAGGTTTCTGGCAAATCTTCATCCAGCCAATTCATAGCCTGCTCTAGCCGGATTCCCTGATTCATATCGACTACCTGATCAGCATCAGTTATGGAAAGAACAAACTCCCCGTCAATGGGATTTTCGAACTCGTCAATTAAGTTAAATTCTAAATCCATGACCCGATAGCTTAACGAATCGACAATGGTAAAATCAGATTTTATGGCTATGGCATCCGGGAAAATCTCTGATTCAGTTGTCCCTACCTCAGGCCTAAAGCCTTCCTCCATCACCAAAAAGGGAGCTATAAATTGATCCGCCTCCGGAAAATTAAGCTTCCAACTTGTATAAGCCCGAATGGCATAATCTCCCGGTTTCATTTCTTTAGGCAATACCAAGCCTCCTTCAATTCTGCCTTGCCGGATAGGGAAAGTTGCAGATTGGACAACCTCAAAGTTCTCCCTTATAATATCCACATGAACTACACGACTTAGCGAATCAGCCAAAAATGCGTCTTGGTAGAGCATATGCCCGCCAATCCAAGCTGTTTCTCGGGGATAGAAATAGGATTTGTTGGTAGTCAGCCATACTTTTTCCCGAAAGCGATTGAGTTCGGTATTTGGCCCAGTGATGATCTCCTCAGATCGGGTATCGCCAGCCTGAAATTCAGATTGTGGGACAAAGTCAAGCGGAAGGGTTCGGGCTACCCGTTGACGGCCAAGATATCCGGAGAGAACCAACTGGGTAGGATTGAGAAGGGTTCCGTTTCGATCTATATTGTAAAATCCTTCCGGGGCCTCAATCCAGCTAATTGGGTGATGAATGTTCGTATAGTAATCATTTGGCCAAGGCTTGTCAATATGATGTATTTCCAAGCGGTCTGTCAAGAAAATACGAAAGTTACCATCCCCTAGAGGCCTTCGTAGAATGGAATCTTTCTGAATCGGAAAAATAGATTGGTTCAGTTCAACGGAGAAGTCATTGGTTTTACGTCGATTTGTTTGATCGGGTAGCGTTTTAAACAAACTAAAATAAACTGAATCTGGAGAATTGAGTAGAATAGACTGGTTGAGTTTTCGTAACGAACTGTGATAGTTGACTTGCCTCGCATATTCCCAGCTTAATTCCTCTTGGGTATCAATTGGAGTTAATGGTTCATAGTGTACCTGACCGAAATATCTTGACCCATTACGCAAAAGGCGAAAGTCTTGAAGATAATAGTTCATACGATAACCTAGTGCCCAATTGGTGATTTTCAGGGGTTCTTGTGCTGATGCCTGGAGATAGTTTGGACCTTGGTCGGACTTGACTTTGTCAAACTCCAAGACCCAGGGATTGAGAATTTCAATTTGGGATTTGAAAGGATCGTCCGGTACAGCCAAAAACACCTCTTCGAATTTCTTGAATTTTCGTTCCCAGGATTTATCACGCTTGGCTTTGAGCTCAATTTCGGAAAGATTGGACTCATTGAAGCTAAGCTCAAAAATCACCTCCGCTTGGTTTTGACCCTCAAAGGAAACGGATTTGACCTCGGTCATATAGCCCATAAAAGAGGCCACCAATTCGATTTGGGAAGGAAAATCACCGGACAGGCTAAACTTACCTTCGCTATCGGTGGCTATTCCCTGAGTGGTATTGTTGACAAAAACGTTAGCAAATGGAAGAGGAAGGCCTGTTGCCTTTTCTCGAACTACACCGCTTACCGTCTGTGCGGCGATGCTTCCAACAGCAAAAAAGAATACAAGCAAAAATAATTTTCTCATAAAAGAATCACAGCTATGACGAATAGGATAAGAATTTTTCACTTCAATTTTTCAAAAACACAATAAGGCAATGTGGAAAGCCACAGTGGATTGGCGACCCAATACTTAGCCTTGTCAGAGGCTAGGTAACAATCATATACACGAAACTCTATAATTCCCCTATTAAGTCTAGATCTTATTTGTCAGAAGGTTTCTTGGCTTGACCCGAGACCAAATTAAGAATTTCGTCGAGAATATCTAGCAGAGTAGGAACACTTTAATTGGCTTGAAAAATGTGTTAGTTGGGTTGATTTAAGTGCAGATGCTAGAGAAGCTGGATAGCGGGTGGTTTGTAGTATATTTTGATGTGACTGCTTCTCCAACTGGGATTAGTAAAATTACCGTTGGACTGGTTGGGGTTTACAACTCATATCTTTAAACGGAACCAAAAAACAGAATAAAGGTATAGCCAGATTTACAAACTAAGTACAGCTTTGTTGATACTGCGGTGTAGGAAGCACACCTTTATTTTTTCCTCTTCGAGTCTGAATAGTACCCAAGCATGAAGGATTCCTTCAATGTTCCATACCGATGAGTAAAGATTATGAGAGGATCCTATTTTTCTAACTACAAATTGTATGTTAAAATATTCTCTCGGGCTGGATATTTCCAGTAAATCCATCCATGGCTGTTTATCCACTATAGATTGTAGCCAAAAAGTCTCCGTAAAGACTACCTAGACTTTTACCAATTCCAAAGCTGGTTTTAAACCCATGGGTTCTTGGATTAGAAAGAACCAAAAGGATAAAGATATTCCTTTGGTTATCTGTATGGAAGCTACTGGAAATTACCATGAGTCTTGTGCTTTGTACCTGTTTGAAAAGGACTATTCTGTGTCAGTGGTTTTACCTAACAAAGCGAAGAATTATCTCAGATCGCTTGGAAATAAGTCGAAAAAAGACAGCATAGACTCTAAAGGCCTTGCTCAGATGGGAGCAGAACAATGCCTGCCTGTCTGGTCATCCTTTGGCAGTTTTTTCTATGAACTCCGTTCTTTGACTAGACATCACCAAAGTTTGCAAGAACAAAAGACCATCTCAAAAAATCAGCTCCATGCCATTAAAAACGGTATGTATTTCTCAAAGGCAATTGAAAAGCAATTGGAGAATATGATTAAACTGATCGACAAGCAGCATGATCAGCTTGCATCTGCGATCAAGAATCAACTTCAATCAGAGGAAGGAATTTGGGAAAGGGCCAGTAATATTTGTAGAATTAAAGGAGTTGGGATGCTGACAACTGCGATAGTATTGGCTGAAACGAACGGATTTGAATTTTTTGAAAATGCCAAACAACTAGTCAGCAATTCTGGCTATGATGTGATTGAACACCAATCAGGAAATCACAATGGAAAAACCAAAATTTCAAAAAAAGGCAATTCAAGGATCAGAAGGGCTATGTTCATGCCGGCATTCCAGGCGATCACTTACAAGGTGAAGCCATTCTACAGCCTATTCAATCGCACCTACGAAAAGCATGGCTTGAAAATGAAAAGCTATGTTGCAGTCCAAAAGAAAATCCTTACCACGATCTACGCATGATGGAAAACCTACACACCATTCAACGAGTCCTATCAACCCCAAATGTCCAAAGAACAGGAGCTGGACCTTTCCTCTTCGGTATCGTAAAAGTAAAAATTTTCTAAAACTTCTTGTTTTTAAAGATAGTACCTCATATCAGACGTAGATTCAAGCGTGTGGATGATGATGTATTGTCTGGGGTGGGTTGACGGTGGAGAACTGAATGAAAAGCAAGCCTCACAGTATTATTCTTGCGAAGTCATTCAAAGCGACCAGGGTAAGACATTAGCGGGGAAAGTGGATTAAAGGACATTTACCTAATAATACCAATCAATTTTAACTCANCAGGGTAAGACATTAGCGGGGAAAGTGGATTAAAGGACATTTACCTAATAATACCAATCAATTTTAACTCACCCTGAAGATGGTCAGATACCTGGTTTTTTTATGCCTCATTCCGAGACGTGTTTCAGAATTTTGCTTTTGAGGATCTCAAGTTATTCTAAATAAAAAAAGGAGCCTGAATACAGGCCCCTGAATTTGATATCGAAATATACTGGATTACTAATTATTAGGCCATGCGCCCCAATTGCTGCAATGACTTGCCTGATCAGTTTTTCCGATATTAGTTTGAATACCCGTGTAGCCAGCATTCATAACTGCTCTTGGAGAAAAATGAAATTTGTCATTGGCCTCACTAAGAAATAATTCACCGAAATGTGCCTGACTTAGTCCGTGTCCGGTTTCATGAAGGACAACTGTCTCAACATCAATATTACTTCCATCAGCCCATGAGAAGGCATCGTTATAATAAATATCCCGGAATGCCACATCATCTTTTCCATTATTGTCAATATCTGTAGGTTCAATACCATCTAACCAAAGAAATGTGAATGTAACTCCTAAGACATTACTGCCTGGTCCAAAAACAGCATCCGCTACTGTGGTATTAAATCCTGAATGCATAATGTCCGTGAAGAAAAAAGATCCTTCTGCTCCACTGGTTACAAGTGCTTCAACATACCCAAGGTCAAATGGGCTTGCTCCCAGACTCGTTAGTTCTAAACCTTTAGAACAAGAAATATTGTCCCAGGTATTCATTGCTCTAAGGATTGCTTCATCAGTCTGAGCCTGACTCAATCCACTTGTTGTTGCACCTTCAGTTCCATCAAGGGCATAGGCAATATCAGAGAAGCCACCTCTACGCAAGTCTCCGGGCACGAAGTCAGCATCCAATTGTTTGTTGCCTCTATCATTAAAAAAAACTGTATTGCCAGCCCCGTCAGCTCCATAATATTCTATTTTTCCCAGTTGAAGGGAATGAGCCGCAAGAGACTCATTGATAGAGGCCATCCAGTTTACAATTCCTCCCGCCTGTCGGGCATTGTTGACAGTTTTGATTTCAACATTTATTCTGTTCAACCTTTCTAATATGAAGCCATCTTTGGAAATAGAAGGTGACTGTAGTTCGCCATCCTGACAGGCGAAAACGGAAATTAAAATACCTGAAAACACTAAAAATTTTTTCATGGTGTATGGATTTAGGTTTTTAGAAAAATGTACAATAAGATAGGAAATAAAATCAAAAATAATCGTACCAGTTGTGATGTTTTTCTTGGAAGGATCATTTGGGGAATATACGTGCCACTTTTAAAACCGAACCTGAAGATCCGGATATTTATTTGGCAACCCTGGAAGATGATGCTTCCACCAAAGCGTATGAAGAAACCTATTTCAGTCGATATGACGAGATCACGCGGATCAATGCGGATATCTTTGATCATACAGATGAGGGGATGGAAAAAACCTATTCCATGAGGCTCAGTGGCACAGGGAATGAGATCTATGGATTGGCCAAATCATTGTCTGTCATGCCAGGTGATGTGGTGTCAGCAGAAGTATGGGCTAAGTACCTGGATCCATCATCCACAGGTTCGGCGGGGACTGCTTTTGCACAATTGATAGAAGATCTCTCAAACAATGCATCATCAGTAGTGATAGATGCTATAAGTCCGGGAAGTGAAGCTATGCCCTCCTTCATTGGCCTTCTTGGTGGCAATGGGGAGCAAAATGCAGGTGCTCCAATGGCCTATTTGAATCTGATGGTGTTCGATTTGAACTTTCAACAGGTTGAGAATACCTTATTCAAGCAGATTTCAACGGCGGCACAGGAGGATGGATCGGATATAAGCCATGAATACATTTCGATTAATCCAGTCACAATAACAGAACCTGGATATGTGTATATTTATTTATCCAATGAAAATACAACTCCGGTGGAAGTATTCTTTGATGACTTTGAAGTAACCCATACACCTACTGATATTGTTCAGAAGGATGATTACTACCCTTTCGGAGGCCGGTTTAATAGCTACTCTCAAGCACCGGAAAACAAGTACCTATATAACGGGAAAGAACTTATCCCGGACCTAAACCTCAATCTATACGATTATGGAGCACGTTTTTATGACCCGGCAATAGCCCGCTGGACCAGCTCGGACCCGATGGCTGAAATGTATCAGGCCTATAGCCCGTACAATTACACTTTAAATAACCCTGTGAGACTGATCGATCCCAACGGGATGTGGGTAGAGGAAGCGGACAGATATTCAACGAATGATCCAAATGAGATAAGAGATTTTATAAGCCAGCAACAGGGGAAAGATGAAAAGGGAAAAACTTATGAAGGGGGTACACTTGATGAAGTTACAGTTACTGCATCACGAATTAATGACGGAGAAAATTTTGGGAGAAATTATAGTTTAGGGGATTTTGGGACAGGCTTAAGCCTTGCTGGAGAAGGGATGTGGTTACTTGGAGAAAATAGAAGCACAAGTCTTTATCAGCAAGGGTTTAGGAGAGGTTTGAGCGGCAATTATCAATTAACGGGAAGAAATCTTTCCTTATTTGGTAATCAGCCAATGACATCGGCGACAAAGCCGTTTACTAGTTTGAATACAATTGGAAACTTTGGGAAAGTTTTATCAAATACAGGAACATATTTATCTGGTGCATCAGCTGTTGTTGACACCTATAGTTACACTCAGGGTAACTTAAGTGGAGCTAGATACAGCTATCATATGATTGGGACAGGTTCTTCACTTGCAGCATTGAGTTACCTAGGTGGGCCATATGGCGCTGCCATAGGAGGCTTATTTTTCTTAGGGGAAAAAGTTTGGGATATGGGGCAACCAATGAGAAACGAAATAAGTAGCCAGTATTGGCAATTTAAGAATGACTTTGATAATGCTTTAAGGAGTGGTTGGAGACCAAGGTAAATCGAAAGGAATGTTTACATATAAAATTAGTTTTGAACATCATTTTAAAAATTCGTGGCCAATTTTAATCTATTTAATTGGATCGTTTATTTTGCCTTTTTATATGAAAAATAGATTTGGGTCTGGAGATACTTGGATATTTGTCCAACTATCTGCCGCATTGTTTTTATTGTTTTTTGTTCCTTTATTAATCCTTCACATAAATTATTATTCGAGGAACAAGGGAGATATATTTTTTTATGATCCTATAGGGCAAAGAATTACAATAAACCGAAAGGGCGAGTCAGTCAGTTTTTCTTTTAGTGATATTGAATTGATAAAGCGGTTTAAATCTTATCCGTTGGCGGAAAACCGGATGCAATGGTTTCCTTGGGACAGCTACAATTACTCTGTCATTCGGCTAAAGGGAGGGCAAGAATTTATAGTAACAAGCTTATTGGTTCCTAATATGGATTTACCTATTGAATCTCGAAAGATTAAGCTGAAAAAGACATTTTATCCAATCACTCATGCTTAAGCCCGGCAAGTCCGGGTTTTTGCTTTTTATAGAGCAGCCACATTTTCTGGAAGAAATCCTTGAACTTCTTTTTGGTCATGAAGGTGTTTATCATTTTAAAGGCCAAATTTTTTTCTTCCGATTCAAGTTCAGCAATCAGTTTTAACTGTTCCATCAGGCTTTTATCTTCAATGGTCAAACAGTGAAATAGGGGCAAAAAAAATGGGCAAAGTCATTTAAAAACGACTTTGCCCACGTGGGTGGCCACCTTTAAAACCGAACCTGAAGATCCGGATATTTATTTGGCAACCCTGGAAGATGATGCTGCCACCAAAGCGTATGAACAAACCTATTTCAGTCGATATGGGGAGATCACCCGGATAAATGCGGATATCTTTGATCATACAGATGAGGGGATGGAAAAAACGTATTCCATGAGGCTCAATGGCGCAGGGAATGAGATCTATGGATTGGCCAAATCATTGGCTGTCATGCCTGGTGATGTGGTGTCAGCAGAAGTATGGGCAAAATATTTGGACCCAGAATCCACAGGTTCGGCGGGAACTGCTTTTGCGCAATTGATAGAAGATCTCTCAAACAATGCATCATCAGTAGTGA